>NZ_JBEXYE010000004.1:0-397091 GCF_040630785.1 Nocardia sp. NPDC005746
CGCAACCAGCACGCCAGACCCGTCCGCGACTTCGCAGTCGGATCCAAGATCCGCCGACCGGATTACCTATCCAACGTTGCCTGACGCGGCACTAGGGCCTGTCCTCAAAGCCATATGAGCAGGGTGGCCAGGTCGAGCATGCCTCGGTAGGAGGTTGCTGTCTTGTCGTAGCGGGTGGCGATCGCTCGGTACTGTTTGAGCCGGTTGAAGCAGCGTTCGACCACGTTGCGGCGTCGATAGGCGATCGGGTCGAACACCGGTGGACGGCCACCGTTTCTGCCTCGGCGACGACGGTTGGCCTGCTGGTCGATGCGTTCGGGAATCGTCGCGGCAATACCGCGACCACGCAGGTGCTCGCGGATGGCGCGGGTGGAATAACCCTTGTCGGCCAGGACTCGCCGCGGCCGTGTCCAGGGCCGGCCTCGGCCAGGCCGCGGCATTCGGATACCGGCCAGCACCCGGGTAAACACGGTGCAGTCGTTGATGTTGCCCGCGGTCAGCACGACCGCCAGCGGGCGGCCCAGCCGATCGCAGGCCAGATGAATTTTCGTGGTCGGGCCACCGCGTGAGCGGCCGATGGCATGATCACCTGGTTCGGTGTGCCCTTCGCCGGATTGGTTGTCCCCCTGTGTGAACCACGCGTGCGCGCGCGCCGGCAGCGTGCTGGTGGGCACGCACGAGCGAGGAGTCCACCGATACCTCCCGGTCGAGTTCGTCGACCGCGTCGGCGATCACACGCACCTGCTCGACCAGCATGGCCAGGGTGCCGTTGCGGGTCCAGCGCCAGAACCGGTTGTAAACCGTCTGCCACGGCCCGTACCGGTCGGGCAGATCCCGCCAGGCCACACCGGTCTTGGCCTTGTACAGCATCGCGTTGATCACCCGCCGGTCATCCACGCGGGGGCGGCCTTTCGCTCCGGATACCGGCAGCAAGACCTCGATCGTCCGCCACTGCTGCTCGGTCAACTCGTGCCTGCGAACCACACGGGCAATCAAATCAGAACCGCTGCAGCAACTTTGCAGATCAGCAGAACTAGCTTTGAGGACACTACCTAGGGTGTCCTCATGGGGAGAGATGACATCCTTACCGGGTTCCGCCAGGAGGCGAAGGCACTGGTCCACGTGGCATCAGGGCTCTCCGAAATCGAATTCGCCAAGCCGACACCCTGCGCACCGTGGACGGTCACCGAGTTGCTCGCCCACGTGGTCACCGGGATCTAGCGCGTGACCGACGGCCTGACCGTCCCCGAACCGGCCACGGCTCCCCTCAACGCCGTCAACTACTACAACCCGCGAATCTTCGACGCGCAGGCCAATATCGAACGCGTGGCACTCGCCCAGCGGAGCGCCACCGCCTACCCCTCCGGCCTAGCCGTCGTCGCCGCACTCGACGCCGCCTGGCCGCTGGTCCACGACTCCGCCCGCCGCGAACCCGACGACCGCCGACTGATGACCCGCTGGAACATCGGCATGGGCCTCACCGACTTCCTCATCACCCGCGTGGCCGAACTCGCCCTCCACGGTCTGGACCTCGCTACCGCTCTCGACCGCACCCCCTGGACCACCCCGGAGGCCGCCGCCATCGTCACCACCCTGCTGCTGGTCTCCGGCAACCCCGACGACCTCGCTCCGCTGGGCTGGGACCCCATGACCTATCTCGCCAAGGCCAGTGGCCGCACGCCACTGACCGCGGACGAGGCGGCCCACATCGAACAGGTTGGCGTGGAATGGATTCCACTCGGCTGAGCCGCGCGTCCCCGCGTCAGCGGTCCCAGATGCGACTGCCGAGGAAGACGTCCCACTCGGAGCCGTCGAAGAACAGTTCCGGGCCACCGGGATTCTTCGAGTCGCGAACACCGACACGATCATCGTCCTGGTAGACCTCGACGCACTGGTTCGAGGTTTCACTTCGGGTGGACTTGTACCACTGCCGGACAGGCGGATTGTTCACGCCGCATACTCCTTCGCCACCTCGAGCACCATGGTCCTGGTGTCGTCCTCAGTCAACGCTACCGTTTGCAGAGCGGCGATCGCCTCGCGATAGCGGTCGATCACGTCGGTTCGATCGTGATAGAGGGCCCCTACAGCGCCCTCGAGGTAGACGACGGGCGGCTCGGGCAGGCGACTCTGAAGGCTGTCGAAATCCAGCAGGGTGAATGACTGCATCACAAGGCCTCGGTGGGGACCGATTCCGAATGGAATGACGCGGATACCAACGTTTTCCCGCTCGCTCACCTCCGCGAGCCAGCGCAGCTGAGCGGCCATCACGGCGGGTTCCGCGGGGCGATGCCGCAGGACCGCCTCCGACAGAAAGACCTTCAACTGGAAGGCTGGGTTATCGAGCCGGATCTGCCGACGCTCCATCAATTCGATCCGCCGCTCGGTATCGACAATCGACAGCTCCGGCGCATCCAGCTTGGCGACCGCCCGGCGATAATCAGCGGTCTGCAACAGACCGTGGACCAGCACGAGCTGATGTGTGGTCATGCGATCGGCTGCCGCTTCGAGCCGCAGGTAATGCGGAAAATGCGAAGGCAATTGATCCGCGTACGGCTGCCAGAAACCCTTCGAATTGCCTTGCAACTTATCGGCTTTTGCCTGCTCCCTGACTTCTCGCCAGAGACTCAGCGCCTCCGCCCGACTTGCCTCGTCTGCCTGATAGAAGGTGAGCAGACTTTCGAGCTGCATGGTGGTGATCTTCGTGAGCATGCCGTCTTCCAGCCGCACGATGGTCATGCGAGAGGTTTCAGCGTGCAGTCCAGCTGCCAGTGCAGTCTTCTTCGCCCCTTCCCGCATCTGACGCAAGAAGTTTCCAAATGCCCTGCGGGAGACCGTTGATCCGGCCATGTTAGTTAGCCTCGCAATCTACGGATTGCTCAGAACCGGTGCGCGCTCATGGTGAGCATGCACACCATGAGCGTGCACAGCCTGAGCGTGCACAGTGTGTGCACCCATCGTAATTCGCGTGCAGCACACTGTGAACGGCTCTCTTCGGCCATTCTGGGTGTACCGAGAACCGGCGCCGAGCGACAACGCCCGCGACGCTGTTCGGGAATCAGGCCATTCGGGAACCACGCAATTCGAGGGGATGCCGTAATGCTCTGGGACACATGGGCGCTGCTGTCGATTCTCGCTCTCTGCCTGGCCGTGATCGGCTGGAGCGTGTGGGGTTTCTACCGGGATGAGCATCCGGGTGGTGAGGCCCGGTTTCTCCGACTGTGTCTCGACGGTTCGAGGTATGTGGAGGCGCCGGCGAGCGGGCGGGCGGGGCACCGTCACCGCGGGCGGCATCGGACCGGGTCATGGCGTGGGGGTTCGTCGTTCCCCGCGTCGCGGACGTAGGGCGGTGAGGATGTTGTCCTGGACCACATCTCGCGTGAGCCATCACCGACTGCCGCTGACGCCGTCGATGCAGACTTCCGACAGCGTGAAGATCATGCTGTGGCCACATCGGCTGTGCACCGAAGGCGATGGCCACCGGCCCGGTTCGTGCAGCGCGCGCAGGCAGCTACTGGGAATCGCCCGCCAAGCCGGCTGGCCCTGGATCGACGACCTTCCGGACAACTCGCGAGTTCCTTCGATCCCGGGTAAGAGAGAGAAGGTGATCATGGATGAACCGGCGCAGATACTGGGTGTACAGGGAAACTATTCGTTGGTCAGGTGGGAAGGTCGCCGGTTTCCCGGTTTGAGCATCCAAGGCGACAGCCTCCATATCCTGCGAGGCGTGCTGGAGGAGGCGGAATCAGAGCTGACCTGCGGAAGTCTCGAGGACGCCCTGTTCGCGGTCAGGGAGGCGTTGGACACGGTTATCGCGATGGATCTCTCGTACCAGGAGATGATGGGGCAGCGAAACCTACCGCTGCCCTACTTCTACTGATGCCTCATGGTGCTATTCGCCGCCGAAGACTCTCTCCACCACCGTTTTCGCGCGGCGGGTGACGCGCATGTAGTGGTCGAGGAATTCGCTGCCGTCGTCGTTGGGCCAGCCCGCGACGCGGGCCACCGCCGACAGGAGGGTGCCCGGGCCGGGGAGTTGGTCGGCTGGTTTGCCGCGGACGAGGACCAGGGCGTTGCGGGCCTTGGTGGCGGTCAGCCAGGCGTCGCGGAGGAGTTCGGCGTCGGCGGTGTCGATGAGTTCGGCACGCTCGATGGCGTCGAGGGACTGGAGGGTGGAGGTGTTGTGGAGGTCGGGGACCTCGTGGGCGTGCAGCAGCTGGAGGAGCTGGACGGTCCATTCGATGTCGGCCAGTCCGCCGCGGCCCAGTTTGGTGTGGGTGGCGGGGTTGGCTCCGCGCGGGAGGCGTTCGGAGTCGACGCGGGCCTTGATGCGGCGGATCTCGCGGACACCCTCCGGTGACATGCCGCCCTCGGGGTAGCGGACCGGATCGATGGTGCGCAGGAAGCGGATTCCGAGTTCGGGGTCGCCCGCGACCTGGTGCGCGCGCAGCAGCGCCTGGACTTCCCACGGCTGCGCCCACTGCTGGTAGTAGGCGGCGTACGCGGCCAGGGTGCGGACCAGCGCGCCGTTGCGGCCCTCGGGGCGCAGTCCGGCGTCGACCTGCAGCGGCGGGTCGGTGCTGGGCGCGCCGAGCAGGCGCTGCACCTGTTCGGCTACGCCGACAGCCCATTTCACGGCGACGGTCTCATCCTCGCCGGGCCGCGGGTCGCAGACGAACAGCACGTCGGCGTCGGAGCCGTAGCCCAGTTCCATGCCGCCGAGCCTCCCCATGCCGATGACGGCGAAGTCCGCGGGCGCGGGTCTGCCGAGTTCGGCTTCACTGGCCCGGATCACGGCCTGCAGCGCGGCTTCCAGGGTCGCGATCCACACCGAGGACAGCGCCTCGCACACCTGCTGCACGTCGAGCATGCCGAGTACGTCGGCGGAGGCCACGCGGGCCAGTTCGTGCCGGCGCAGCGAGCGCGCCGTGGCGACCGCGCGCTTGGGATCGTCGTAACGCCGTGCCCCGGACAGGATTCCGCGCGCCACGTCCGAGGGCTTGGTGGCCAGCAGCAGCGGCCCGTTGGGGCCGTCGGCGTACATGCGGATGGTCTCGGGCGCGTTGATCAGCAGGTCCGGCAGGTACGCCGAGGAGCCGAGCACGATCATCAGCCGTTGCGCGATGGCCCCTTCGTCGCGCAGTTCGCGCAGGAACCAGATCTCGTTGTCGAGGCCCTCGGACACCCGCCGGTAGGCGAGCAGGCCCGCGTCGGGATTCGGTGTCTCGCCGAGCCATTCGAGCAGGGTGGGCAGCAGCAGCGCCTGGATGCGACCCTTGCGCCCGACCTCACCGGTCAGCGCCTTGAGGTGGCCGAGCGCGTTCTCCGGGGCGACGTAGCCCAGCGCGGCCAGCTGCCGCACGGCCGCCTCGGGGCTCAGGCGCAGCTGGGCGGCGTCCATGCGCGCCACCGAGTCCAGCAGCGGGCGGTAGAAGAGCTTGGCGTGCAGCCGCCGCACCCGCACCGCGTTGCGTTTGATCTCGCTGGTGAGCACCCCGACCGCGTCCTGGCGGCCGTCCGGACGCATGTGCGCGGCGCGCGCCAGCCAGCGCATGCCCTCCTCGTCCTCGGGGGCGGGCAGGGTGTGGGTGCGCTTGAGCTTCTGCAGCTGCAGCCGGTGTTCGAGCAGCCGCAGGAATTCGTAGGAGGCGGTGAGGTTGGCGGCGTCGTCGCGGCCCACGTAGCCGCCCGCGGCCAGCGCGCCCAGCGCCTCCACGGTGCTCTGCACGTGCAGCGACTCGTCGGCCTTGCCGTGCACCAATTGCAGCAGCTGGACGGCGAATTCGACATCGCGCAGACTGCCATGCCCGAGTTTGAGCTCGCGTTCGCGCAGATCGGCGGGCACCAGGTCCTCGACACGGCGGCGCATGGCCTGCACGTCGGCGACGAAGTCGGGTCGCTCGTTGGCCGCCCACACCATGGGCATGAGGGCCTTCTGGTATTCGCGACCGAGGTCGAGATCGCCGGTGGCGGGCCGCATCTTGAGCAGCGCCTGGAATTCCCAGGTACGCGCCCACCGCTTGTAGTACGCGATGTGCGAGTCCAGGGTGCGGACCAGCGCGCCCGCCTTGCCCTCGGGGCGCAGCGCGGCGTCGATCTCGAAGAACGCGGCGCTGCCCACGCTCATCATCTCCGCGGCGAGCCGGGTGGCGGTGGTATCGGCCGGTTCGGCGACGAAGATGACATCCACGTCGGAGACGTAGTTCAGTTCCCGCGCACCGCATTTGCCCATGGCGATGACGGCCAGGTGCACCGGCACCTCACGGTCCTGGCACACCCGCGCGACCGCGACCGACAGCGCCGCGGTGAGCGCGGCGTCGGCCAGATCGGTGAGGTGCTGACCCACCTGCTGGTACGGCAGCACCGGTTCGTTCTCGACGGTGGCGGCCAGGTCGATGGCGGCCAGCAGCATGAGCTGATCGCGATACCGCTTGCGCAGCAAGGCGATCGCTTCGGGCCCGGAGATCCCCGCCCGGTACATCATGGGCCCGGCCGCGGCCCCGTTCTCCGGGACGGCGTGCACGGCGTCCAGCAGATCCGCCAGCACTTCCGCGCGGCTGGGCAGTGTGGGCCGCCGCAGCAGCCGCCACGCGCCCGGATCGGCCACCAGGTGGTCGGCGAAGGCGCTGGAGGAGCCGATCAGTGCGAACAGCCGCCCGCGCAGCGCGGAGTCGCGGCGCAGTTCGGAATCCACGGCCGCCCAATCGCTCCCGAGTTGCTCGCGCAGCCGGATCAGCGTCAACAGCGCCAGATCGGCGTCGGGGGAACGCGACAGCGCCCACAGCAGGGGAACACTGTCCACGTTGTCCCACGCCAACTCTCGCAGAGAGGCGGCGGCCGACGGCTCGAGCAGACCGAGCCGCCCGACACCGGGCACAGCGGAACGAGCAGTCGGAGGCCGAACCATGTCCTTCAAATTACAGGTCGTGCCCACCAGACATGTCACCCATCCCGCCCAAACCAGACACTGTGTCCAATCCGCCTCCAGTCCGCGACGCCGCCGAGTGGCCGTGGTGACGTGCCGATCCGGGCATGAGAGTGGTGGGGGGGAGACACGAATAGGGCCGCAATCGCGAGGATTGCGGCCCGATTCGGGTGTTTCGCCGGGGTCAGAGACCCAGGTACTCCTTCAGCTCATAGGGCGTCACCTGGGCGCGGTAACCGGCCCATTCGCGGCGCTTGTTGCGCAGGAAGAAGTCGAAGACGTGCTCGCCCAGGGTCTCGGCGACCAGTTCGGACTTCTCCATCGCCTTGAGCGCCTCGTCCAGCGACGCGGGCAGCTCACGGAAGCCCATGGCGCGACGCTCGGCCGAGGTCAGCGACCACACGTCGTCCTCGGCCTCCGGCGGCAGCGTGTAGCCCTTCTCGATACCGCGCAGGCCCGCGGCCAGCAGCACCGCGAAGGCCAGGTACGGGTTGCAGGCGCTGTCAGGGCTGCGGATCTCGACGCGACGCGACGCCGACTTGTTCGGGGTGTACATCGGGACGCGCACCAGCGCAGAACGATTCGAGCGACCCCAGGAGGCGGCCGTGGGGGCCTCGCCGCCGTGGATGAGGCGCTTGTAGGAGTTCACCCACTGGTTGGTGATCGCGGAGATCTCGTGCGCGTGCTCGAGGATGCCCGCGATGAAGGCGCGCGCGGTCTCCGACAGGTTGTCCGGGTCGTCGGGGTCGGCGAAGGCGTTCTGCTCGCCCTCGAACAGCGACATGTGGGTGTGCATGGCCGAACCCGGGTGGTCGGCGAACGGCTTGGGCATGAAGCTCGCGCGCACGCCCTCGTCGATGGCCACTTCCTTGATCAGGTAGCGGAAGGTCATGACGTTGTCGGCCATCGACAGCGCGTCGGCGTAACGCAGGTCGATCTCCTGCTGGCCGGGCGCGCCCTCGTGGTGGCTGAACTCCACCGAGATGCCCATGGACTCCAGCGAGTCGATGGCGTGGCGGCGGAAGTTGGGGGCCTCGTCGTGCACGGCCTGGTCGAAGAAGCCGCCGTTGTCGGCCGGGATCGGCGAGGTGCCGTCGTGCGGGCCGGGCTTGAGCAGGAAGAACTCGATCTCGGGGTGCACGTAGCAGCTGAAGCCCAGGTCACCGGCCTTGTTGAGCTGACGCCGCAGCACGTGCCGGGGGTCGGCCCACGACGGCGAGCCGTCGGGCATGGCGATATCGCAGAACATGCGCGCCGAATGCTGGTGGCCCTTCGAGGTGGACCACGGCAGCACCTGGAAGGTGGACGGATCCGGCTTGGCCACCATGTCGGCCTCGGAGACCCGGGCAAACCCCTCGATGGCCGAACCGTCGAAGCCGATACCCTCCTCGAACGCACCCTCGAGCTCGGCGGGCGCGATCGCCACGGACTTGAGATATCCCAGGACATCGGTGAACCAGAGACGCACGAAACGGATGTCCCGCTCTTCGAGCGTCCGGAGCACGAATTCCTTCTGACGGTCCATGACCGCGAGCGTAGGGTCCCGGAGTTAAATCCGTGTTACATACGCCGACAGATTCAACTCTCGGAACTGTCAGCAGTGACGACCCCGAACCGCGCGGAGATTCCGGCGCGCGGCCCGGGCGTCAGCGATCAGCAGGTGAGGCCCTGGGCGGGCTGCTTCAGGTCCACGAGATAGTCGATGACGGGGTCGTCGACGCATTTCACACCGGACAGCGACACCGTGTGGCGTGTCCCGTTGAAGGTGATGAGCGAGGCGCCGAGCTGCTGGGCCAGGTTCACGCCCGCCTGATAGGGGGTGGCCGGATCCTCGGTCGTGGAGATCACCACGACCTTGGGCAGGTTCGGGATCGAAATCTTGTGCGGGGTGCTGGTATTGGGGACCGGCCAGATGGCGCACAGTTCCAGCGGGGCGGCATCGCTGCCGTGACCGTCGTCGAGGAAAGGCGCGACGCGGCGGTAGTCGGCGTCCTGCTTGGCGGCGACGGCGCGGTCGGTGACGGCCGGATCGTCCACGCAGCGGATGGAGTTGAAGGCGTCGGCGCTGTTGTCGTAGGTGCCGTCGTCGTGACGGCCGTCGTACATGTCGGCCAGCGCGAGCAGCGTGTCGCCGCTGCCCTGGGCCAGCTCGCGCAGGCCCTTGGTGAGGGCGGGCCACAAGCGGTTGGAGTACAGGGTCTGCTGGACGCCGGTGATGGCGTCGCCGTAGTGCAGGCCGCGACCGTCCTGGGTGGGCACCGGCTTGTCCCACAGCGGGTCGACGAGGGTGCGGAACTTCTTGGTGGCCTGACCCGGGTCGTCGCCGAGCGGGCAGTTGGTCTTCTCCTTGGCCGCGCAGTCCGCCGCGTAGGCGTCGAACGCCTTCTGGAAGCTGGCTGCCTGCGCCACCGACTCCTTGACCGGATCCTGTTCCGGATCCAGCGCGCCGTCGAGGACCAGGGCGCGCACCTTGTCGGGGAACTTCTCGGCGTAGGCGTAACCCAGGCGGGTGCCGTAGGAGTAGCCCACATAGCTGAGCTTGGGGTCGCCGAGCGCGGCCCGGATCACGTCCATGTCCTGCACGACCTCGCGGGTGCCGACGTGGCCGAGGAACTCCTTGCCGGTGCGCTCCACGCACTTGCCGGCGAAGTCCTTGTTCTCCGCCTCGAGCGCGGCGATGCCGGCGGGCGAGTTGTCCCAGTTCGGCTCGGCGCGCTGGGCGTCGTTCTCGGCGTCTGTCCGGCATTTGATCGCGGGCTGCGACGCGCCGATACCGCGCGGATCGAAGCCGATCCGGTCGAAGCGGTCGGCCAGCGCGGTACTGTCACCGAGGGCGACCATGCTCAGGCCGGTCACGCCCGGTCCGCCGGGGTTGAACAGCAGCGAACCGATCTTGTCGCCGCTCGCCTTCACCCGCGAGATGGCGATCTTGGCGGTGGTCCCGCCGGGATTGGCGTAGTCGACCGGCACGGTCACCCGGGTGCACTCGGCGTCGCGCGGCATCTGGTCTTCGCTGTACTCGCGGCAGCTGCCCCAGTTCAGGGTCTGGTTGTAGAAGGATTCCATCCCCACCGGTGCCGACGCGGTGGGATTGCCGTCCACCACACTGGTGCACGCAGCCGCGGTCATCGCCAACGCCGTCGCCATGAGCACGACCCGGCCGGTTCGCATCAACGCCATCCCACGATCGTGCCATGTCACGGTTTCGGCCATGGTGGAGGTTCGGTGCGGGTCCTCCCCGGTCCGTGGGTGTTCGCACGGAAAGTCCCCAGGCCGCTCTCAGAAACCGCATGCTTAATGGGAGAGAACCGGGGGGCTCTACGCACGAGGGGATGCCATGTCCGTACAACCACTTTCGCCGAATCGGTCCACCACCCGCTCATCCCGCCCCCGCGCGCTGCGTATCGCCGCGGCGGCGGCGGTCGCGCTGACCGCCACGCTGGGACTGGTCGCGTGCGGGCCCTCGACCCTGCCGGGTGCGCCGATCGCGGAATCGCCGGGCGGGGTGACGAAGAGCCAGCCCATCGACTTCACCACCGCGCCAGCCGATCTCGACGTGGCCGCGCGAAATGTGGTGCCGGGCATCGTGGATATCGACACCGAGCTGGGGCTGCAGAACGGCGAGGGCGCGGGGACCGGCATCGTGCTCGGCTCGGACGGCATCGTGCTCACCAACAATCACGTGGTGGAGGGCGCGACCAAGATCTCGGCGACCGATCTCGGGAACGGGCGGACCTACGAGGCCACCGTGGTCGGGTTCGACCGCAGCGAGGACATGGCCGTCATCAAACTGACCGGGGCGTCCGGATTGCAGACCGCGCCGCTCGGCGACTCCGACAAGGTGGCCGTCGGCGACCCCGTGGTGGGTGTCGGCAACGCCGGCGGCCGCGGCGAGCCCACTCCCGCCCAGGGCACGGTGACCGCGCTGAACCGGTCCATCACCGCCAGCGACGACGCCACCGGCAGCTCCGAGCAGCTGACCGGCCTCATCCAGGTCGCCGCGAGTATCGAACCCGGCGACTCCGGGGGCCCGCTCGTCGACGCGACCGGCAAGGTGATCGGCATGGACACCGCCGCGTCCAAGGGGTTCCGGTTCAGCATCGGCGGCGGTCAGGGCTTCGCCATCCCGATCAACAAGGCCGCCGGGGTGGCCAAGCAGATCCAGGCGGGCCAGGGCTCGGACCGCATCCACATCGGCGACACCGCCTTCATCGGCGTCTCCGTGACCTCCGCCGGGGGCGGCGCGCAGATCCGGGGCGTGGTCCAGGGCGGGCCCGCCGATCAGCTCGGGATGGTCGCCCGCGACGTCATCACCGGCCTCGACGACCACACCATTACCACGGCCACCGACCTCACCGCGACCATGGACCTACACCACCCGGGCGACACCGTCACATTGAAATGGACCGACGCGAGCGGGCAGAACCGGTCGGAGCGCGTCCAGCTGGCGAAGGGACCGGTCGGCTGAGATGTGAGCAATTGCATCGCTGGGGTGAGCGGCCGCAATGGCAGACTGAGGACGTCAGAACAACCCGGGGACCCGGCACGGGCCTCGAGGAACGACGAAAGGGACGATGATGTCCGTATCCGATGCGGAAACCCCTGTGTACGGTTCGGCGCCGACAACTCCCGCGCGGCGGAAGACGCGAGTGCAGCACCTGCAGCAGATGAAGCAGGCGGGCGAGCGCTGGTCCATGCTCACCGCCTACGACTACTCCACCGCTCGGCTCTTCGAAGAGGCCGGAATTCCGGTCCTGCTGGTCGGCGACTCGGCCGCCAATGTGGTGTACGGCTACGACACCACCGTGGCGATCACCGTCGACGAACTGATCCCGCTGGTGCGCGGCGTCGTGAAGGGCGCTCCGCACGCGCTGGTCGTGGCCGACCTGCCGTTCGGCAGCTACGAGTCCTCCCCCGAACAGGCGCTGGCCACGGCCGTGCGGTTCATGAAGGAGACCGGGGCGCACGCGGTGAAGCTGGAGGGCGGCGAGCGCGTGGCCGACACCATCCACACGCTGACCGCCGCCGGCATTCCGGTGATGGCGCACATCGGGTTCACCCCGCAGAGCGTCAACACGCTGGGCGGATTCCGGGTGCAGGGCCGCGGCGACGGGGCCGAGCAGCTCATCGCCGACGCCATCGCGGTGCAGGAGGCCGGGGCCTTCTCCGTCGTGATGGAGATGGTGCCCGCCGAGCTGGCCGGGCAGGTCACCCGCAAGCTGACCATTCCGACCGTCGGCATCGGCGCGGGCGTGGAATGCGATGCGCAGGTGCTGGTCTGGCAGGACATGGTGGGCTACACCGGCGGCAAGACCGCCAAGTTCGTCAAGCAGTTCGCGGATGTGGGCGGGCAATTGCGTACCGCCGCAGCCACTTACGCCGACGAGGTACGGCGCGGGGTGTTCCCCGGCCCGGAGCACAGCTACTGAGCGGTCCGGCCGCGCAGTGAACGGGAACGCCCCCGCGATGATCGCGGGGGCGTTTCGCCGCTCGGTGGGCCGATACGGAGATGCCGCGGGCCGACACGGCGACGCCGTGGACCGATGCCGGGACTCGAGGTCACCCACCGACGCCCTGCCCGGCACTTTTCATAGCTTCCGGCTATCCCCCAGCCTTCGGGGCCCGTCATCTCGGTCCACAGCCCGATTTTGGTGGCAGACTCGAAAGCCAACGAGCTGGAACGACCAAAGGGAATTCATGGATCGTGGAACTAGTCGCTGGATCCGCCGTACCTCGCTGCTGGGCGCGGCGTTGGCCGCCGTCGCGCTGACCGCCGCGTGCGGGGACAACACCTCCACCGGGTCGTCGCAGCCCAAGGGCTCCGGCTCATCGCTCACCTCCGCACCGTCGACCCCGCCGAGCACCGCCGCACAATTGAACATTTCCGAGGATCAGGCCAAGCAGCTGTGCGACATGCTGCGCCCGCAGCTGTCGGACTGGCGGGTGCAGGGTCCGACGCTGGGCAAGATCGCGTTCAACGCGACCGTCGCCCAGTGGGCGGTGCAGAACGGCCTGTTCATTCCCAGCGAGCGGGGCGTGGTCGACCGGGTCACCACCAAGAGCTGTGCGGATGTGCGCGATCAGACGCTGTCCGCGCTGGAGATCCCGAACATGGCCGCGGGCCTGGTGGCGGGCTGATGCGCACTCTGTACCCGGCGATCGAGCCCTACGAGCAGGGCAAGCTGGATGTCGGCGACGGTCAGTCGCTCTACTACGAGGTGAGCGGCAATCCGGACGGCAAGCCCGCCGTCTTCCTGCACGGCGGACCGGGCGGCGGCACCGCGCCCTACCACCGGCAGTTCTTCGATCCCGAGGCGTACCGGATCGTGCTGTTCGATCAGCGCGGGTGCGGGCAGTCGACGCCGCACATCGCCGACGCGGCGAGCCTCGAGCACAACACCACCTGGGACCTGGTCGCCGATATCGAAAGGCTGCGAACGCATCTGGGCATCGAGCAGTGGCTGGTGTTCGGCGGATCGTGGGGTTCGACGCTGGCGTTGAGCTACGCCCAGACCCACCCGGACCGGGTCACCGAGCTGGTGCTGCGCGGCATATTCCTGTTGCGGCGCAAGGAAATCGATTGGTACTACAATGGCTCCGCGGGGTACGTGTACCCCGACGAGTGGGAGAAGTTCCTGGCGCCGGTGCCGGAAGCCGACCGCGGGCGTGACCTCGTCGAGGTCTATCACCGCCTGCTGCACTCCCCCGATGCCGCTCTCGCCACCGACGCGGCCGTCGCGTGGTCCACCTGGGAGGGTGCCACGAGTTCCCTGCTGCCCCAGCCGGATCGGGTCGCCGAGACCGCCGATCCGCGCTTCGCGCTGGCGTTCGCGCGCATCGAGAACCACTACTTCGTCAATGGCGGCTTCCTCGACGAGGGACAGCTGCTGCGCGACATCGACCGCATCGCCCACATTCCCGGCGTCATCGTGCAGGGCCGCTACGACGTCGTGTGCCCGGCCACCAGCGCCTGGGATCTGCACCGGGCCTGGCCCGGCTCGGAACTGCACCTGGTGGCCGACGCCGGCCACGCGGCCCTCGAACCCGGCATCACCCACCACCTGGTGGAAGCCACCGACAAGTACAGGACGTAGATGAGCACCACAGCCGGTCCCGCCTTGGTCGACGCAGTAGCCGCCGATGTGGACCGGCTGTGTACGGCCGAACCCGATGTGCGCCAGGACCTTCCGGACTCGGTGCACAAGATGCGGGTGGCCACCCGGCGGCTGCGCAGCGTGCTGAAGTCCTACCGGCGGGTGCTGCGCCGCGCACCGGTCACCGAGATCACCGATGAATTGCGCTGGCTGGCGGGATTGCTGGGGGTGGCCCGGGACGCGGAGGTACGCGCCGAACGCTTCACCGAGCTGCTCGCCGCCACCGGGGCACCGCGCGAGCAGACGGTGCCGATGGACGAGAGACCCACTCACCACCAAGGTTTCGCCCAGCGGCTCATCGCCGAGGAGCGCAATACCTATGCCGGAGCCCACCGCGCGGTGGTCACCGCGTTCGGCGACCACCGCTACGCTTCGCTGATCCGCGGTCTGCAGGATTTACTCACCGACCCGCCGCTGAAGGACTCCCGCGCCGGCGAACCGGCGGAACCGGTCTTCACCAAGGTCCTGCGCCGTGACCTCCGGAAGCTGCGCCACCTCGTGCACGCCGAGCACGGCCTGTCCGGGGACGAGCGCATCGAGCGCCTGCACGATATTCGCAAGGCCGCCAAACGATTGCGCTACTCCGCCGAGGCCGCCACCGCCGTCCTCGGCAAACCCGCCGAGGACCTCGGCAAGAAGGCCAAACACCTACAGGGAGTGCTCGGCGACCACCGTGACGCCGTGGAAGCGCTCAACACGATCCGCACCCACGCCGTCGACGCCGACTACACCTACCAACACCTGTGTGACGCCGAGGCGGCAGCAGCCGCCCAGGCCCTCGACCAGTACCCCGACGCCGTCGAATTCGTCCACCACCACCCGCTGGGCTGACCCGGACGAGCGGTTCGCACCCGCGAAATGCAGTCAGAGCAAGTCGATCTCGGTGAGATCGATCTCCAGCTCGAACGGAACGGTCAGCCGAAGCCGATCATGGTGGATTCCGGTGAGCGCGTAGGCACCCGTGGCCGGGTCGAGCTCATAGACGTAGACAACCGGCCGCCCATCCGCATTCTCCACGCGCCAGAAATGCGATATTCCAGCCTTCGCGTAGAGCTGCGGTTTGCGTTCCCGATCTCGTGTTCGCGACTCGGGCGATACGACCTCGACAGCCAGCAGGACATCATCAGCCCGGTACGTCGTCAGTGCGGGACCGCCCGCGCGATCGGCACGCACGGCGATGACAGCTGGCTCGGGTCGCTGGTTGCGATCCAGCGTCACCGTCATCTCGCGCCGAATTCGAACGGTGGAGGGCGCGCAACGCCGCAACGCCGTTTCGAACATGCTGACTGCCAGCGCGTGAAACTGGGCTTGCGGGCTCACGAAGACGAGGCTCCCGTCGATCAGCTCGGTGTGCGGGGGCAGATCGGGCAGGCGATCGAGGTCCTCTGCGACGAAGCCGCCCGGCGGCGGGCGTAGCCACTGCGGAAACGGTTCGACGGTCATGACGTCGAGTATGGCATCGAAAGCGTAGGTCCAGTGGCGTAGCTGAAGGTGACGGTGCGGGTGACGGGGTCGGCCTCGGTGAGGCGGACCTGGACGTTCTCGCCTTCCGGCGGGGCGCCGGTGCATTTGGCCAACACCGGTGGGTCGGCGATGAAGATCTCGGCAGGGCGGGTGCCGTTGGCCTCGCGGAGCACGACGGCGTCGAAGTCGGTGTGCAGGCGCGGGGACAGGACGGTGGCCTCGGTGAGGTCCAGGCAGGCGCGTTCGACCTTGCCGGCGAGGGCGTCGGTGCGGCGCATGGTGTCGACGGCGATGGCCAGTTCGTCGATGACCCACTGCGGCACTGCGGTTTTCGCGCACAGGGCCAGGCAGATCTCGGTGGCGTAGCGGTCGGCCAGGCGACGCAGCGGGGCGGTCACGTGTGCGTACGGGGCCCCGATCGCGCTGTGCCGCAAGGTGTTCGGGTCCTGGCCGTTCAGGATGGTGTAGGAGGCGCCGCGCAGCAGGCCGGTGGCCTCCGACATGAGCACCAGGGCGGCGGGCGTATTGCAGTCCAGTTCGGCCAGCATGCGGCCCGCGGACTCCCCGGGCGGCCACGGCACCCCGACCGCGGCGGCGGTGCGGCGCATGGACTCGATGGCGGCCGGCGCGGGCGGCGGCATGGTGCGCAGCAGACCCGGCGGCTCGGGGTTGCCGGAGCCGTTCGAGTTATGTCCGTCGAGCATGATTCGGGCCGCGCACATTCCGGTCAGCAGGGAGATCTGCTCGTTCCAGTCGTTGGCGGCGGTGCGCGGTTCCAGCGCCAGCTGCCAGTGGTCGATCCCGGTTTGCTCGGCGTCGCGGACCACGGTCTGGTCGGGCAACCGCAGCGTGATCGCGCCGCGCTCGATGCCGGCCGCGATGCGCAGCCGCCCGAAGTCGGGCAGCGCCGCGATCGACGGGTGCAGGCGGCCGTTGTCGGCGTCGGCCTGCACGCCCTGATAGTCGAGGCGGGCGCGGGAGCGGACCAGCGCGCGGGTCACCGAGAACCGCACCGGTTCGGCGTGCGCGTCGCATTCGATAGTCCATAGCGCGGCCGGGCGGTCGACGTCGGGCAGCAGGCTGGCGAGGCCCTCGCTCAGCACCGGCGGGTGCAGCGGGACGGTGCCGTCGGGGAAGTAGAAGGTCTGGCCGCGGGCCAGGGACGCGCGGGCCAGCGGCCCGCCGGGGACGACCACCGCGGCCACATCGGCGATGGCGTAGTGGAGAAGGAATCCGCCGCTCGGGGTGCGTTCCAGGCAGACGGCCTGGTCCAGATCCAGGGCACCCGGGGGATCGATGGTGACCAGCGGGATCTCCCGCCGGTCGGCTCGGGCGCCCGCGAACGCGTCGACCGCGTCGCGGGCTTCCGAGACGGCCTCGGACGGGTAGTCCGAGGCCAGTCCGAACTCGGTTCGGACGGCGCCGAAGTCCACCGGCGCCGACACGATCCGTTGATGCAGTTCCACTGCGGAGACTGGCCCTACTGCAGGGCCAGCATCGTGCCGTTCAGCTCGTTGAACGGACCGTACACGGTGAACACCACGCGGCCACCCGGGTACTGCGACGACAGCGCCGCGGCCGAGTCCAGGGCTTCCCCGAACGACGCGGCCGACGGATGCGGCAGGCCGGCGATGACCTGTCCGAAGTGGTTCTGCGCCACCCACTGCGTGTCCGCCGCGGTGAGATCCACCTGAATCCCGCCCGGCAGCGGCGTCACGGCCACCGCGGAGGCAGAACCGGCACCCAGCACAGCGGAAGCGGCAGCGGCGAGAAACGCTCCCACTGCCAGTTTGCGAGCAATTCGCATTGAGACGAGACCTGCTTTCCGACGTTTGTTGAGCCCTTGTCCCGTCGCGGACCGCTACGGAACTTTCCAACGCGCAACACTTTATGACGTCGATCACGTTCGGTGCCAGTTCAAGGCCGATAACCCGCCCGACACGCCGAGCCGCGCCGGTACACACCGTGAGGCGCGCCGCCATTCTCATCCATGCGGAGGAGATGCGCGGGGAAACAGGCGAGCGGTGTCGATCACGCCGCCCGCCCGCCAGTTTTCCCGCGGCCGCACCGCTCGCCGCGCGGACCGCCTACCTACCGCGCAGTCCGCCCGGGAACTTGGCACTGAAGAGTTTGAATCCATACGCGATGGCGAACAGCACCACGATGGCCGCCGGTTGAACGACACCAGCCATGACTTACTCCCTCATCTCTTGCGACGCGTCGGGCTCCTCCGGCGCGGTCTCGGCCGGCGTCCGGCCGCTGCGTTCGAGGAAACGCAGCAGCTCCACCGGGAACGGCAACACCAGGGTCGAATTCTTCTCCGCCGCAACCTGAACCACGGTCTCCAGGAATCGCAGCTGCAATGCGGCGGGGGCGTCGGACATATTGGCGGCGGCCTGGGCCAGCTTCTGCGACGCCTGCAATTCGCCCTCCGCGGAGATGACGCGGGCGCGGCGTTCGCGTTCGGCCTCGGCCTGGCGGGACATGGAACGCTTCAGAGCGTCCGGCAAGGCGACGTCTTTGATCTCGACGCGGTCGATGTGCACGCCCCAGTTCAGAGCGGGCGAGTCGATGAGCAATTCCAGGCCCTTGTTGAGCTGCTCCCGATTCGACAGCAGATCGTCGAGTTCGCTCTTGCCGATGATCGAACGCAGCGACGTCTGCGCCACCTGCGCGACCGCGAACAGATAGTCCTGCACCTCGACGAGGGCGCGCATGGGATCGATGACCCGGAAGTAGACGACCGCGTCCACCCTGACGGTCACATTGTCGCGGGTGATGCCCTCCTGCGCGGGCACGGGCATCGTGATCACCTGCATGGAAATCTTGGACATCTTGTCCACTCCGGGAATCAGCAGCCGCAGTCCCGGCTCCCGCACCGCCCGCACCCGCCCGAGCCGGAACACCACGCCCCGCTCGAATTGCGTGACCACCCGTACCCCGGCCGCCAGGCCGATTCCGGCGATCACGACGATGGCGGCGAGCCATCCGATCAGCAGATACAGAACATCCATGGCGAGCTCCGCGAAAATATCTCCGCGCCACCGCGAATCCGGTGGTGTGCCTTCCATGATGGCACCGGGAGATCGCCCCCGCGACGCCAAATTCTCGCCGACAGATCACCCCCAGTTCGCGGCCGTCCCGATTCTGGACCGACGTAGCGGGGGAGCGAAGCGGAGGAGGGAAGAATCGGGACCACAGGCCGCGAACCCGCCCCGCAGCGAAGCGGAGGGGCAGAAAATACGGGCGGACGAGTCGGTCTGTAAGCCGGATCCTGTCCCCGACGTCGAAACGCCGGGTGGCGACCATCCATCTGGACACACCGTTGCCGGGTGCCTCGAGCGGTCCACCCGCAGGCTCGGGCGAGCAGCCCTCGAACACCTGCGCAGCCGCACTCTCGCGAGTGCGGCCTTCGACCTTGCTCCGGGCGGGGTTTACCTAGCCGCGCCGGTCACCCGGCGCGCTGGTGCGCTCTTACCGCACCGTTTCACCCTTACCGGCGGTGCACTTCTCGCGAAGTGCGGCCCGCCGGCGGTTTGTTTTCTGTGGCACTGTCCCGCGGGTTGCCCCGGGTTGCCGTTAACAACCGCCCTGCTCTCCGGAGTCCGGACTTTCCTCGGCGACAGGCTGCGGCACACGCGTTGCCCGTTCCTCTCGCCGCGGCCGCCCGACCGACTCGTCCGCGGCCACCAGGGTACGGTAGGGCGTCATGGAGCGTGTCGAGGTGGGGTTCCCTTCGGGTGTCGAACAGTGCGCCGGCTGGCTGTATCTCCCGGATGGACCGCCGCGTCCGCGCCCGCTGGTGGTCATGGGGCACGGGCTGGGGGCGGACCGGGAAATGGGGTTGGATCGGTACGCGCGACGTTTCGCGTCGGTGGGAATCGCGGCTCTGGCCTTCGACTATCGGCATTTCGGGGCCAGCGGGGGCGAGCCCCGGCAGGTGATCAATATCGCGCGGCAGCGTGAGGACTGGCATGCGGCGATCGCGTTCGCGCGCACCGTCCGGGGGATCGACGCGACGCGAATCGCATTGTGGGGCAGCTCTTTCGGCGGCGGGCATGTGCTCGCGGTGGCGCCGGACGACCACTACATCGCGGCGGTGGTGGCGCAGTGCCCGTTCACCAGCGGCTGGTCCTCGGCGCTGGCGAAGGGGCCGTTCAGCCTGATCAAGACCGGGACGCTGGCGGTGACGGATCAGGTGTTGGGGCCGATCATTCGGCGCCCGATCACCGCGCGGCTGGCGGGCAAGAAGCACTCCGCGGCGTTGATGAGCGCGGCCGACGTGCCCGCCGGATTCGGGCGGCTCGCCGAGGAGAGCGCGCAGTACCGGCCGAAGGTGGCGGCGCGGATCGGGCTGTCGACCCTGTTCGACAATCCGACGCGGCATGTCAAGGACATCAAAGCGCCTGTGCTGTACGCGATCTGCGACAACGACTCGGTGGCCCCGGCGGGGCCCACCGTGAAGGCGGCCGAACGGACCAAGCACGCCACCGTGAAGCGTTATCCGATCGGCCATTTCGACATCTACTTCGACGACTGGTTCGAGAAGGCCGTCTACGACCAGACCGAGTTCCTGATGGCGACCCTACGTCCGTGAACCGAACCCCCTGCGGCACAGGGGGTTACCAGTCTCCTCAGAGATACGACGTGTCGTTGACCAGGCGCACCGACGAGCCGCCGTCGGGATAGAACTCCGCGATCGACAGCGACGCCAGATCCAGGTGCAGCCGGTAGAGCAGCGACGGACCCACTCCGAGCGCCAGTTGCAGCAGCGTCTTGATCGGCGTGACGTGGCTGACCACAAGCACATTCGCGCCCGGATACAACGCCACCAGATCCCGCCGCACCGACTCGACCCGCTCACGCACCTGATCGAAGCTCTCACCGCCCGGCGCCGGGGTCGACGGATCGCCCAGCCACTGCTCGTGCAGCTCCGGATCCTGTTCGCGGGCTTCCAGGAATGTCTTTCCCTCCCAGGCCCCGAAGTCGGTCTCGGTCAATCCTTCCAGCACCCGCACCGGCAGCCCGAGCGCCTTCCCGGCCGCCTCCGCGGTCTCCCGCGCCCGACCCAGCGGCGAGCACACGATGGCCTCGATCCCGCCTTTGCGCGCGAGCATGGCCGCCGCGTTCGCGGCCTGCTGCCGGCCGAGTTCGGTCAGCGGCGGATTGCCGCGGCCCGAATACCGGCGCTCCACCGACAATTCCGTCTGCCCGTGCCGGAGCAGCAGCAGCCGGGTCGGCCGCCCCAGCGCCCCGGTCCAGCCGGGCGCGGGCGTGGCGGCGGATGCGGGACTGTCCACGACGCCGCCCGCCACCGCGGCGGCGACCTGCCCGAGCGTGCCCCGGTCGCTACCGGAATCGCGTTCGGCCGCCGTCGAATTCGATGCGCCTGATCCCAGTTCGGCCGGTCGGCCGAGTGCCTGGCCCGACTCCCGCAGCGCCGTACGGACCTCGGCGACGGTGTCGGCGTCGTCCATCGCCTCGTTCGCCAGCCGGTCGGCGTGCGAGTTCTCCTTGCGCGGAATCCACGCGAAGCTCACCCGCTCGAACCCGGCCACCAGCCGCCGCGCCCGATCGGCGAGCGGAATCATGGCCTCGTGCTTGACCTTCCAGCGCCCGGACATCTGCTCGACGACCAGCTTCGAGTCCATGCGCACCGACACCTCCCGCGCACCCAGCTCGGCGGCCGCCTCCAGACCCGCGATGAGGCCGCGGTATTCGGCGACATTGTTGGTGGCGACCCCGAGGAATTCCTTGCGCTCGGCCAGGACGCGCGCGCGATCGGCGTCCCAGACCACCGCGCCGTATCCGGCGGGGCCGGGATTGCCGCGCGAGCCGCCGTCCGCTTCCACAATCACCATGTCCACCAACGCTGTTCACCTTCCGTGCAGGTCCGAGAATCCGCCGGCGGGTCACGCCGCCGTGGCGTCGAGGTCCGCGCCGCGCGGCACCCGGTTCGCGGGTCGGCCGCCGCGCCGCCTCACCGTGTCCTCGCCTCGGGTATCCGGTGCGGGCCAGGCGTCGATCCTGTCGCGTCGCCGTGCTGGTTCGCGGTATTCGGGCTGTCGTGTCGTGTGCCGGTCCCCGCCGGGCGGCACGGGTGCCGCGCGCCGGTGAGCGCGCGGCGGTCCGGTCAGAGCCCGGAGTGCTTGGTGCGCACCAGGATCGCGCCGCATTCGGGGCAGCGGACCACGACGTCGGGGGCGGTCTGGGAGATGCGGGAGATCTCGCCGCGGTCCAGTTCGATGCGGCAGGCGCCGCAGCGGCGCGCCTGGAGCAGGGCCGCGCCGACGCCGTAGGTGGTGCGCTGCTTGTCGTAGGTGGCGATCAGGTCGGCGGGGAACGACCGGGTCAGGGCTTCGCGGTCGGAGTCGCAGCGCTGCTGGGCGACGTTGAGGTCGGCCAGGGCGCTGTCGCGCAGGCGCTCGGCGTCGACCAGTTCGGCCTCGGCCTGGTCCAGGTTGGCCCCGGCGTGGGCGTGCGCGGCGGCCGCGGCCTCGCGGCGCTCCATCACCTCGATCTCGTCGTCCTCGAGGACCTTGCGGCGGCGTTCCAGGCTGGTCAGCTCGTGCTGCAGTTCGGAGAGCTGCTTGGCTCCGACCGAACCGGCGGTGAGCAGGCCGCGGTCGCGCTCCTCGCGCTTGCGGACGGCCTCGATCTCGCCTTCCAGCTTGCGGATGTCGCGGTCGAGGTCGTCGATCAGGATCTCGGCCTTCACCGCCTCGTCCTTGCGGGTGGTGCGCTCCGCGGCCAGCCGATCCACGTCCTGCTGCTCGGGCAGCACCTTGCGGCGATGCTCGATCCGCGTCAGCTCGGCGTCGACGGCGGCGAGGTCGAGCAGCTTGGCCTGGATCGATGGTTCGGCATTCAACGCGAAGGTCTCCTGGACGCTATGGACGAAATTCAAGACTCCCACCGTACCGCCCCGGCGGGGCCCGCAACGCCAAGCCCGCCCCGAGCAGGACAAACGATCACGCGGACCGGGCCGAGCCGGAAAATCGCCGGGGGCGGCCGGGGCCGGCGACGTCGCGCGCGGACGGGCTCAGCAGTCGGACTCGCCGAGGGTCCAGGGGTCGGTGCGCAGGGCGGAGACGCGGGTCTCGAGGCCGGGCAGGGCGTGGCGGACCACACCCTCGGCCTGGCCGCACCAGGGGAACTCGGTGGCCCAGTGGGCGGCGTCGATCAGGGCCGGGCCGCCCGCGCGCAGGTGTTCGTCGGCGGGGTGGTGACGCAGGTCGGAGGTGACGTAGGCGTCCACGCCGAGGCGGGAGACCTTGCCCAGGAAGGAATCTCCCGCGCCGCCGCACACGGCGACGGTGCGGATGATCCGGTCCGGATCACCGGCGGCCCGAACACCCCAGGTGGTCGCGGGCAGGGCGGCGCGCACGCGAGCGGTGAACTCGCGCAGGGTTTCCGGGGCCGGCAGCTCGCCGACCCGGCCGATGCCCAGCCCGGACGGCAGTCCGGCGCGTTCGGTGACGTGATAGGCGGGTTCCTCGTAGGGGTGGGCCGCGCGCAGGGCGGCCAGGATCGCGGCCCGCCGCGACGGCGGGGCCACCACCTCGAGGCGATCCTCGGAGACCTCGTGCAACTCGCCGACCATTCCCAGCGCCGGGTTGGCTCCCTCGAGAGGCCGGAACTGGCCGGTGCCCGCGACCGTCCAGGCGGCGTCGGAGTAGGCGCCGATCCTGCCCGCGCCCGCCCCGAACAGGGCGTCCAGCACGGCGTCGCGGTGCGTGACCGGCACCTGTACCACCCACTTGTCCAGGGCGGTCAGCGGTTTCGGATCGAGCGGCCCGGTGACGGTGAGCCCAATCGCCGCCGCGAGCGCGTCGGAAACGCCCGGATCGGCGGAGTCGGCGTTGGTGTGCGCGCTGAACAGCGCGCAGCCGGAGCGGATGAGCCGGTGCAGCAGCGCGCCTTTCGGGGTGTCGGCCGCGACCGTGTCCACCCCGCGCAGCAACAGCGGATGGTGCACGACCAGCGCCTGCGCGCCCCACTCGATGGCCTCGTCCACGACCGCGGCCGTGGCGTCGACGGCGAACAGCACCCGCGAGACCGAGTCCCGCGGGTCACCGCACACCAAGCCCACCGAATCCCAGGACTCGGCCAGGCCGGGCGGGTACGCCGCTTCCAGCGCCGCGATGAGATCCGACAGCCGCACCGTCGTCACAACCGAACCTCCTTCTCGATCCTGCCTGCCACGATCACAACCCCACGTCGCGAATGGCCGCGACGAGCCGGTCCACCGCCCCCGCCGACCGCACCGCGACCCGCAGGAAGCCCGTTTCCAGCCCGGGGAACGTATCACCGCGGCGCACCGCGACGCCCTTGTCCGCGAGCCGCTTTCGCAACAATTCCGCGTCCGGCACCCGGATCAGCAGGAACGGGCCCGCCGCGGGCTCGTGCACCTCGACGCCCAGTTCCCGCAGCCGCGGGATCATGGCGACGCGATCGGCGGCGATGCGATCAGCCATCCGCCGCGCCTGCGCGACCGCGGCCGGTTCGCTCACCGCCGCAATGGCTTCCAGCTGCAAGGTGCCCAGCGGCCAGTGGGCGCGGCCGTGATTCAAGCGCGCCAGCACCTCCGGCGCGCCGAGCGCGTACCCGCAGCGCAGTCCGGCCAGCGCCCATGTCTTGGTCAAGCTACGGAACACCACGACATCCGGATGACTCTCTCCGGCAAGGGATTCCGACTCGCCCGGCACCGCGTCGGCGAACGCCTCGTCCACCACCACGATGCGTCCCGGCCGCCGCAGCGCCCGGATACTGTCCGCCGAGTGCAGCACGGAGGTCGGGTTCGTGGGATTGCCCACCACCACCAGATCCGCGTCCTCCGGCACCACGACACCGTCGAGCGAGTACGGCGGCTCCAGCACCACCCGCGCCACCGGCGCCCCCGCCTCGCGCAACGCCAGCTCCGGCTCGGTGAACGACGGATGGATCACCGCCGCCAGCCGGGACACCAGCCGTGGCAGCATCGCGAACCCCTCGGCCACCCCGGCCAGCAACAGCACCTCGTCGACCGACCGCCCGTGCCGCGCGGCCACCGCTGCCCGCGCCGCCCGCTCATCCGCCTCCCCCGGATACCGTCCCAGCTCCCCCAGCCGTCCCGCCAGCCGCTCCCGCAGCCATTCCGGCGGCGCGCTCCCCTGAACGTTCACCGCGAAATCCACCATGCCCGGGCGCGCGTCCACGTCCCCGTGGTGCCGCAGCCTGGCATGGTCGAAATCCTGGAACTCGGTGTCGTCCGGCACAGCCGTCCACCCTACGTGGCCGCCGTCCACGCCTACCGGCCAGAATGGCTGTCGTGGGCGACCTGCATGTGACGTTTATCTGCACCGGCAATATCTGCCGGTCCCCGATGGCCGAGAAGATCTTCGCCGCGCATCTCGAGCGCGCGGGATTGGCGGATCGGGTGCGGGTGAGCAGTGCCGGGACCGGGAACTGGCATGTCGGGGACGAGGCCGACTACCGGACCGATCGGGAGCTGAGCGCGCACGGGTATCCGACCGGGCACACTGCCGCGGTGATCGGGGCCGACCATCGCGACGCCGATCTGGTGGTGGCGCTCGACACCGGGCACGAGCGGGACCTGGCCCGGATGGGGGTGCCGTCGGACCGGCGGCGGCTGCTGCGCAGTTTCGACCCGGACGCGGACGGTCGCTCGGTGCCGGACCCGTACTACGGCGACCAGTCCGATTTCGCGTTGGTGCGCGAACAGATCGAGGCGGCCGTGCCGGGGATGCTGGACTGGGTGCGCGAACAGCTCGGCGAGGATCCGCGGGACGGAGGCCGGCACGCATGAGCGCACTGCTGCGTCGCCTCACCTTCCTGCTGCGCCCGAGCTGGCTGATCCTGGCCGTGGTGGTCGCCGGTTTCGCCTACCTGTGCTTCACCGTGCTCGCGCCCTGGCAGCTGGGCAAGAACACCCGCACCTCCGATCGCAACGACCGCATCGCCGCGTCGGTGCACGCCGACCCGGTGGACATCGCCGGGCTGCTGTCGGGTGACGGCAAGAACACCGAATGGCGGCGCGTCACCGCCATCGGCAGCTACGTCCCGAACTCGACGGTCCTGGTGCGCTTGCGCCACCTCGACGGGCAGCCCGCCTACACCGTGCTCGCCGCGTTCCGGCTCGACGACGGCCGCACCCTGCTGGTCGACCGCGGCCAGATCGCGGCCGCGCAGGGCGGCACCCGCCCGCCCGCCATCGCCGACCCGCCGACCGGGCCGCAGCACCTCGAGGCCCGTATCCGCGCCTCCGAGGGCGTCATCGAGAAGAAGCCGCCGACCACCGAGGACGGGTTCCGGCAGGTGTACACGACCGACACCGCCCAGGAGGCCACCGTCCTCGGCCTCCCCCTCACCCCCATCCCCACCGACGGCCTCGGCGGCTACCTCCAGCTCGACGCGGGCCAGCCGGGCGCCTTCACCCCCGACGCCCTCCCCCAGCTCGACGCCGGCCCCTACCTCTCCTACGGCCTGCAATGGCTGGCCTTCGGCGTCATGGCTCCCCTCGGCCTCGGCTACTTCGTCTGGGCCGAGATCCGCGCCCGCCGCCGCGAGAAGTCCGACGCCGGCGCCCAACCCGCCACCCCGGCCGAACAGGTCACCGAGGCGCCCGAGACCGCGACGACAGCCGACACCGCCGAATCGCCCACTCCCTCGCCGACGGCCAAACCCAACGATCCGGCCCCGATCAAGGCGAAGCCCACCGCCAACGAGGCCCGCCTCGCCGACCGCTACGGCGGCACCCGCCGCTGACTCCGGCCGAGCGCCGCCGACCGCGACCGCACCGCAGCCTCCCGAGACTCCTGAACTCCGCACGGTGTCCGAGCGCGCGAATCCGAGGGTGCACGGCCATCGGGGCGTCGGCACCTGGGCCATCGTCACGTTCGTGCTGGGCGCACCGATCTCCCGCCAGGACGGTCGCCTGACGGTGTGCGCGGCGGCCGGGGGCCGGGCGTGCCGTCGGCTCGGCTAGCCTCGCCGGGTGCGTATGGGGACTGCTAGTGCGGCCGGGTTGCTGCTCGGGTTCGGGCTGGATCGGGTGCTGGGCGATCCTCGGCGCGGGCATCCGGTGGCCGGGTTCGGTTCGGCGGCAATGCGGGTCGAGCAGGTCACCTATCGGGACAGCCGCGCCGCCGGCGTAGTGCACGAGATCGTGCTGGTCGGCGCCGCGACGGGGCTGGGAATCGGGTTGCGGCGCATGGCGTCCGGGCAGGCCGGCGCGGGGCGGCGGATCTCGCGAGGGCGTTCGGCGGGCCGGGGTGGGATCTCGCTCGGGCGGGCGGTGGCGGAGGTGGCGCTCACCGCGGCCGTGACCTGGACCGTGCTCGGCGGGACCACGCTCGCGAAGACCGGGCGGGATATGGCTGATCGGCTCGAGTCCGGGGACATCGATGGGGCGCGGGCGTTGCTGCCGTCGCTGTGCGGGCGGGATCCCGAGGCGCTCGACGCGGATGGGCTGGCGCGGGCCGCGCTCGAATCCATCGCCGAGAACACCTCGGACGCGACTGTCGCGCCGCTGTTCTGGGGCGCGGCGGCGGGTGTTCCGGGGCTGCTGGCCTATCGGGCGATCAATACCCTCGACGCGATGGTCGGCTATCGCAATGAGCGGTACGAGCGGTTCGGGTGGGCGGCGGCGCGGACCGATGATGTCGCGAACCTCGCGCCCGCGCGGGTGAGCGGGCTGCTCACGACCGCGCTCGCGCCGGTGATCGGTGGCCGCCCGGGTGATGCGTGGCGGGCCTGGCGGCGGGATGCCGCGAAGCATCCGAGTCCGAATGCCGGTGTGGCGGAGGCGTCCATGGCGGGGGCGCTCGGGGTGACGCTCGGCGGGCGCACCGAGTATCGGCACGGGATCGAGATGCGGCCCACGCTGGGCGACGGCCCGGTGCCACGGGTGCGCGATCTCCGCCGCGCGGTCCGGCTCTCGGAGGCCGTCCAGCTCGGCACGGCGCTGGCCGCGGCGGCGGCTGTGTACTGCCGCCAACGCTGACCCACGTCCTCAGGGCACGGCCCTGACGCCGGAACGGCCCCGCGCTTCGCGTCCGTTTCGGCGGTCGCTCCGACCGCAATCGCGAGACCGGACAGTCGGCTTGGCTAAGTTCATCGGGTGAATGTCACACTCCGATGAGCTGTGTCGTCGGTGCTGTGAACGGTTCGCCCAACAGGCGGGCGTAAGCGAAGGCGAGGGTGCGATGAGTGGTGGGCAGCGGCCGGACGGGCCCGATCAGGCCGAGCTGGCACGGCAGTTCGAGGAGCATCGCGGCTATCTGCGGCGGGTCGCGTACAGCACGCTCGGCAGTCTCAGCGACGCCGACGACGTGGTGCAGGAGGCGTGGCTGCGACTGGTCCGGTACTACGAGACCAGCCCCGAGGACGCGCAGATCGAGAACCTGCGCGCCTGGCTGACCACGGTCACCGGGCGGCTGGCCCTCGACTACCTGGGGTCCGCCCGGGCGCGGCGCGAACAGTATGTGGGCGAATGGCTTCCGGAGCCCGAGGTCACCACCTGGGACGACCCGGCGGACCGCATCTCGCAGGACGAGCGGGTCACCACCGCGCTGCTGGTGGTGCTGGAATCGCTGTCGCCCGCCGAGCGGACCGCGTTCGTACTGCAGGACGTCTTCGGCATGACCGGTCCGGAGGTGGCCGAAGTCGTGGGCCGCACCCCCGCCGCAGTGCGCCAATTGGCCTCGCGCGCCCGTAAACACGTGGAGAACGGCACTCCCCGCTTCCCCGCCAGCGCGGACGAGCACGAGAAGGTGGTGTCGGCGTTCGCGGTGGCGTGGCGTTCCGGCGACCTGAGCGCGCTACTGGGTGTGCTCGACACCAATGTCACCTTCACCTCCGACGGCGGCGGCAAGGTGCAGGCGTTCCTGCACCCGATGCACGGCGCGGACAAGGTCGCCGCGACGCTGCTCGGGTTCCTGGAGTTCGCGTCGAAGGTCGGCGGCGCGTGGGGTCGCCCGGTGCTGGTCAACGGCCGTCCCGGTCTGGTGGTGTTCGACGGCAAGAACACCGGCGTCTTCTCGTTCACCATCGACGAGGGCCGGATCACCAAGATCGACGTGGTGCGTAACCCGGACAAGCTGCGCGACCTCCCGGCCGACGGCGCGGGACCCGATTGGGCGCTGGGCTCATCCGAGTCCTGAGCGACGGACACCACGGGCCCGCAACCGGATTCCCCAGGTCGCGGGCCCGCCGCCGGGTCAGGACGAGGTGTAGGTCGCCGGCCCCAGGCCGTGCGCGGCCGCTACCTCCGGCGAGTAGAGCCGCCCGGCGTCGGCGGTGAGCCCTTGCGCGAGACCGGGATCCGCGGCGCACGCGCCCGACCAGCCCAGGTTCGCGATGGCGCGCGCGTACGGCAGCGTCACATTGGTGAGCGCCACGGTGGACGTGTGCGGGACCGCGCCCGGCATGTTCGCGACGCAGTAGAACAGCGTGTCCGCCACGTGGAACGTCGGCTTCGCGTGCGTGGTCGGATGCGAGCTCTCGAAGCAGCCGCCCTGATCGATGGCGATATCGACCAGCACCGCGCCGGACCGCATCCGCGCGACCAGACTGTCGGGCACCAGTTTCGGGGCCCGCGCACCCGGCACCAGCACCGACCCGATCACCAGATCGGCGGCCAGCACGGCCTTCTCGACCTCGGCGGTATTCGATCCGATGGTGGTGATCCGCCCGCCGAACCGGGCGTCCAGTTCCCGCAATCGCGCGATATTGGTGTCCAGCACCGTGACCCGCGCCCCCATGCCGACCGCGACGGTCGCCGCGTTGCTGCCCGCCACGCCCCCGCCCAGCACCACCGTGTCCGCGGGCCGCACGCCCGGCACCCCGCCGAGCAGCAGCCCGGACCCGCCCTGCGGCGCCATCAGGTGATACGCCCCGACCATGCCGCCGAGCTTGCCCGCCACCTCGCTCATGGGCGCGAGCAACGGCAGGGTGCCGTCGGCTGCGCGCACGGTCTCGTAGGCGATGGCGGTGATACCCGAGCGCAGGATGGCGTCGGTGCATTCCCGCGAGGCGGCCAGGTGCAGGAAGGTGAACAGCACCTGCCCCACCCGCATGCGCGAATACTCCTCGGCGATCGGCTCTTTCACCTTCAGCACCAGTTCGGCCGCGTCCCAGACGTCGTCGGCGGTGGGTGCGGTGCGGGCGCCCGCCGCGAGGTAGTCGGCATCGTGGAAGCCGGACCCGAGGCCCGCTCCGGCCTCGATCAGCACCTCGTGGCCGCCCCGCACCAGTTCCCCGGCGCCGGCCGGGGTGAGGGCGACGCGGTACTCCTGCTCCTTGACCTCCCGTGGAACCCCGATTCTCATACCGCCATCGTTCCCCGGCCGGGGCCGCGCCGCCATCAGCGCCACGGCCCGAATTCGGCGGCCGTTCTCAGCGCGCGACCGCGGCGGGGAGCTCGAGGGTCAGGGTCTCGCCGGGGCTCGGGATGCGCAGGCGGTCGGTCTGTCCCGCGAGCATGAAGCGGTGGGTCAGGTAGTCGAGGTGCTCGGAGAAGTGCGCCCAGCCCTCGGCGTGCACCGGCACGATCAGCGCGTCGCCGAGCGCGAGCGAGGCCTTGGCGGCGGTGCGGCCGTTGAGGGTCAGATCCAGATCGCCGAAGCGGTCGACGTTCGCCGCCCCCACATTGAGGATGGCGATGTCGATGCGCCCGAAGCGTTCTGCGATCCGCTGCACGTTCTCGACCGAGGCGTTGTCGCCGGAGACGTACACGGTCGGCAACCCGTCGGCCTGCAGGACGAACCCGGTGACCACACCGGTGAGCGGCTCGCAGCCCTCCGGTCCGTGCAGCGCGGGCACGCCGGTGACGGTCACCGCGCCGATCCGCACCGATTCCCAGTTCGCGAGTCCCCGAACGCCTTCCATGCGCTCGGCGGCGTCGGGGGTCGACAGCACGTGCTCGACGCTCGGCAGCAGCGCGCGACCGGCGGCGTCGAGGTTGTCGGCGTGCTGGTCGTGTGAGAGCAGCACCACGTCGATCGGGCCGATCTGCGCGACCGGGACGGCCGGTCCGGCCAGCTTGTAGAGGGTGACCGGGCCGGGGTAGTTGCCGGGCTCGTCGAAGGTCGGGTCGGTCAGGAAGGTCAGGTCGCCGTAGCCGAAACGCACGGTGGGACCGCCGATGTGGAGGATCTCGAGGGCGGCCGCGGTGTCGATCTTGTTCGTCATGGCATCGAGTTTCGTCCGCGGGACCGAGCGCCGACAGTGGCCCGAAGGCCGCGTATCGATAAGATCGGGCCATGCGTGCCGAGCACACCGTCGCCGTTCTGGCGCACGACGGGATCAGCCCCTTCCACCTGTCGGTCCCCACCCTGGTGTTCGGCCGGATCGGCGCGGGCGGCCCCGACCACAGTCCGTACCGCGTGGTGGTGTGCGCCGAGCAACCCGGAACCTTCGCCACGCCCGCGGGATTCGACATCGTCGTCGGCCACGGGCTGGAGGCGGCCGAGACCGCCGACACCTTCGTGATCCCCGCGTGGGACCGCGATCGCCCACTGCCCGAACCGGTTCGCGACGCCCTGCACCGGGCCCACGCCCGCGGCGCCCGGATCGTGGGCCTGTGCCTGGGCGCGTGGGCGGTGGCGGCCAGCGGCCTGGCCGACGGGCGCGAGATCACCACCCACTGGTCGGCGGCCACGGAACTGGCCCGCGCCTATCCGGCGGTGCGGGTGCGGGCCGACCGGTTGTGGACCGACGACGGCGATCTGATCACCTCCGCTGGCACGGCCGCGGCACTCGACTGCTGCCTGCATCTGGTGCGCACCGATCACGGCAGCAGAATGGCGGCCGAACTGGCGCGCAGTCTCGTACTGGCCCCGCATCGCAGTGGCTCACAGGCGCAGTACATTCCGGTCGCGGTGCCCGAATCGGTGGACGAGGATCCGATCGAGCACGCCATGGTCTGGGCCCGCACCCATCTCGACGAGCCCGTCGATCTGGACGGCTGGGCGCGCACGGCGCTCATGTCGCGGCGCACCTTCACCCGGCGATTCCGCGACCGCACCGGCGCGAGCCCGCAGCAGTGGCTGCTGCAGCAGCGCGTCGATCACGCCCGGCTGCTGCTGGAATCGACCGACGACACCATGGATCGCGTCGCCGCCGATTCCGGACTGGGCACCGGCGTCAATCTGCGCCATCACTTCCACCGGCTGCTGGGCACCACCCCCGCGGCCCACCGCGCCCTGTTCCGCCGCTAAGTTCGCCCCATGAGGATTCAGCTGGGTGAGCACGCGCCGCAGATCGACGAGACCGCGTGGATCGCGCCCAACGCCACCGTGGCCGGCCGGGTGCGGCTGGAAGACGAAGTGAGCGTCTGGTATTCGGCGGTGCTGCGCGGGGACATGGACCAGATCACCGTGGGCGCGCGCAGCAATATCCAGGACGGCTGCGTGCTGCACGCCGATCCCGGCTTCCCGTGCACCGTGGGCGAGGGTGTCTCGGTCGGGCACAACGCGATTCTGCACGGCTGCACCGTCGGCGATGACGTGCTGATCGGGATGGGCGCGACGGTGCTCAACGGCGCGGTGATCGGCGAGGGCAGTCTGATCGCGGCCAACGCGCTGGTGCCGGAGGGCGCGCAGATTCCGCCGGGGTCGCTGGTGGCGGGCGTCCCGGGCAAGGTGCGCCGGGAGCTGAGCGAGGCCGAGCGTGATCACATTCGCCTGAATGCGGCCGCATACCTGCACAACTCGGCGCTGCATCGCCAGGGTCAAGAGGCGTGACTGAAGGGGGCGTGTGAGAAGCCCCACACTGATCAAGTGACCAGTCAGTCCGCTGCTAGCATCGGCGGATGCGTTCCCGGCGGCCCGCGCTGTGCAGCCGCTAGCCGGGTGCGCGCTCGGGGCTAGCAGGAGGTTTCACGGTGTCGTACAAGCACGACGGTATGCACCGACAGCGCATCAGCGTGGCCGACATCGCCGCGCAGCCAGGGGGATTCGAGGCGCTGCAACGCCGAGTCCACGAACTGCGTTCCAGCGGCATCGATTTCGCGGCCAATGCCATCGAGAGCGAAATGGCCGCCCTCGACGTCCGCTGACCGGACCGGGCGTTCACTGATCGGACGGGGTACGAACCGCGACCCCGCGGCAATGAGATACTTTCGGATCGGCCTGTGCGCTACCGCGCCTCGGCCGTTCACCGCGCTGTCGCGGGGTCGTCCACCCGATCGACTGGAGACTCGATGCCGTCCGTTCCCACCATCCTGCAACGCATTCTCGAAAAGCCGCGGAGCGAAGGCGAACAGCTATTGGAAAGCGCGCTGTCGGCGTTCCTGGACTTCGGGATCAAGCGAACCAGCATGGGGGAAATCGCCCGTCGCGCCGGGATCAGCCCCGCCACCCTGTACCGGCGATTCGAATCCAAGAACGATCTGGTCGCCGCGGTCGGCGTGCGCGAGGCGCAGCTGTTCATCGCCGAGATCGACGAGCGGGTGCGGATCGCCGCGGGCGGCAAGTCCGGGCAGGCGCAGCTGGTGGAGGTATTTGCGGCGTTCATCATTCAGCTGGCCAACAACAAGCTGCTGCGGCGACTGCTGCGCACCGAGCCGGAGACCATCCTGCCGCGGCTGACCACCGAGGCCGGGCCGGTACTCGCGGTCGGGCGCACCTATCTGGCCGAGAAACTACGCGCGCTACAGGCTTCCGGGGACGTGCCGGACTTCGACGCCGATCTGGTGGCCGAGGTGTTCGCGCGGCTGGGGCAGTCGCTGGTGCTGACGCCGGACGGGCTGATCCCGCTCACCGACGAGACGGCGGCACGCGAGTTCGCGCGGCGCACGGTGCTGCCGATGATCGGCGTGCAGCCGGTCTGAGCCGGAACCCTCTTCGTCTCCACGGCACCGACACGGGCGAAAAGTCGTTCGATCGACGCGGGGAGTTCCGGCACACTGGCGACCATGCAGTTGCGTTCCGCTCTCCGCTCCGCCCGCGGCCGGGTCGCCACGTGGTTGCCGCTGCGGCGGGTGGTGAAGATCTGCGCCGTGATCGCGGTGCTGGGATTCACGGTGCTGGTCGCGTCGGATCTGTGGATCCGGATGGCGCACCGGAAGTACGAGTACAGCGTGGAGAGCGCCCCGTCCGCCGATGTCGCCATCGTGCTCGGCGCGGAGGTCAAGGCGAACGGGAAGCCGTCGGACTACCTGAAGGCCCGCCTGGACCTGGGCCGGCGGCTGCTGGAGGCCGGGAAGGTGAAGGCGCTGCTGCTCACCGGCGACAACGGCCGCTCCACCTACGACGAGCCGACCGCCATGCGCGCCTACCTGATCGAGCAGGGTGTGCCCGCCGCCAAGATCGCGCTCGACTACGCCGGATTCAGCACCCACGAATCGTGTGTGCGCGCCCACGACATCTTCGGCGTCACCTCCGCCATCGCGGTCACCCAGGATTTCAGCCTGCCCCGCACCATCGCGCTGTGCCGCGCGGCCGGGATCGATACGGTCGCGGTCGGTGACGACACCATGCCGCACACCACGGTCTATCGCCAGAATTGGCTGCGCGAGCAATTGGCCGACACCAAGGCCGTCTATTCCATTCTCCTGCACCCCGAGCCGACATTCCGTGGCGCACAGGAGAGTTCGGTCCGCGACGCGATGGCCGCGGACCCGCAGCCCTGACCGGTCAGATATTCCCGGCCAGCGATCCCGCACTACCCGCCGCACCCGCGGCCACCGCACTACCCGTCATGAGACCGACCGCGGCGAGAACCAGAGCCCACATATGTAGAACCTTTCGAGAGCGAAATTGAAGACGCCTCGAAAAGTAGTGCGGCCCACCATGTCCCGACGAGAGCCGAACCCGGATTCTGCGCCGACTCCATGGCGATACCCAGCACCTTCCCAGTACCCGATCGAGCCCCGATGTGGTAAGCGCGAATATCACGCGCTGCACCGCCGCCACAAGCGCTCCGACACACACAAACAGGATCTAATGCATGACCGTCGAGAAACGAGTTATGTGGCAGCATCCCGTTATGGGTTGCTCGTCGGTGACTGCGAGCGGGAATCGGCGATGAGCATGCAGTGGGAAGGCGGGCATCGGTGACCGGAGACGGCGACCGGCTGGCGGATGACATCTCGATTCCCAGCTTCGGCCAGGCCTTACGCCGCCTCCGCGACGAACGCGGCTTCTCCCGCGAACACCTGGCCTACTCCGCCGGCGTCAGCGCCAGCTACGTCACCCTGCTCGAGAAGGGCGAACGCGGCAACCCGACCCGATCCGTCGTCGAAGCCCTCCTGCGCTGCCTCGACACCAAGGCGCCGCTGACCCCCACCGACCGCCGCCACCTCTTCGACCTGGCGGGCCTGCGCGTGGACGACGCCCCCACCTCCGAGGACCTGTACGACTCCCTCACCCCCGACCAACGCGAGGCCCTGGCCCTGTTCCACCCCGCCCTCGCCGCCTACATCGCCCCTGGCGGCGACGTCCTCGACGCCAACGACGACTGGTACGCCGCCTTCCCCGGCCTCCGCGAGGACCGCAATATCTTCCACTGGCTCTTCGGCAACCCGATAGCCAAACTCGTTGAACCCGACTGGCAAACCGAGGCCCGCCTCTACGTCCAATGGCTCCGCATGACCGTCGGCCGCCTCCCCGACGATCCCTCCCTCACCACCCTGGTCGCCGATCTGGCCCGTTACCCCCACTTCCGCCAATACTGGTCCGAAGGCACGGTCGACTTCACCCCGCCCGTCCGCACCCTCCGCCTCCGAAACCCCAACTCCGGCACAATCCGCGAATACAACGTCCAAGTAGGCCCCATCCAAAGCGAAACCTACCCCGACCGAATAGTCCTATTGCTCTGTCTCCCCCTCTGAGGCGATTCAGCTCGCAGTCGACAACGAAGGCGGGGCAGGCGCCGATTGGCGCCTGCCCCGCCTTCGTTATGAGACCGGTTGTCCTACCGCGACTTACGCGGGGACTTCGCTGCGGTCGCCGCTCCACAGGGTGTGGTACTTGCCTTCGGCGTCGATGCGCTCGTAGGTGTGGGCGCCGAAGAAGTCGCGCTGGCCCTGGGTCAGGGCGGCCGGGAGGCGTTCGGCGCGGAGGCCGTCGTAGTAGGAGAGGGAGGAGGCGAAGGCCGGGACCGGGATGCCGAGCTGGGTGGCGACGACCACCACGCGGCGCCAGCTGTCGATGGCCGTCTCGATGGCCTCGCGGAAGTAGGGGGCGAGGATCAGGGACGGGAGGGCCGGGTCGGCTTCGTAGGCTTCCTTGATGCGGTTGAGGAAGCGGGCGCGGATGATGCAGCCGCCGCGCCAGATGGTGGCGAGGTCGCCGGGGTGCAGGTCCCAGTTGTATTCGGCGGAGCCGGCGGCGATCTGGTCGAAGCCCTGGGCGTAGGCGACGATCTTGGAGGCATAGAGGGCCTGGCGGATCGCCTCGGTGAATTCGGCGACGTCGGTGGGCTTCTCGCCCAGGACGCCGGAGGCGAGGCCCTTGGCTGCGGCGCGCTGGGTGCGGGAGCCGGACAGGGCGCGGGCGAAGACGGCCTCGGCGATACCGGTCACGGGGATGCCGAGGTCGAGGGCCGACTTGACGGTCCAGCGGCCGGTGCCCTTCTGCTCGGCGGCATCGACGATCACGTCGACCAGCGGCTTGCCGGTCTTGGCGTCGACCTGGTTCAGCACCTCGGCGGTGATCTCGACCAGGTAGCTCTCCAGGTCGCCGGAGTTCCACTGGGTGAAGACGTCGGCGATCTGCTTGGCATCGAAGCCCAGCGCGTCACGGAACAGGTTGTAGGCCTCGCCGATCAGCTGCATGTCGGCGTACTCGATGCCGTTGTGCACCATCTTCACGAAGTGGCCGGAACCGTCGGGGCCGATGTGGGTACAGCAGGGGACGCCGTCGACCTGGGCGGCGATCGACTCCAGCAGCGGGCCCAGCGACTCGTAGGACTCCTTCGGGCCGCCCGGCATGATGGCGGGGCCGTTCAGGGCGCCCTCCTCACCACCGGAGATGCCGGCGCCGACGAAGTTCAGGCCGCGCGCCTTCATCGCCGCCTCACGGCGGATGGTGTCGGTGTAGAGGGCGTTGCCGCCGTCGATGATGATGTCGCCGGGCTCCATGGCCTCGGCCAACTCCTCGATGACGGCGTCGGTGGCGTCGCCCGCCTTCACCATGATCAGCACGCGGCGCGGCTTCTCCAGCGCGGCCACGAACTCCTCGACGGTCTCGGTGCGCACGAAGTCGCCGTCACCGCCGTGCTCGGCGAGCAGGGCGTCGGTCTTGCCGATGCTGCGGTTGTGCAGGGCCACGGTGTAGCCGTGCCGGGCGAAGTTGCGGGCGATATTGCTACCCATGACCGCCAGGCCGGTCACGCCGATCTGGGCGCGCGCTTCCGAGGTCGCCATGAAACAGCCTCTCCGTTCAGATGTCGATGACCGCACGAAGTCTCCTCGGCGGCGGCATCAGCGGATGCGTCCACGACGCCATACCTTTTCTACCGCACGCCCGATTCCGGGCTGAGCGCGGCTTCGGGGCGCGCGGCCGCGAGCCGTGCGGCCCGGCGGGCCCGCGCAGCCGCGTACCCCGCCGCCCGCGCGCCACCGCATCGGGCACGGGTGCGGCCGGACTCGACGATCCGGATCCGGCGCCGGGCGCGGGCGAGCAGGAACGGGACCCGTACCCGACCGCGAAGTCGCAGCGGACTCACAGACCGCACAGTCCGCCACCACCGATGCGCGGGCCGAAAACGTCTGGCCGACAAGAACGATCCACCGATACAGTGCCCGAATGACACGTTTGAATCAGATTGTCGCCGTCGAGAAAGGGATCAAGTCCCGTACCTTCTCCGAGCTCACCGAGGCCCATCACAAGCTGGCCAAAAACCCGCTGCTGAGCGGCATTTCGCGCACCTACCGTCCCAAGGACGAGGAGGGCGAGCAGCTGCCGCCCGAATCGACGCGCGTCCAGGTGAGATCCGAGGAAGTCCTGCACACCACGGCGGAAATCCTGACCAAGCTGTTCGATGTGGTGGCCACCAAGGACTGGGCGAACTGCGCCGCCACCGCCGACGTGGTCGTCGACGGCCGCACCCTGGTCGAGAACGCGCCCATCACCTACCTGCTGTTCCTGGAGAAGCAGCTGGTCGACCTGCACACGTTCGTCCGCAAGCTGCCGGTGCTGGACGCCGCCGAGTCGTGGGAGTACGACGCCGCCGCGGACTGCTACGCGACCGAGCCGGTACAGACGGTGCGCACCAAGAAGATTCCGCGCAACCACGTGAAAGCCGAAGCGACGGACAAGCATCCGGCGCAGGTCGAGGTGTATCACGAGGATGTGGTGGTCGGCTATTGGCGGACCATCCGGTTCTCCGGCGCGCTGCCCGCCAAGCGCGTCAACGAGCTGACCGAGCGCGTCGAAAAGCTCCAGCACGCGGTGAAATTCGCGCGCGAGGAGGCCAACAACGCCGAAGTCACCCAGCGCAAGCTGGGCGAGAACGTCTTCGGATATTTGTTTGGCTGAGTAGCGCGGCTGCGGCTACAGTCGGCAGTGCGCAAGGAGCGCAAGCTGAAACAGAAGTTCAACTGTGACAGGCACAGCGGCCCAGTGGAGGTTCGAATCCTCCTCCCGCCATACACGGCGGGATAGCCCAACCGGCAGAGGCACCGCGCCTTCAAACTCACACTATCGCTCCAGTTTCAGTATTCGCCGCCGAACGCCGAATCGAAGGAACGGCTTGTCAGCGTGAAGGTTGCGGGTTCAACTCCTGCCGGCCCAGCCACCAATGGGCTGTAGCTCAATCGCAGAGCGTCACGTTAACTTCAGACTCAACCCGTTCTCAACCGTGTCGGCGTGCCGCAAATGGGCGGCCACCGAGACCCCGGGGCAGGCTAGGCCCCGGGGTTTCCCTAAAGCAGTGCGGGCGCGACCCACTTCGAGAGATAGTCGCGCAACTCCGCGCCCCGTCGCGGCGGGCAGCCCGGATCGATGACGAACGACTGCACGATGCGCAGCATGTGCTCGACGAGTTCGTCCAGATCATTGTCCGAGATCCCGGCGCCCACCCAATCCACCGAGAAGCGTTCCAGCAGTGAACGCCCGAAAGACTTTGCGGTATCGGAAGTTACGCCCGCCGAGAAGGCGCTGGCCCGCCCCGGACGCAGTAGCAGACCGAGGTATTTCTCCTCCAGCAGCCGTTCCAGGGTGTAGGCGATGCCCTCCACGACCGCGGTCGCCGGTTCACGAATCTCAATCAGCCGCTCGGCCAGCACGTCCAGGAAATGCTCCGTCTGCGCGATGGCCGTCGCCGTCAAAAGCGTTTCCGCGCTGGGGAAATAGCGGTACACCGTCTGCCGGGTGACGCCGAGGTCACGGGCCACCTCCGCGATACTGAACTCGTCGCCGGAGCGGTCGATGGCGCGGCGGGCGGCGGCCACGATGCGGTCGACCGCCTCCGCGTCGTCGGCGGGAGCTGATCCGGACCATCCATGCGTGCGCACACCTTGACCATACACCTGGTGCTGACTGTATGGTCGAGGGGCATGAAAGGAAGCCCATGACCACCACCCCGCCGCGGCCCCCGCAACTCGACTCCCCGGTCCTGCCCAAGATCTTCAAATACACCGGCCGCGCGCAGGTCTGGATCTACCGCCGCACCGGTGGCCGGATCGGCGGGAAATGGCGCATCGGCGCGGGCTTCCGCAAACCGGTGCCGACGCTGCTGCTCGAGCACCGCGGCCGCAAGTCCGGCACCGTCTACACGGTCCCGCTGCTGTACATCGGCGACGGCGCGGACACCATCGTGGTGGCCTCACAGGGCGGGCTGCCCAAGCACCCGCAGTGGTACCGCAATCTGTGCGCGAACCCGGACACCCACATCCAGATCGGCCGCGACCGGTTCGCGGTGCGCGCCCACACCGCCGACGCCGATCAGCGCGCCCGGCTCTGGCCGCGACTCGTGGAGGCCTACGCCGACTTCGACACCTACCAGGCGTGGACCGAGCGCGAGATCCCGGTCGTGATCCTGACCCCGATCAACTAGCCGAACCGGTGGGCAGCCCGACCGTGGCGACGATCAGGCCGGGATGCGCCACGGATTCCAGCATGCCCACCTGGATCCGGTACAGCTTCAGCTCGCCCGTGCCCCGATCACGCAACCGCATGGTCCGCACGGGCGGGGCGAACCCGACGTCACCGGTGGACCAGAAGCGCCGGAACTCCGCGAACTCGCCGAGCTCGCGCATGAGATCGCCGAACACGGTGGGGTCTGTCAGCGAGCCGACACTCCCGCGCAGCCAGCTCACCGACTTCCGCGCGTCGGCCTCCCAATCGGCCATCACCTGCCGGGCCGCCGGGTCGGCGAACATCCACCGGTACAGATTCCCGTTCTCGGCCAGTCCCGGAAACGCCTGCGCCCATTCGATGTTCCCGGCCAGCACATTGCCGCGGGTGTCGTAGAACGCCGCCAGCTTGGGCCGGTGCATGGCGAGGACGCGCAGCGCGTCGGCGCCGATCGATCTCTTCAACTCCGCGACCGTCGGATATCCCGAGCCGGTGAGCCCGGCCAAATCGTAGAGATATCGACGCTCGGTGTCCGACAACGGATTCCGCTGATTCATGCATCTGACGAGCGCGTCGACCACAGCCTGGGTGGGCTTGGCTTTCCCACCCTTCTCCAACTGCGTGACATAACTGGCGCTGACCCCGGCCGAGAATGCCAGCCGCTCCCGGGAAAGTCCGCGCTGGTCGCGCAACCGCCGCAACACATCACCGAATGTGGGCAGCGTGATGCCCTGATGTTCCCCGATATTCGTTGCCCGGATACTCATATCCGCCGGTTCCCTCCTGCCCTGTAGCGAATCGACGGCTCAGCGTCCGCGACCACTGCCAGAACTTCTCCCGGACGGAATACTCCCACATAATCGGCCTGGAGTCCGACCTGCCGGGCGGCGCGTCGATTGCTAGCAATGAGGAATCGGCTACCGGCCCGCGAATTAACCTCGGCGAAATCGGCGCGGCACAATGGAATTGGATTTCGCCCGCGCGCCGCTACGCCGGACAATGGGAACAGGTGTCAATTTATCCCATCCGTCCGGTTCTCGGCGTTTCCCGCGCAATCAGTCTCGAGACCGGCCCCCACCTTTGGTATGTTCTGCTCGACGTGCCGCCCCCGGCACCGACCATGCGGTGGAGAAATCGTCCGAACGATTCGAACAAGGGGTGTGGACTTTGTCCATTCGATTAACCCGAGCCTTCAGAACGGCGAGCAGCGCGCTCGCGGCGGTGGCGACCGCGGCCGGAATCCTCACGGCCACCGGCGCACCCGGCGTACAGGCCACGCCGGCGGATTGCCCCAACCTCAATGTGATCGCCGTCCCCGGCACCTGGGAAACCTCTGTCGACGATCCGAAACAGGGCATGCTCTCCCAAGTCACGCGCGGCCTGCCCGGCTCCGTGCGCACCGACTACGTCAGCTATCCGGCCACCGCCTTCCCCTGGGACGGCGAGGTCTACGGCCGCTCCAAGCACGAGGCCGTGAGCAATGCCCGCGGGCTCATCTCCGCCATGGCCGCCCGGTGCGCGGCAACACGTTTCGCGCTGATCGGCTACAGCCAGGGCGCGGACGCGGCGGGCGACCTGGCCTCCGAGATCGGCACCGGCCTCGGTGTCGTCCCGCCCGATCGGGTGGCCGCCGTCGGACTGGTCTCCGATCCGCGCCGCTCCCCCACCGACGCCCTGATCGGCCCCCACGTGGCCGGCACCGGCGCGGGCGGCGCGCGGGCGGGCGGCTTCGGCTGGCTCAGCCCGCGGGTCCGCACCTTCTGCGCGGCCGGCGACCTGTACTGCTCGGTCCCCACCGACGACCTGGCGGGCCGCTCGGCCGGGCTGCTCACCCAGCTCACCGCCCAGGACCCGGTCCAGATTCCCAGCTATGCGCTGACCTTCCAGTCCATCCTGTCCGAGGCCCTGGTCCAGGGCGGCACCGCCATCATCAACGCGCCGGGCGACAACCCGGCGGGCGAGCAGTGGATCAAACAGGTCCAGGACTTCCTGGACTCGGGCGTGCACCAGTCGTATCCGCGGTACGTCGTCGACAGCAACGGCACCACCGCCACCGTCTGGCTGCGCAACTGGCTGGCCGAGACCGCGGGCGAAACGCACTGATCCCTGGCCGTTCCGGTGGGCCGGACCACCTACTCCGGCCCACCACCCACCGATCGCTCCAACGCGCCGTGCAGCCATTGCTGCGCGGCGCCGGTCGTCAGGGCACCCGTCACCTCCGCGGTCAGGCTCCAGTAGCGCAGGACCCGCTCGTCGGAATCGATTGCGCCGGACAGTAGCCGCCGCCGGAAACCGGGACTGTCGCTTTCGCCGCGCGCCCGGGCGTGGACGTCGACGAACTGGTCGAGTTCCGGTCCCGGGCCCGGCGGCCGGTTCGCCACCACCTGCGGCCCGGCCGCCGCGCACGCCCACGCGACACCGTCGAGCAGCGCCCGCCGATGCGTGATGCGCTCCTGGTCCGCCCGCCACAGCTGCCGCGAAACCGCCTGATACAGGCCGGGATCCCCGACCGCGTTGACCAATTCCGCGAAGGCCAGCAGTTCCGCCGAGGTGGGATCGATCGGCTCCGGGACGTTCATATCGACGAACGCGTCGAACATCTCCGGTGTCAACGGCTCCAGGACCCGACGCCAGAACCGCACCACCGTGTCCGTGGCGCGTCCCCGATCCCGCACCACCGCAACCAATTCGAGCCGCCTCGCCCGCTCCCCCGGCGGCGCGTCCGCCACCGCCGCCAGCGCCGCCTGCCGCCACGTCAACGCGGCCAGTTCCGCCTCGACGACCCGCCGCTCGCCGAGCACCGCGTCCTCGACACTGCGCCGCCCGTCCACCACCGCGATGATCGCCGCGAGTCCCACCCCGACCGCCCGCAACCGCCGGACCAGCAACAACCGTTCGAGCGCACTCACGGGCTCGAACATCCGATGCCCGCCGGTACTACGCCGCGCCGCCAATACCCCTTCGTCGCAATAGAACCGGATGGTCCGGACCGGCACTCCCGATCGCCGCGCCAATTCGCCGATCCCGATCAGCCGCTCGTGTGTGTCGTGGGTCACGTTCACTTGAACCTCCACCCCGGTGGAATTCCTACGGTACGGGAATGACAACTCCCACCCTGACCACCGAACAGATCTGGCGGGCGGTCGCCGCCGAACGCATCAGCCTCCACGACCTGCTCGACTCGCTGTCGGAAGCCCAGTGGAATCATCAATCCCTGTGCGCGGATTGGCGAATCCGCGACGTGGTCGCGCACGTGGTCCTGTCCGCTCAGCCGAGCACCGCCGCCATCCTGATCGGCCTGGTCCGCGCGGGCGGCAACCTGCACACCATGATCCGCGACACCGCCATCCGCCACGCGGCGACCTCGACCACCACGCAACTGCTCGACGAACTGCGGGCCACCGTGCCCGCCCGGGCGACCGCCCTCGGCTCCACCCCCGCCGACCGCCTCATGGATCTGCTCGTGCACGGTCAGGACATCGCCATCCCCCTCGGCATCCCGCGCGACATCCCGATCGACGCGGCACGGGTATCGCTCGATCGGATCTGTGCGGCGGGGACTTTCGGGATTCGCGAGACTCTGGCCCGGCAACGGCTCATCGCGACCGACACCGAATGGGCTGCGGGGGGCGGCCTCCCGGTGCGAGCTCCGATCGGCGAGTTGCTGCTGCTGGCCACCGGCCGTTCGCGGCCATGAGTTTCTCGTTGGTCGTTCATTGGTAGCGGCCCGCATTCTCGGTGCATCCGCCCCCTCCGATAACGAAGGAACCGCACCGATGATCGCCACCCACGCCCGTACCGCCGCCCGCGCCGCGCTCGCAGCGGCCATCGTCGGTTCCGCCAGTTTCGGATTGTTCGGCAGCCTCACCGTCGCCAACGCGGGCGGCGACTACGGGCCCGACACCTGTCAGGAAGGCTACGTGTGGCGGGAGGCCAACTCGGCCGACCACGTGTGCGTCAGCCCCGGCACCCGGGATCAGGCGCGGGCCGACAATGCCGCGGCCGCGTCCCGGAAGGCGGGCGGCGGCGCGTACGGGCCCAATACCTGTGTGAACGGGTATGTCTGGCGGGAGGCCTACACCGGTGACGTCGTCTGCGTCACCCCGGCCGTGCGGCAGCAGGCCAAGGACGACAATGCCGCGGCGGCCGCCCGCAAGGCGTCGCTGCACATCTGGCTGACCACCTACACCGCGGGCAACAAATGCGACGGCGACGTGTGCACCTCGGTCTCCGATGCCGGAGCGCAGTTCAAGATCAACGGTGATCACTTCGACAATGGGACGGTCACGCTGATCGTGAATCGGAACAACGGCACGCGGCTGGCCACGTACACGGTGAAGGCCGGGCCGCACAACGGCTACGCGGGCGCCTCGTTCGGCTATCAGACCCCGATGTGGGATCCGAAGTCGGGCTTCCACGCGCCCTGCACGGGCGGCGACGACTCCTACATCCAGGCCTACGATCCGACCTCGCAGCGCTGGTCGGAGCGGCTGTCGTTCAAGCACGACTGCCACTGACCGGGGACGTGCGGGATCACCTCGGTGGTCCCGCACAGCAGTGAGCACACTCCGAAGAAATCGGAAACAAGTTCATTTAAAAACAGCCCGGCCGGTACCCCACTCGAGGTACTTTCCTGCCGAGTCCGTCACCGGACCGGAAGGGTTGAAACACGTGTTCATTGGGCAAATCGGGTCGACCGCGATCCTTGCGGCCGGAGATTCGGCCGACTCCTCCGGCTTCTCCGCCGGCAGCCTCCTGATCCCAGCGGCCGGCGTGGTCCTGCTGATCGTGGGGCTCGTACTGCGCAACCGGTCGAAGACGACCCCCGTCGCAGCGGAAGAGGGCGGCCTCCCCGCCAAGACCGCGTCATCCGGCCTGCCCAAGCACACGGGCACCATCGTCGCCGTCGCCGGCATCCTGGTCCTGGCGCTCGGCCTCGTCGCGGGCCTCACCAAGTCCGGCACCATCTCGGCCAAGGATCCCGAACTGGCCGTGGGCAACTGCGTCACCGCCACCGACTACCGCGGCGCCCAGATCGGCAAGATCAAGCCGACCGCCTGCGAGGACAACTCCGCGGTCTACGAACTGGCCGCCTCGGTGAAGAACGGCGCCACCTGCCCCGACGGCAAGCTGCGCGACGCGGGCTACTTCGTGCTCACCAATGGCAACAGCTCGCTGTGCTTCGCCCCCAACGTCAAGGTGGGCAGCTGCTACAGCATGCAGCCCGACGTCAACCAGATCGCGCCCATCGACTGCGCGGCCAAGAACGGCACCGCCATCACCGTCCAGATCGGCGGCCGCTTCGACGGCACCACCGACACCAACCAGTGCGCCATCCCGGCCGGCGCGACCGTGACCCCGCAGCCCGCCCGCGTGGTGTGCTGGCAGCCGGTCACACCGGTCAGCTAGTCGACACCCAGCGAAGGGCCCCGGCGGTCACACCGCCGGGGCCCTTCGTCACATCCGGGGACTAGCCCGCCGCGACCGCGACACTCTCCGCGCCCACGCGCGGGTAGGTCGGGTACTCGATGCCCGAGATGTACTGCACGGTCCGCACGACCTGGCACGAGTAGCCGAACTCGTTGTCGTACCAGAGGTAGAGGATCGCGGTGTCGCCGTCCACGATGGTGGCGTTGGCGTCCACGATCGACGCGGCGCGCGAGCCGATGAAGTCACTCGAGACCACATCGGTGGCCGCGGTGAAATCGAGGTTGCGGCTCAACGGACCCGACAGCGACATCTCGCGCAGGTACTCGAGCACCTCGTCCTTGGAGGTCGCGCGCTCGAGCTGCAGGTTCAGGATCGCCACCGAGACATCCGGGGTGGGAACGCGAATCGAGCTGCCGGTGATCTTGGCCGAGAAGTCCGGCATGGCCTTCTTGACCGCGGACTGCGCGCCGGTCTCGGTCAGCACCAGGTTGAACGGCGCGGAACGGCCGCGACGGTCGGAGCTGTGGTAGTTGTCCAGCAGGTTCTGGTCATTGGTGAACGAGTGCACCGTCTCCACGTGGCCGCGCACGATGCCGAACTCGTCCTCCATCGCCTTCAGCGGCGGGACGATCGCGTTGGTGGTGCAGGACGCGCAGGAGTAGACGGTCTGCGACAGGTCCAGCTCACGGTGGTTGACGCCGTGCACGATGTTCGGGACGTCGCCCTTGCCGGGCGCGGTCAGCACGACCTTCGAGATGCCCGGGCGCAGGTGCTGTTCCAGGCCCGCGCGGTCACGCCACTTGCCGGTGTTGTCGATCAGGATCGCGTTGTCGATCCCGTACTCGGTGTAGTCGATCGAGGTCGGGTCGTTGCTGTAGATGAACTTGATGGCGTTGCCGTTGGCGATGATCGTGTTGTTCTCGGCATCGACCTTGATGGTGCCGTTGAACTGGCCGTGCACCGAGTCGCGGCGCAGCAGCGACGCGCGCTTGACCAGGTCGTCCTCGCCGCCCTTGCGGACCACGACGGCCCGCAGGACCAGGCCGTTGCCGGAGCCGACCTTCTCGATGAGCAGGCGCGACACCAGGCGGCCGATGCGGCCGAAGCCGTACAGCACGACATCGCGCGGGCCCTGCGCCTCGGCCTTGTTGCCGTCGGTCACCTCGGCGAGCACGTCGGCGGTGAACTCGGGGACCGACAGGCCGCGCTCGTCGGCGCGGTAGGCCATCACCAGACGACCCAGGTCGATCTTGCTGGGGCCCAGGTCGAGCGAGCGCAGCGCCTCCAGGAAGGGCAGCGTCTCGTCGATCGACAGTTCCTCGCCCTCGATCTGCCGCGCGAACCGGTGGGTCCGCAGGATGCTGATCACCGACTTGTTCACCAGTGACCGGCTGTGCAGCAGAATCGTCACCCCCTTGTCCCGATACAAGCTGCCGATGATCGGAATCATCGCCTCCGCCGCAGCCTCGTGAGCGTTCCAGCGGTCAAGATGGTCGGTAGTCAACACAAGTCCTCGGGGTTTCCTCGATCTGCACGTGCTGTCGACTCTATCCAGCCCCGAAGTCGCACAATCCTCGGCTACCCGCATGTGAGATCCACGTCGCCCTCACGAGGGGAACGGTCGCCGTGACGCACGACGGCGGTCGCGGGGCCAGAACCGCCCTGCGACCGCCGTCGCGACTCCGACGCTAGTGCGAGGAGATGCCCGCCGAGAGGGTGCTGAGGACACCGTCCGCGTACCCGCCGCCGAACGCGCTGCCCAGGCTCGCGCCCAGCGCGGTCAGGCCCACCGACCCGGTGCCCACCGCGTTGCCGAGCTCCGAGGCCGAACCGGACGTGACGGGCAGGTCCACGGGGGCGGCCGGGGTCAGCGGAATCCCGTCCGCCGCAGCCGTTCCGATGCCGGCCCCGAGCAGCGCCGCCGACGCGATGCCCACAAGAATCGTTCGTTTCATAAACTGTCCCTCTTATCCAGGTTGTCGGAGCGGGACGCGGTCGTCCCACTCCGCGGGCCAGAGCATATGAAATATCGCTAATTCACATGAGTGTTTTGGACCGTTTGGTATCCCAGCCACAGTCGATCCCGGACCGCGGTTGTGAATAGTCCCGATTAGCGAATAAATCGCCGGGAAGCACTGGGGCGACACGATTTCCGTGAACCGAAGGGTTGTCGGTATGAAAACCCGACGCGGGATCTTTGCCGATGGCAACCGGCACGACCCCGGGCACGAAAAAACCCGGGCCTGGGCCCGGGTTTTTCGGAGTGGACTCGAACTCAGCGCGTCACGAGGGTCCTCAGCGCGTCACGATGGTCGCCGAACCGTGGCCGAACAGGCCCTGGTTCACCGCGATGCCGGCGCGGGCGTTCTCCACCTGACGGCCGTCGGCCTGCCCGCGCAACTGCCAGGTGAGCTCGCAGATCTGCGCGATGGCCTGGGCGGGGATGGCCTCGCCGAAGCAGGCCAGACCGCCGGAGGGGTTGACCGGGACGCGACCACCCAATGTGGTTGCGCCGCTGCGCAGCAGCGCCTCCGCGCCACCGACCTCGCACAGGCCGATGTCCTCGTACCAGTCCAGCTCCAGGGCGGTGGACAGGTCGTAGACCTCGGCCATCGACAGGTCCTCGGGGCCGATACCGGCCTCCTCGTACGCGGCGTGCGCGAGGGAGGACCGGAAGGTGTGCGGCGGCGGCTCGACGGCCAGGGCCGAGTCGGTCGCGAAGTCCGGCAGGTCGAGCACGGTCTTCGGGAAGACCGGGGTGACCGTCGACAGGGCGCTGATCCGGACCGGGTCGGCGATGCCGTGCTTGCGCGCGTAGTCCATCGAGGTGAGGACCAGGGCCGCGCCGCCGTCACTGGTGGCGCAGATGTCCAGCAGCCGTAGCGGATCCGAGACGATGGCCGAGGCGGCGATCTCCTCGACCGACACCTCCTTGCGGTAGCGCGCGTACGGGTTGTTCAGGCCATGGCGGGCGTTCTTCACCTTGACCGCGGCGAAGTCGTCGAGCGTGGCGCCGTGCAAGGCCATGCGGCGGCGGGCGTACAGCGCGAAGTAGATCGGGTTGGTCGCGCCGAGCAGGTGGAAGCGCAGCCAGTCCGGGTCGTCGCGGCGTTCGCCACCGACCGGCTGGAAGAAGCCCTTCGGGGTGGTGTCGGCGCCGATCACCAGCGCCACATCGGTGAGCCCGGCCAGGATCTGGGCGCGCGCGTTGGCGATGGCCTGCGCACCGGAGGCGCACGCGGCGTAGCTGCTCGAGATGCGCGCACCGGACCAGCCCAGCGCCTGGGCGAAGGTCGCGCCGGCGACGAAGCCCGGGTAGCCGTTGCGGATGGTGTCCGCGCCGGCGATGTAGCCGACGTCCTCGTGCTTGATTCCGGCGTCGGCGAGCGCGGCGCGGGCGGCGACCAGTCCGTATTCGACGAAGTTGCGTCCCCATTTGCCCCACGGGTGCATGCCCGCGCCGAGGACGGCGATATCGCGATTCGTGTCAGTCATTGACCGGCCTCCACTTCCACACCGTGTGCTCCGCCTCGTCGTCCTCGTACAGGGTGCCGATGGCGAGTTCGACGGGCATGCCCACGGCCAGGTCGTCGACGGTGAACCCGCGCACCACCTGTCCGAGAATGACCATCTTCTCGACCTCGAGCTCGACCGCCGCGATCACGTACGGTTCGAACGGGTCACCCGAGACGTACGGGGCGGGCGGCTTGTACCGGGCATCCGCGTACGACCAGATCCGGCCACGGGTGGAGAACAGGTAGTCCTCCAGCTCGGAGCCGTCTTTCGGGCCCGCGCACCGGGGGTTCCGGCAGGCGAGGGTGTTCTTCGGGAAATACGGTGTGCCGCACTCCTTGCAGCGGCTGCCGCGCAGCCGCGCCACACCGTCATCCGCAGTGAACCAGTCGGCCACGGCGGGGCGTTGTTCTTTCTGCACAAGCCCGACGGTATAGGAACACGTTCTACTTTGGGGGCGAATTCCCCACGCGCGATCCACCCCCGGAGGTACGGTGAACCCTCGGATTGAGGAGTAACCCACCGCGATGGCCACCAAAGCTATTGACCCGCAGTCGATCCGCAACGTGACGCTCATCGGCGACCCCGCCGACACCACCCGACTGCTGCACCGCCTGCACGGCTCCGCCCACCCCGGCCCCGAGCTGCGCTGGTCCGCCGACCGAGCCGATCACACGATCCGCCTGTCCGAGGTCTCCAGCCACGCCCCCATCCCGATCCTGCAACGCGCCATCCGCGTCGCCGACAGCGTCATCGCGGTCGTGAACGCCGCCGAAACCAACGCGCCCCGCCTGGAGACGATCCTCCAGATCGCCGACGACCACCAGGTCGCGCGCCTCTGCCTCGTCACCTCCCTCGACCACGCCGCCGCCAACTTCCCCCGCTGCCTCCGCACCATCGCCGACACCCGCGGCGCCATCCCGCTGCCCCTGCAACTCCCGCTGGGCGCCGGCCCCACCTTCGAAGGCGTCATCGACCTCCTCCCCCTCTGGGCCCTGGAACCCCTGGCCGCCGAAATCTACGGCCCCCATTGGAAGTCCGCCGAACACGGCTACCGCGCCCTGATCCGTACCCTCACCGAGGACACCGAGAACTCGACCCCCGCCGAACTCACCCTCGACCACCTGCACCACCGCATCCGCTCCCTCACCCGCCTCGGCGACGTGGTCCCCATCCTGTGCAGCGCCACCCCCCGAAGCAACGACACCGCCCCGCTCCTCGACGCGATCGTGCGCTACCTTCCCTCCCCGCTCGACGTCTGCCAACCGGAGCACGCGCTCGATTACTGATCCGGGTCACATCAGGCGGTGCGCCAGATCAGCGACCGCCTTGCCGTCGTAAGCCTCCAAGAGGCCGCGCAGGTTGGCGAGGGCTTTCCGATGCCGCTCCGGATCGATGCCGAGTCGCCTGACACCCTGCTGCCAGGCTTCGTCGTCATCGACGGCCTCGGCCAGGATCCGCAGGCCGTGCTGCTCGGCGTCGTGCCGGTTCAGAAATGGTTGCAGCGCAGGCCATCGGGCGATGATCTCGGCGAGCACCACGAGATGCCGGGCTCGATCGATGCGCGCCGCCGGATCGTCGATCGGGTCGCCCGCCGACAACACCCGCTCGTATAGCTGCCAGATATTGATGAGCCGCTTGGCTTCTCGAATCGATCGATCGGGCTGGGCAGCCAGGCGCTCGACCAGAAGACCGCGAACCCGGGGATGCTTTTCCATCAGCCGCCACGGCACCGTCTGAACGATCGTCCGGCCCGTGAACAAGGCGCGGGCCGGGGACGTGGATCGGGCCGGGGCGGAGGCGGAGGCGGATTGCGCCACGACCGGCTGCGGACTCTCACTCGTGGGTACCGCGGGTGTTCCGACCAGGGTTGCTTCGACCGAATTGAACTGTACTGCGAGGATCGCACCGACTTCACCGGTCGCCCGATCGACGAAGCTCGAAATCGCCTGGCTGGAAATCCTCGGCACGGTGACCGGCAGTTGTACCAGTTTCCGTAGGAACGCCCACCCGATGCTCGGGTCATCGCTCTGCGGTGCGATCCGATGGCTGCCGACCGTTTCGTATGCGCTGTCCAAATGTGCGGCGACCACCGCCGGGTCCACCCCGATCACGAACCGGGCGTGGTATCCACCCGACGTCAAGCCGGTCAGGAACAGATTCACCGCCTCGAAGACCTCGGAAATCGTTGCCGCCCTGCACCGATCCAGATCATCGATGAATACGATCAGGCTGTACCCGGCCGCAGTGACGTCCGCCATCATTTCACTGACATCGTGCTGATGCAGATACAACGAACCCTGCGCGGCCTGCCGCAGCGGATCGATCGGCCCGGCTTCCCCCGGCTCCACTGCCGTCGGAACCGACAGACCCGACATACTCACCGGCCCCGAAAACACGTCGTACGGCAAATAACCGACCGCCCACCCCCGGAAATACCGATACGCCGAATGCACCGCCCCCGCGAGCAATAACACCACCGCGGGCGTTACCGCCAGCACCGCCGCCACCGCAGAGTCCAGCAATCGGAACGACCGCCCCAGCTGCCCGATCGCCAAGGCCAAGGGCAATGCCACCGTCACCAGCGCCACACCCCACAGCGGCGAGACGATCCGCCGCCGCAGAGTCCGATACAACGCGTAGCGATCCAGCCGCACGATATTGTGCGCGAACCAATACCGTTCCCGCTCAGCCTCACTCGGATACAACGCGGGCTCAACCGCCTCCACGATCGCCTCGGTCAACCCCGCCCAGATCTGTTCACCGGACTGATGAGCCCACGGATTGAACCAAGCCGTCACCACGCCGCGCCGCAGCGTAGCCGCCCGCCCCGGCCCGGGTGGTGCCGGACGCTTCAACAGCTTCATCGCACCGTGTACGGTCAGCCGCCGTGTCCGAACCCCGTCGCGCGCGGCGTGATCCGAGCCCGCGCTGACCTTCTGCCGCACCAATTCCATCAAAGTGCTCTTGCCGCAACCCCAAGGGCCTTCGATCGTCACGATGGCGGGTCCGGCCGTATCGTTCTCGACGGACCCGATAGGCGGACTCACCTGATCCGCGATCGCGTTGACGAGGACCGTGCGATCGAGCAGGTCCTGCTGCGCGGGAGAGTCCGAGAGCCCCCAGATTCCGACCGCGCCGACCTCCACGGTCCGCAGTTCGATCCCGCGCTCGGGATCCCACATCTTGACGGTGCCGTCGTCGCCCGCCGAGGCCAGGCGCACCGATCCGTCGACGGTCTCCCAACTGGTCATGGTCCGCAGGCCTGCACGGTGGTTGGTCAGCGCCGCACCGATGGCGCGTGCGGCCGCGGGGTCCCAGACGCGAATTCCGTCGGAGCCCGCCGAGGCCAGCCTGGCGCGACCGTCCGGACGGACCCACGCGGTCAGTGCGCGAATCGTACCGATGTGCCCGCTGAGAACCGTCTCGGTGATCGGCGTGGAGTCGAGATCCCAGACGCGGATCATGCCGTCGTAGCCACCGAGAGCAATATGGGTACCCGCAGCGTCTTGCCAACTGCACAGTGAGTCCAGCCCGCGGGCCTGGTTGATCACTTCTTCTCGAATCAGCAGTCCGCTGTCCGGATCCCAGATCCGCACCGTACGATCCGCGATGGACACCATCGTCGTCGCTCCGTTCGCGGATTGCCAGCACCTCAGCACCATCACGCCGCCCGGATGCTGAATCGCCTCGCCCACCGAATCACCGGTGGCGAGATCCCACATCCGCACAACCGCCTCATCGCCGCCCGACGCGAGTCGCAACGTACCGTCGGGCTTGCGCCAGATCGCGAAGGCCGAGACCGAAGCGACGTGCGCCACGAACTCGGTACCGATCGGCGTGCAGGTCTCCGCGTCCCAGAATCGGACCCGACCGTCCAGAGTGCCTGAGCACAGACGTGTGCGGCCGTCCGGTTCTGACCATGTTGCGAGCGCCCAGATTCCGGGCCCGCGGTGTTCCGTTGAATCACAGAGCAGCCGACCGGAATCCGGGTCCCATACGCGAATGACACCGTCTGCACCCGCCGAAGCGAGCCGCGGCTGCCCGGCGGGGGTTTTCCAACTGACCACGCTCCACACCGAAGCCGTATGCCCGGTGGTGATTTCGTACGCAGCCGTGTCGCTGCCGATGTCCCAGCCACGGATCCGGCCGTCCGCCAGCCCGCTCGCAATTCGAATACCACCCTGCTGTGTCCGCCAGTGCGCCAACGCATTCACCGCCATCGGCGATCCGCGCAGTCGGACGCCGGTTTCCTTACCGGTGGCCACATCCCAGAGGGTGATGTATCCGCCCGAATCACCGGTCGCCAGCAGCCTGACTCCGTCCGCCCACGACGTCATCGCCCACAAGCCCCGGCCGACGTTGATCTGCACCGATGAGGAACCCGCTGTCGAGAGGTCCCAGATGTGCACGACACCGTTCTGACTACTGCCCGCGGCGAGGTACCGCGATCCCTCGGGCCCGGTCCACGTGCACAGGTCTTCGACGCCAGACCCGGAGTCGAGCGGCCCGCACACCAGCGACCCGTCCAGCGGATCCCACACCCGCACCGTCCCATCGTCGCCCGCGGACGCGACCAGCCATACCCCGTCCGCCACCTCCCAGCAGATCAGCTCCGCGACCGGCCCCGTATGCCCTTCGAACGGCTCTCCGATTCTCTTGCCGGTCAACGGATCCCAGATCCGTACCGTCGCGTCGTACCCACCGGTCGCGACCCGTACCCCCTCGGGCCCGGACCAGCACGCCAGCGACCGCACGCTGGTCAGGTGGTCGGTGTCGAACCGACCGATCAGGGCACCAGCATGCGGATCCCACACGCAGACAAACCCATCGGTGCCCGAAGACACCAGACGAACCCCCTCCCTCTCCCGCCAATACCCCAACGTGAACACCGCGTGGACGTGTCCGACGAGCGGCCGCCCCACCGACTCACCGCTCGCCCCGTCGAAGACCTTGACCGTCCCGTCGGATCCCGCTGACGCGAAATACGCAGTCCCGTCCCCTAGTTCCCACGCCAACAGGTCCTTGATCCCCCCGGGCTGCGCAGGCAACCACTGGTCCGAGTCCGCGCCACTCATCGCCGGCCCCCATCTGCCCCGCGACCGTTGTGCCCACCAGATTACCGATCCCCAACCCCTCCGGGGACCCCGAATTCACCACCAAACCGGTCGGATCATTTTTGCGTAAGCTGAAGTCGGATTCGCCGTGTACGAGGAAGTACGACTATGCGTAGAGCAACGGCGCTCCTCGCCGGACTGCTGATGACCATCCTCTTCCCCACCGCCCCCGCGATGATTCCCCAGGCTGGCGCGGACAGCTGTACCGGGACCTGGACGATCGGAATCGGTGGTGGCGACAGTGTCCAGTCGGCATTCGCCCCCTATACCGACCGGGTCATCACCTACAGTTCCGCCGCCCCGGCAGCGGCGCTCGACGAAGTCGACCGGCTCTTCTGGTCGCACCGTGCAGAATGCCCGGGCGACCATATTCGCTTGATTGGACACAGTCAGGGCGCGGCCATATTGCACGCGTGGATTACGGCGCACCCGAACGCCGCCAACACGAACGCCATTCTCCTGGCCGACCCCAAGCGTGCCCCTGGTCCCGGCGAAGGCGGGGTGTCCGCGACGCCCGGCAATTCGCTCGTCGGCTACCCCCTCTCCGGCGTGGACGATTGGTTCGGGAGCGTCCCGGTTCTCAGCGTCTGCAACCACGACGACCCGATCTGCGACACCGCGGCCGATTGGCAGGGTTACGCCGCGGGCGCCCACATCCGCTACGACTTCGACGTCCACGACTACGGCGACTGGGATTCCGGAGTCTGGTACCGGTAGCCGACGGGCTCCGACGGCCGTGCCGAGGAAAAGGTGGGCCCCCGTTTCGGGGCGATACCGATTAACCTCGCTGGCGCACAACGGTTCGGCTCAGAAGGTGGCACTAAGTGATCGGTACGCGGGCGAAGCTCGATGAACTGGCCAAGATCCTGGAGATCGCGGCGGAACCGGCGGGGGAAGCCGGGATCGTCAAACGGGAGAAGAAGGGAATTCCGAGCGTTCGGCAGCGGGTGCACATGCTGCTCGATCCCGGGACGTTCATCGAGACCGGGGCGCTGGCTCGCCAGCCGGGTCAAGCGGACGCACTGTACGGTGACGGGCTGGTGACCGGCCGCGGCCTGATCGGGGGCCGTCCGGTGGTGGTGATCTCGCATGATCAGACCGTGTACGGCGGGTCGGTCGGGGTGACGTCGGCGCAGAAGTTCATGCGGGCATTGCAATTCGCGTTCGACACCGCGTGCCCGGTGGTGACGATCAACGATTCCGGCGGTGCGCGCATCCAGGACGCGGTGGGTTCCATCGCCTCGTTCGGCGATATCTCCCGGGTGCTGGAGAAGCTGTCCGGCTATGTGCCGCAGGTGTCGATCATTCTGGGGAAATGCGCCGCCGGTTCGGTGTACGGGCCCATCAATACCGACGTGCTCATCGGCACCAAGGATTCCTACATGTTCGTCACCGGGCCGGACGTGATCAAAGCCGTCAATGGCGAGGACGTGAGCGCCGAAGAACTCGGCGGCGCGGAAGTGCAGGCCAAACGCGGCACCCTGCACCACGTCGCCGACACCGAGGACGAGGCCTACCGATGGGCCCGCGACTACCTGAGCTATATGCCGACCAGCTGCCTCGAGCAGCCGCCGATCGTGAATCCCGGCCTGGAGCCGGAGATTACGGCGCACGACCTGGAACTCGACACGATCATCCCGGATTCCGATCGCGCCGGTTACGACATGCACGAGATTCTGCTGCGCCTCTTCGACGACGGCGAATTCCATGAAATCCGTGCGGCATTCGCGCCGAATCTCATCACCGGATTCGCCCGCGTCGACGGCTATCCGGTCGGTGTGATCGCCAATCAGCCTCTGGTGCTGGGCGGTTCGATCGACGCGGCCTGCTCGGACAAGTCGACCTACTTCATCCGGCTGTGCGACGCGTTCAACATCCCGCTGGTGTTCGTCGCCGACACCCCGGGCGTGCTGCCGGGTCTCGCGGAGGAGGCGGCCGGCGTGATCATCCGCGGCGGTCGCACGCCCCGGGCGATCATCGAGGCCACCGTCCCGATCATCAACCTGGTGGTGCGCAAGTCCTACGGCGGCGCCTACGGCATGATGGCGGCCCGGCAGGTCGGCGCGGATATCAGCCTCGCGTGGCCGACCGCCCGCATCGCGGTGATCGGCGCCGACAGCGCGGTCGACCTGCTCGGCAAACGCCAGTTGGCGGCGATGCCGGAGGAACACCGCGCCGCCGCCCGCGAATTCATGGTCAACCAGTACAACGAGACGATCGCCACGCCGTGGATCGCCGCCGAACGCGGCTACATCGACGCGGTGATCGAACCGTCCCGGACCCGCCTGGAAATCCGCCACGCCCTCCGGCTGCTACGCGACAAGCCGAGGGTGAAGCCGGAATTCAACCCGCGCAAGCACGCCATCTACCCGATGTGAGCCGAGGCGGCCCGGTCAGGCGGTCAGTCCTCGCCGGGTCAGCAGGGGTTCGATGATCGGCGGGCGGCCTCGGAACGATTCGAAGGCCGCCATCGGGTCGACCGCGCCGCCGCGGGAGAGCAGTTCCCGGCGGAACGCCTCACCCTTGTCGCGGATGGACGCGGCCTCGTCCTCGAACCAGGTGACGGTGTCGGCGTCGAGCACCTCGCTCCAGATGTAGGAGTAGTAGCCGGCGCCGTAACCACCCGCGAAGATGTGCGAGAAGTAGGCGGTGCGGTAGCGCGGCGGGATCGCGGGCAGGGCGACGCCCGCCTTGCCGAGGGCTTCGGCCTCGAAGGCTTCGGCGTCGACGCCGTCGGTGGCCCCGGCGGGCAGGCGATGCCAGGCCCAGTCCAGCAGCGCGGCCGCCAGGTATTCGACCGTCCGGAAGCCTTCACCGAACTGGCCCGCCTCGAGCATGCGCTCGACCAGCTCGGCGGGCATCGGCTCCCCGGTCTCGACATGCTTGGCGTAGTTGGCCAGCACCTCCGGGCGCGACATCCACATCTCGTTCACCTGCGACGGGAACTCGACGAAATCGCGGGGCACCGCCGTCCCGGAGAAGAACGGGTACCGCACACTCGAGAACAGCCCGTGCAGCGCGTGACCGAACTCGTGGAACAGGGTGCGCACATTGTCCCAGGTGAGCAGGGCAGGTTCGCCCTCCGGCGGCTTCACGATATTGAGGTTGTTGACGACGACCGGGCGCGTGCCCAGCAGGGTCGACTGACCGACCAGGCTGTTCATCCACGCGCCGCCCCGCTTGGACGGGCGAGCGAAGAAGTCGCCGAGGAACAAACCCAGCCCGGAGCCGTCGGCGTCGAAGACCTCGAACACCCGGACTTCGGGGTGATAGCCGATCAGATCCGGGCGCTCCTGGAAGGTGACGCCGTACACCTCACCGGCCGCGAAGAAGACGCCGTCCCACAGCACACGTTCGAGCTCGAAATAGGGACGCAGCGCCTCGGCGTCGACCGAGAATTGTTCCGCGCGAATCCTTTCCGACCAGAACTGCCAATCCCAGGAGCGAAGCTCCTCGTCGTCGCCCGCCGCGCGCATGGCCGCGGTGAGTTCGCCCTGTTCCCGCTCGGCATTGGCCACCGCGGGCGGAACGAGCTGCGCCAGCATCTCTTCCACCGCGTCCACCGTCTTCGCGGTCTGATCCTCGACCACGTACGCCGCATGATCGGAGTACCCCAGTAGCGCTGCCCGCTCGGCCCGCAACGCCGCCATCCGCACCGCCAGCTCGGCATTACCCCCGTCGCCGAAACCGCGCCCCAGTGACGCCGCCATCATGCGTTCCCGCACGTCGCGGTCTGCCAGCTCGGCCAGCACCGGCTGGTTCGACACGTTCTGCAAACTCAACGCCCACGCCCCCGCGTGCCCGAGCGCCGCCGCGTTCTCGGCCGCGGCCGCCACCGCCGCGTCCGCGAGCCCCTCCACCTGTTCCGCGCGATCCAGAATCAGCGCCGCGGCGTTGGTGTTGGCCAGATTGTTCTTCTTGAACAGCGTCGACGCCGACGCGAGTTCGGCATTCAACTCCCGCAACCGGGCCTGCTGCCCCGCGTCCAGCCGCGCCCCCGCCCGCACGAACCGCAGCCGATATCGCTCCAGCAGCCGCACCTGCTCCGCATCCAGACCGAGCTCCTCCCGCCGCTCGTACAGTCCCTCGATCCGCTGGAAGAGCTTCCCGTCCAGCAGAATCGAGTCCTCGTGCGCCGCCAGCCGAGGCGACACCTCGGCCTCGATCGACTCGGTCCGCTCCGTCGAATCCGACGACGCCACATTGAAGAACACCCGCGACACCCGCCCCAGCAACTGCCCCGAGAGCTCCAGCGCCTCAACGGTATTCGCGAAGGTCACCGCCCCCTCCCCCGCCGTGATCCCCGCGACCTCGGCCAGCTGCTCCGCCATTCCCCGCTCGAACGCGGGCAGATAATGCTCGTCCCCGATCTCCGCGAACTCCGGAAGCTCATACGGCAGCACACTGCGCTCAAAGAAGGGATTCCTCGACATACGCGCCACCCTACGTACTCCCCACCCCCACCGCCCATCCGTAAGTAGTCGACCAGCAGAAATACCGGAAACTACGGATTCCTCCCCGGCCCCGACACCCCACTATCGATATCAGCAAGTACTTGGCAACACCGTCACCCCCATTCGGCGGAATCGCCCGACAGATCTCGCCGACGACGTCGAGATCAGGCTCGACGAAGCGCCGCAGTCGTCCGACCAACCGAATGGGGTTGTCACATCCTCAGCTCACCCTCCGTGGTCAGGCTTCCAGTCTGGCTCGGATGGTGGCGAGGCGTTCCTGGAGTTCGGATTCGTCGATGACGCCGCGGACCACCAGCGAGTGCGCCAAGGCGACGAGCTGGTTTTCCGGGTAGGGCAGGTCGGCGTAGATGGTCGACGACAAGGAGTCCTCTTCGTCGCGGCGCTCCTTGAAATCAGGGATATTCGCCGCGCAGGCGGCATTGTCCAGGGCGTCGCATATACCGTCCAGGCTGGTCTTCCAGGGCGGCACCGGGTTGCTGACCCCGTATTTCGCGGACATCCGCGGCCAGACCTGGTTTCGTTCCACAATGCTCCGCAGCGACGAGATTTCTTCCGTGCTCACGATTGCCCGCTCCCTCAGTCGACCGGATGGATGGCCGGACGCGTGTCGGTGATGACGTTGCTCGTCACGCCCACCTTCGGCAGCGCGACACCGATCAAGCAGTCGCGCGTGACGATGTCGGCGAGCTGGTCTTCGTCCCAGCCGTTGGTTCCCTCCGGCCGCATGGGCATTACCATGAACCGGTGCTTCTGGTTGGAGTCCTGCACTCGCACCGAAACACCCTCGGGCAGTTCGAGACCGAATTCCGACAGCACTTGGCGCGGCCAGCGGACCAGGCGCCGCCGGTAGTTGGGCGTGCGATACCACTCGGGGGAATTGCCGAGGATCGGCCGCGGATAGCACGAGCACAAGGCGCAGACGATCACGTTGTGCAGGGTCGGCGTGTCCTCGAGGATCTCGAATGCGGTGAAATCGCTGGGTGTTCCGAAGCCGGTGGGTTCCAGCCAGTCGACGCCGACTTCCCGGCTGGCGGTCATGGGTTCGGCGAGAGCGAGCGCTTTGAATTCGGGGTCGAGCCACGCCCGGGCCACCAGGTGCGCGGCCGGGGTGGGCCCGATCTGCTCGGCGAATTCGGTGAAGCGGCGGTGCTCCTCGGCCGTGAAGATGCCTTTCTCGATGCACAGTTCGCGTAGTGCGATCTCCAGGACTTCGAAGTCGGTTATCTCGTCGACCATCGGCGCGACCGTGCGCGCATGGTCATGGTCATGGTCGTGATCATGGCCGGTCATTCGATCCCTTTCAGCCAACGCTCGGGCAGCTCGGTTTGCAGGGTGTCGGTGCTCGTTCCGGTGTAGCCGTACCACAATTCGGAGAGATTGAACCGAACGACGTAGAACCACTCCGGTTTCGCGTCGGGCCGGTCCCAGGTTTCATCCTCGGCGGCCGGGCTTTCATAAGCGACAGAGGCGATTTCACCTGTGGCGCCGCGGACGTACTCCGGTGTCCGGGTGTAGAACAGCGCCGGCAGTTCGCGCACCATCACGGTATCGCCGACGCGGAACTTCGGTTCACCGGCACGCCCGGCGAACACCTGCGGATCACCCTTGCCAACCGCCTCGATGTGATGCCGGTTCCGTTCGACCCCTGAACCGTCCCCTTCGAACTTGGGGCGAGCCTCGATGGGCCTGCCGTTGAGACCACCCGCATAGCGGTCCTGGACCTCGACCATCCGCTCGCTCAACTCGGTGAGGCCGATGTGGTGCTTCTCGACCAGGACGCGCGCCACGGCCAGCAGCCAGCGAGCGTAATACGGAATCCCCAAGTAGATCGCGCGACCGACGTCGACATTGCCCATCCGGCGCCGCTCCTCCGACAGCCAGATCCCGCGCCAAGCGAGCACCTCGCACATCACATAGGTGTTGTGCTCCCACACCTCGTACTGCTTGTTCTCGTATTTCATCGGCGCATCCGGCTCACCGCCGACGTCATGCACCGTCTTCATATAGGCCGCCAAGTGCTCGTGATCCAGGAGATCGGGAGTCGGCGCGTCCGGAATTTCGGAATACGAAGATTTGAGTCGAGCGACCAAATCCAGCTGGGCTGCCCGTTCCGCTGCAGTGCTCATCACGGCTCCCTTCCTCGGCGGATAGCAAACCAAGGCAGATCCGGGCCGCACCACATCAGGTGTAGAAGGAGGTCAGAGCTGAGACACGAAGACCCAGGTGCGCTTCCGACCTGGACCTAGGGACATCATCCTACGCGGCTCGCTCCCCGCATACCGCGCTCGCTGCGGCCCCCAGGTCTCACGGACCTCCGCCGGCACCGGCCGCGCTTCGGGTCGGAGACACTGTCGGCCGCACCGATTACTTTCTTCGTGCGGCCCCGTCTGCACCCACGACCCCCGGTTACCGCGAGGAAGAAGGACAGCCATGACCACCGGAAAAGATCTCGTACTCACCCACGTCGCCGTACTGGTCGGCGATCAGCAGCAAGCCCTGGAGTTCTACCGCGACGTGATCGGCCTCGAGGTACGCCAGGACATGCCGTTCTTCGGCGACGTCCGCTGGCTCACCGTCGGCCCGGCCACCCAGCCCGGCATCGAGTTCCTGCTCGAAACCCCCACCATGAACCCGAACGAGGCTGCCGTCCAAGCCAATCGCGCCCGCCTGGAAAGCCGCGCCATGGGCACCCTGATCTTCGTCACCGAGGACGTGGACGCGACCTTCAAGCGACTCGAAGCCGCGGGCGTCCCGGTCGAGCAGCCGCTGATCGACCAGCCGTACGGCATGCGCGACTGCGGTTTCGCCGACCCCTGGGGCAACCACCTGCGCTTCTCCCAGCCGCAGGGCTGATCCGTTCGAGGACAACGGGACCCGCGCATTCCCTCCGCCCGGGTCCCGCTGCCGTCCGCTGCCGACTGGCATCGGCTGCGAGGGTCTGGGATTCACATGCTGATCAGGGCTGCGGATACAGCCCTGATCAGGTCATCTATCGGACTTCGTTGGCTTCCCGGCTAATTCGACCGAGCACCCTGATGCCCGTGACTAACCGCTGCCCGAGGCGGAGCCGCTGGGCAGGCGCGGGAATCGCATCGGGGAGTCGGGGATTCCGGCGGCGTTGGTGCCCGCGCCGTCCTTGGCGTACCTGCTCTGGCCCGGTGGGGCGGTCAGGGTGTTGAGGTAGTCCAATCCGCTCGACCAGCCTCCGGCCAGTCCGGCCAGGACCGTGCCCGCGAGTCCGCCGGCACCGGCGAATACACCGATGATCGGCAATCCGGTTACCAGGCAGCCCACCGCGAGAACGGCGCACGTCGCCACCGCGAGTACCGCGCCGACGATGGCTCCGGCCGCCGCGCCCGCGAGCGGGCCCAGTGCCAGTGCCACACCGAAATTGCCCAGACTCTCGTTGGCGGCGAGCTGATTCTCCAGCGGAGACGCGATCGGCTGCGCGCTGGCCAGATCCGGGGCGAGATCCAGGGTTCGACCGCCCGCGGCGATGTCGTGCCGGATGTCGTATCGGATTCCGTTGAGGGCGAAGGCAAGTGGCAGCTGGGTGACGATCTGTCCGGCATCGTCGGAGACGATGATGGATCCGCCATCGGCAGCCGGTGTGAAGGTGCCCGCGTCGATCGTGGTGACGACCTGCTTGTCGGACACCTCGCTCCGGTACCCGACGGCTGGGTTCGCGGGGTCGGCCGATGCCGGTTGCATGGCCGCCGTTGACGCCGTGAGCAACGATCCAGCCGTCACAGTGACGATGGCAGCCTTGCGGATCATCACTGTCCGGCCTCCGGCTGCTCGGGGGTCGGCTTTGCCAGCCCGGGTAGCTGAGACGCGTACTGACTCTGTCCGGGAGCGGCCTGCATGGTGGTGTAGTAGTTCCACATGCCCTGGAGCAGTCCGGGAGCGCCGCCCAACGCCAGACCGACGACCCCGCCCGCCGCGCCCATCATCGTCATCAGCGGCGCCACCGTCAGCACGCAGCCGATGCTGAGGACCAGGCACGATGCCCCGGCAATGGCGAGTCCGGCACCGACACCGATCACAGCGCCGACGATCGTCCCGACCAGCGTGCCGGCGGACAAACCGAAGCCGACCGAGTTGATCAGGTCGTTCATCGCCAGCTGGTTTTCCAAGGGCGAGGCGACCGGGCGCACCGCCGACCCACCGGTATTCGCCGGCAGCTGCGGAGTCAGCCGCACCGTGTGGCCGTCGGCCGAGATCTGCGTGGCGATCGGGTACCGCTGTCCGTCGAGAACGTAGGCCGTGGGCGTCGAATCGACCGTTGCCCCCGACGAGTTGTGCAGCGAGACGGTCCCGGTGTCCGTGTCCCGCACGAACTTTCCGTCCTCGGCGGTCGCGACAACGCTGTCGCCGACGATCGCCCCCTGGTAATGCGTCGAATCCGCGGGGGCAGCGGGCCCCGGCGACGCGGAGGCGTCACCGGACGCGGCGACGCCGGCCGTTGCCATCATGGCAGCGATCACCACCGGGCTCATTCGCCTGTAGAGATTCATCTTGGTCCTCATAATTCCGATTTGATTAGGCGGTTGAGAAAAGGGCGCGACCGCAGACAGAAGAAACTGGGGATGCACAGCGCCTAATCGACTGAACGTTCAGAGTCGCGCCGATGACCTAGATTACATAATGGTCGACGAATTGGGGAGAGTTCGGAAAGATCTGGAGAATCGTTATTATGCGAGAATTCATAGGAACACGAATAGGCGCCGACTGACACATCCGCCAGCCGACACCAATTCAGGAACACGTAATTAAAAGAAGACGCATTTACCTCCCGGAAGAGAGCAGGGATTTCGAGGCCGAGTTCAGTTACCGAGGTGCGACAGGAGCACCTTGCGCACCGCCTGCCAGTCAGCGAGTCGTTCTTCGAGTGACACGCCCCGAAGTGCTTGGGCCCGTGAGCCTTCGAGGATCAGCCGCACGACCCTGAACAAGTCGTCCGAATCGCCGGACTCGTCCGCTACATACGGTCGAACAGATTCGACCATTCGGTCGAATCGTTCGGCGAAATACGCGTGCGCGGGATGGAAAGGATCCTGAGCCTCCGCCTCGAGTGCGTCGAAGTTCTTCGATTCCTGAGCGCGCGAGCTGTAGTAGTCGACGCCCGCGTCAAGGATTGCGAGCAGCCCCTTGCCGTCGACCTGGTCGAACACAGCGGCCGAATCTGCTTTGTCGCGCTCATCGAGCACCGCGACCAGCAAGGTCTGCATGTCGGGGAAGTAGTGCATCAGCCCGGGCGCGGACATGCCGCAGCGGCGCGCGAGCTCGCGGATCGACAAGGCCCGAATCCCGTGTTCGGCGATGGTTTGACGGGCAACGGCCAGAATTTCCAGACGCCGAGCTTCCGGCGTCATCCGTTTGGCCACAATTGCCCTCCTCGTTGCGATGCGGATCTCGTCACCCTTATGCTCACACTATCTTACACGTGTTAGATAGCGGAAGGGAACGGCTTTGATCATTCCGAAGACGTACGAGCACCGGCCGGGCACCGGCTGGTTCGTGCTGGAGGACGGCATGACCGTGGCGGTGGATTCGCCCGAACTCCGCGATGTCGCCGAGGGATTCGCGAACGAGCTGCGGACCGACACCGGCATCCGACTGCTCGTCACGATGGATCCCGCACCCTCGGCGGCGCTCCGAGTGCGGCTCGACGACCTCGGCCTCGACGATCTGCCCCGGTCCCGGGGAGGCCGCGCCGACGGCGCGGTCTCGGCGGACGAGAGACACGGGCTTCGAGTCGACGAGGACGGCGTGGTGGTCTGGGGCCCCGGCCCAGAAGCCGTGTACCGGGGGTTGACGTCCTTTCGCCAACTGGCCGCGGCGACATCGGCCGCTGGGGCGGCCCGCATCCCGACGCTGTCGATCCGCGATGTCCCCGATTACTCGTGGCGGGGGCTGACCCTCGACGTGGCCCGGACATTCCATGACGTGGACACGGTGAAACGGGTCATCGACATGCTCGCGCTCTACAAGTTCAACGTGCTGCACCTGCATTTGACCGACGACCAGGGCTGGAGGTTCGACGTCCCCGGGTGGCCCCGACTACTCACGGTCGGTGCCGCCGGAGCTGCCGAAGACCGTCCGGGGGGCTTCTACTCGCGCGCGGACATCGCCGAGCTCGTCGAATACGCCGCGGACCGCTTCGTGACCGTGGTGCCCGAGGTCGATATGCCGGGCCACAGCGCAGCCGCGATTCGCTCGTATCCTGAGTTGGCGCCAGAGAATCACGGCGGCGCGGTCTATCTCGACCCGGCGGCTGATCGAACATGGTCGTTCGTCGAGGACGTGGTCGCGGTGCTGGCCGACCAGTTCACGACCTCGGCCTTCATTCACATCGGTGGCGACGAGGCGTTCGGCATGCCGGCCGACGATCACATCGCGTTTCTCGAGCGGGCCGCAGCGATTGTCCGAGAGCAGGGCAAGGACGTCATCGGCTGGCAGGAGATGGCTCGCACCGAAGTCTCCGCCAGAGAAACCGTGCAATATTGGATGAGCCTGACCGAAGTGGACGCCATGCTCGGGTCGCAACGGCTGGAAGAACTCATCCCCCCGGAATTCGTCGAGGTGGTGCGAGAGAACTTGGAGCGCGGCCGGACCGATCTCCAGCGAGCACTCGCGTTGGGCGCGAATATCATTGCGTCGCCGACATCCCGCTACTACCTCGACCGCCCGTTCGCGGATTCAGCCCTCGACCCGAGTCACGAACAGGCTCGAAGCCGCCTCGGGATGGCCGCCTATACGCCGACCTCGGTGGAGGATGGGGTGAACTGGGAAATCGAAGACGAGCTCCCCGGCGTCGATCTGGACACCCGGCTGGTCGGGTTCGAGGCTGCCGCATGGTGCGAAACGGTCACTGGACGTGAGGATTTGGAGCTACTGCTCCTTCCGCGATTGGCCGGTGTGGGTGAACGATCCTGGCGCGCCCGCACCAGGCCGGACTGGCTCGATTACAGGCAGCGTCTCGCCGCTCATTCGAGAGTGTGGAATGCCCGGGGATGGAACTGGTTCACCGCGTCATCGGTCCCCTGGATCGACGCTCCGGGCAATAGCTGAGAGGCGATTGTCGAGAAAATCTCGAATTCACCGCCGCCAAACCCCTCTTGTGCAATAATTCACTCACTCAACTCATTTGGTAGTTGAGTTCGTCGAGACGACATGAGCGCGTTCGATTTCGCCCTTTCCGGCGCAACCATTCTGATCGCTGCTCCCGTTGCGTGATGTCACGCGTTTGTCGTCAGTTGTATTCCCGAAAGGGGTTGGTATGTCCACAACTCCCACTGTCGAGCCCCGTGCCCGAGTGTTCATCGCGGTGGTGTTGATCGTGCTGTTCAGCGAGATCGCACCGATCCAGACACTGATGGCCGCAGCCGCTCTGGACAAGATCGCGGCCGCCTTCCCGGGCAGTGGCGCGAATTCCGCGTGGACCATCATCGTGTCCGGTCTCATCGGAGCCGCCGCCGCACCGCTGATCGGCAGGATCGGCGATAGTTGGGGCCGCAAGCGAACGTTCGTGGCATGCGGCGTGCTGTTCGCGGCGGGGTCTCTGGTCTGCGCGCTGGCGGGCGGCTGGGCGGTCTTCCTGTTCGGCCGGTGCCTGCAGTCCTTCGCCGTCGCGGGTGCGGTCGTCGCCTACGGACTGGTCCGGGATCTGCTGCCGCACAACGACCCCGCGCTCGGGTTCGGCGCGATCGCCGCCGGATCCGGGTTCGCCACGGCCGTCGCGCCGCTGGCTGTCTGGCTCAACGGAGCGCACGGCTGGAGCGCGGCATTCTGGCTGTCGCTGGCGTTCACGCTGGTGCTGATCCCGTTGATCGCGCTGGCCGTACCGGGTTCGAAACCCGTTGCGCGCCAGCGCCTCGGTCTTACCGGCGCGGCCCTGGTCACAGTCGGCGCCGCACTGGTGATGGTTTATGTCGACCGGGGGCAGGACTGGGGCTGGACCAGGTCCACGAGCCTGGCCTGGCTGGTCGGCGGGCTGGCGATACTGGCCGTGTTCGTCCTCGTGCAGCCGCGCCTGCACGTGCCGCTGATCGATCCGCTCGTGTTGCGCCGGCCTCGCTTCGGCCTGCTGCTCGCGGTGGGACTGCTCGCCTCGTGCACGATCGGTGTCCAGACCTACGCGATCACCTACATGGCCCGCACGCCCAGCCCGGCCGAGATCGAAAACAGCGTCGTCGCAGGCACACTCGCGAAGATCACACAGGCCACCGGAACGCTCCTGCCGCCCGAGGCGATCGAGGTGAGTTTGGTCCCGGGCTTCAGCTACGGCAGTGGCTTCACCACCCACGAGTACGGCCTGCGTATCGCGCTGCTGCAGGGCATGATCACGATTGCCTTCGGCGTGATCGGCGCGGTCGTGGCGCGTCGGCTCGGCGCCCGGCTCCCGCTGTTGTCGGCCGCGGCGCTGTTCGCCGCGATCGCTCTGGTCGAGGCCGCCGGATCGCACACCTGGGACATTCTCACCCTCACCAACGCGGCCTTCGGGTTGGCGCTCGGCTTCTTCTACACGGCCGCAACGGTTCTCGTCGCCGAGACGGTGCCGCGCGAGCACACCGGTGCGGGCTTCGGCATCTTCGCCCTGGTCCAGGGTGTGGGTACGGCGGTCGGTGTCGCTGTCGTCATCGCCTCCGCGGCAGCGCACCCGATAGCGGCCAGTGTGCGTGTCCCCGGAATGCCACCCCAGCTCAATCCGATTCCCGGGGTGTTCGCCGACCGGGGCTTCGAGTCGGGATTCTGGTTCGCCACGGCGACCGCGTTCGCCGCACTGGTCCTGTCGTTGCTCGTACGCCCCGCCCGAGCCCCACTCGGCACCGGCAGGACCTCCGATTCCGAAAACCGCGACCTCACACCGGAGAAGAAATGAATCACCCCTTGCCCGCCGACTCGCCCGATCTGGAAGCGCATCTGACCGCGCTGCTGGACAAGCTGACGACGCAACAGAAGGTTCGGCTCCTGAGCGGCGAATCGGCCTGGTCGCTGCCCGCCGAGCCCGCCATCGGCTTGCGGTCGATCGTCATGTCGGACGGTCCCTCCGGTGTCCGCGGTGTGTCGATGGACGACCGGGACCCTTCGGCCGGCCTGCCTTCGGCCACCGCGGTCGCCTCGACCTGGGACCTGGAACTCGTGGACCGGCTCGGTGCGCTGATCGCGGCCGAGGCTCGGGCGAAGAAGGTCGATATCGTGCTGGGGCCGACGGTGAATCTGCACCGATCTCCGCGTGGTGGAAGGCATTTCGAGGCGCTCAGTGAGGATCCGTGGCTCTCAGGCCGGATCGGCGCCGCCTATGTCGCGGCGGTGCAGGCGCACGGTGTGGGCGCCACAGCCAAGCACTATGTCGCCAACGACAGTGAAACCGAGCGGCTCACCGTGGACGCACGAGTGGACGAGCGCACCTTGCGCGAGGTGTACCTGGCGCCGTTCGAGCGAATGGTCGTCGAGGCCGGAGCGTGGCTGGTCATGTCCTCGTACAACCAGGTCAACGGCGCCACCATGAGCGCGAATCCGCTGCTGCGCACGCCGCTCAAGGACGAGTGGTGTTTCGACGGCGCGGTCGTCTCGGACTGGACCGCGGTCCGTGACACCGTCGAATCGGCCGCCTCCGGTCAGGATCTGGTCATGCCCGGCCCCGACACCCTGTGGGGTGACGCGCTGGTCGAGGCCATCCGAGCCGGAACGGTCGACCAGGCCGCCGTCGACGACAAGGCGCTGCGGTTGCTGCGGCTGGCCGCCCGGGTCGGGGCGCTGGATTCCGTCGCGCCGGTGGTCGCTCCGCCCGCGCCGTGGCATCGCGATGACATCCGGTCGCTGCTGCGGCGGGTCGCCGCGGATGCCATGGTGCTGGTGCGCAACGACGGAGTCCTGCCGATCGCCGCGGACACCGCACCTCGGCTCGCGGTCATCGGCCACCATGCGCGCCGGGGCCGCAGTCAGGGCGGCGGCTCGGCCATGGTGTTCCCGGAGACGGTGGTCTCGCCGCTGGAAGGCCTGCGCGAGCACTACGGCGCCGACCGCGTCGCCTACACCCCCGGACTGGTGCCCAGCGCTGAACTGGCCCCTTTCGAACGGGGTACCGTTACCGACCCGGTCACCGGAGGACCGGGCATCCGGGTGCGCTATCTGGACCCGCAAGGCACACCGTTCGCCGAGGAGATCTTCCCGACCGGCCGATTCGGCTGGTTCGGCGACGAACGGCTCGCCCGAACCGCGACCCTGCAGATCACCGCCCACTACACCCCGGACCGCACCGGCCATCACCGGCTCGGCGTCGCGGGCATCGGCCGCCACACGTTCCGGATCGACGACCGCGTGCTCAGTGCCGGCCCGATCGTGGCGGACAGCGACGATGTGCTGCAGGCGATTCTGAATCCGCCGTCGCGGGCCTTCGATGTCGAACTCGACGCCGGGCGGACGGTCGAGATCATCCTCGAATTCCAGCCCGATCTGCCCGGCGGCTTCCCGCTCGCGCGGCTCGCACTCGGCACCGAGGACGTATTCGGCACGCCCGCCGAGGAATTGGCGCGGGCCGAAGCCTTGGCCGCGGCCGCCGATATCGCGATCGTGGTCGTCGGCACCACCGAGACCATCGAATCCGAGGGCTTCGACCGGCCCACCCTCGCCCTGCCCGAGGGCCAGGACGAGCTGGTGCGCCGGGTGCTCGCCGCCAACCCCCGCACGGTCGTGGTGGTCAATTCCGGTGGCCCGGTACTGATGCCGTGGCTGTGTGACGTTCCGGCAACCCTGCTCGCCTGGTTCCCGGGCCAGGAATTCGGCGCGGCGCTGGCCGATGTCCTCAGCGGCGACAGCGAACCCGGCGGCCGCATCCCCACCACCTGGCCGGCGGCCGAGGCCGACGTGCCGGTCTGGCAGGTGGAGCCGGTCGACGGGCGACTCGACTACACCGAGGGCGTCCACGTCGGCTACCGGGAGTGGTTGCGCCGCACCGCCGTCGGCGGTCCCGCACCGGCCATCCCGTTCGGGCACGGGCTGGGCTACACCACCTGGGAGATCGCGAAACCGGCTGTCACGACGGCGGACGACGGCCGGGTCACCCTCACCGTCGACGTCACCAACACTGGATCGCGACGTGGAAAACATGTTGTACAGGCGTATCTTTCGCGTACCGCACCGTCGGCGATCGATCGTCCCGCGTGCTGGCTCGCCGGCTATGCGCTGGTGCACGCGGAACCGGGCGCGACGGTCACCGCCCGGATCGGTATCGAACCCCGCTCCCTCGAGCACTGGTCGACCGACGAGCACGCCTGGGTCCGGGAACCCGGCTTGTTCAGCGTCCGAGTCGGCGCCGGGGTGGCCGACCTCGGGGCAGCGGTCGAACTCCCCGCGCCGCGCGTCTGATCCGACCTCGAAGGCAGGCAGACACCGCCGACCACTGGGCAGAATGAATTTCAGTTTTGCCTTCCCGCGAGGTCAGGGCGCTGCTAACCTGGAACCCGTCACTAGAATTCATTTCAGTTCGTTCCCGGAGGTCGTGTGACTGCCTCACTCGAAGCTTCACATCCCCAGAGTTCACAGCTCCCGCCCTCGATGATCGAGAGGATGAGCCTGATCCTCGACACGTTTCCCTACCGCACCAGCCGCCTGACACTCGACGATGTCGCCCGGGCTACCCGGCTGCCTCGCTCCACCGCCCACCGGATCATCGAACAGATGGTCCGGGTCCGGTGGCTCGATCGCACCAGCTCGGGCTACAGCCTGGGACCACGGGCGCTGCGGGTCGGCAGCAACGACGACACCCACGCCCTCAGATCGGCGGCCGCGCCGTTGCTGCACACATTGATGCTGCGCACGGGTATGACAGTGCACCTGGCAACCCTCGACAGAGGGCAGGTGTGTTTCCTCGACAAGATGGGCGGACACTCCGCCAGCAGCGTGCCGTCACGCGTCGGTGCGGCAGCACCCGCGCACGCGACGGCGCTGGGCAAAGCAATGCTGGCCTGGCTCATGCCCGAAGAAGTGGACCGCCGCGTCGCCGGCACGATGACCCGGTCGACCGCGAGCACCATCACCGATATCAACCTGCTGCACAAGCAACTCGGCGCCGTACGCGTCCGAAACGGCATCGCGTTCGAGCGTGGAGAATGCTTCGACGACATCGCCTGCACCGCAGTCGCCATCCGCACCCCGCTCAACAGCACAATCGGTGCAATCTCGTTGACCGGCAAGAGCGACGCGCAGCTCGAGCGAGTCGCGCCACTGGTGCTCGACGCTGCGCGACAGGTGACCACCGCGATCTTTCACTGATGCCCAGTCCGTTCGGCCGGCGATTGAACGCCCTGTTCGACCAGTGGGCGCAACAACACCAGCAGCGTTTGACCAATCACCGGTTGGTTACCGAGCTCGACCGTCGCGGCTTCTCGGTATCCGAACCGTATGTGTCCCAACTCCGGCGCGGTCGCCGCTCCCATCCTTCATCGGCGCTGGCAGCCGCTCTGGCCGACTTCTTCGACGTCGACCCGGACTACTTCGGCGACGGCGCCACGCACTGCGACGCGACCGACAACAACCGCGTCATCGCCGATATCCACGACGACACGCTGCGGCAACTGTTGAGCACGGCCACCGAGCTGTCGTCCGAGTCCCTCGACCACCTGAGCATGCTCGCCGTCCGGTTGCGCCGCGCCGAGAACCTTCCCTGAGCCGCCGGACGGCGGGGTCATCGGGTTTTGACCGGAAGGATCGCGAGGGCGCCGAGTCCGGCGACAAGTGCCACCACCGGGTACAGCGTGCCGTAGCCGTGCGAGGCTGTGACGATCGCCGCGGCCGCCATCGGCGCGAAGGTGCTCGGCAGGGTGGACGCGATATTGATGATGCCGAGATCCTTTGCGGCACTGTCGGCGTCGGGGAGTACCTGGGTGACCAATGCTTGATCGACGGCGAGGAAGGTGCCGAATCCGATCGTCAGCACCACGGTGGATCCGATCAACCCACCCACGGTCGGAGACCAGATCGGGAGCAGCGCCGAGGCGGCGATGATGATGCCGCCGGCGAGCACGATGGGTTTGCGTCGACCGATTCTGTCCGACAGCGGTCCTGCGATGCCGAGGGCCAGCAGGAATCCCGGCAAGCTGACCAGACTCAGAATCGGGGTGAGGTGCGTGGCTTCCGTGAGTGTCAGGCCTATGTAGTCCTGGGCGATATAGAGCTGGTAGGTCAGCACCATGTAGTAGCCGCCGCAGATCAGAAACCGGCCGAGGAACACCCAGAAGAAGTCGGGATGGCGTCTGGGATCGACCCAGAACATGTGCAGCACAGTGGAAACCGAAAACGGGGGTCGGCTGCTGTTTCGATTGTCGGCATCCGGGTTCGCTAACAGGAATCCGAGCGCGAAGACGAGGGTGATGGTGGCGACGACGGTGTATCCCAACGGGATTCGGTCGGCGAAGATCGCCCCGATCACCGGACCGAGGATCGCCGCGATCACCGTTCCCAGACCGGCCAGGGTCGAATAGCGGCCGCGGTGATCCACCGGCACCCGGTCCGGCTGAATCGCGGTGAGGGGGCCACCGAATGTGTTGAAGCCCAGATAGGCGATGCTCGCGGTCATCAGCAGCGTCGCGACCGACGTGGACAACCCGGCCGCGATCAGGCCCAGGAATCCGAGCACCGCGCCCGCCAGCATCCACGGCGTTCGCGCTCCGAACCGCGTCCGCGTGCGGTCGGACCAGACGCCCACCACCGGCTGAGTGAGCACCGAGACGGTCGCGACGACCGCGTTGACCAGTGCGAGCTGCTGCACTTTGTGCTCGGGGTCCATCGACTGCACCTGCAGCGCGGCGAAATACGCGACGGACCCGAAGCACAATTGCGGGCAGACGTGCGCGAACGGCGCGCTGAGGAACAGACGCCGCAGCGCACGGTCGGCGGTCGGGCGCCCCGCGGCCGAGGGAACCTGGGACGGCGGAGGGCTGGCGTCGGTCGAGGTGGCTGGGGCCATCGGGTGTCCTTGGGGCGCTTGACGATAGCGGGCGGGAGGTCCAGGCGATGCGGCCGTTACGCCATGAAGGCGGCGCCGCCGTCCACGCTGATCGTGGTCCCGGTGACGTAGCTCGCGTCCGGTCCGGCCAGGTAGACCACGGCCCGGCCGATGTCGTTCTCGGCATGGCCGAGGCGGGGAATCGACAGGTTGGCGAGGATGCTGTCGAGCTGTCCCGGGTGCTTCTCGAATTCGGCTGCCGCGGCGTCGGATAGGACGAACGGGCAGATGGCGTTCACGGTGATGCCGGATCGGCCCCACTCGCGCGCGGCGGCGCGCGTGATTCCCGCGATCGCGGATTTGGCCGCGATGTAGGTGACGAAGTTGGGAATCGCGGTCACTTCGGAGCCGGAACGAAGGTTGATGATCCTGCCTCCGTCGACGAGGTGCGGATAGCAGGCGCGCATGAAGTACAGGGTGGCCATCGGACCGGTACTCATCGCCAATTCGATGTCCTTGTCGCTGGTTTCGGTCAGCGGCAGCAGTGCGGATGCCATGGCGTTGTTGACAAGAATGTCGACGGTCCCGAACCTGGCGACAACCTCGTCGACGAAGGCGTTGACCTGGGAACTGTCGCGAATGTCGCAGATCTTGGCGAGTGCGGTGTCGTCGCCGAGTTCGGCGACGAGATCGTCGGCCGCTTTGATGTCGGGTATCGCCACGCGGGCTCCCGCATGTGCGAGGGCGAGTGCGATACCCCGGCCCACTCCCCCGGCTGCGCCGGTGACGATGGCGACTTTGCCATTCAATGTCTGCATGCCTGTTTTCTCATTTCTTGTCGAAGCCGGGTATTGCCGGATTTGCGGGGTGGATCAGGGGCGGATATTGCCGAGGACGAGGCCGCTGGTCGGCACGCCTGTGCCCGCGGTGACCAGGACGCTGGTGAGGTCGGGCGGCTGGTTCACCGCCGTTCCCCTGACCAGTCGCACCGCCTCCGCGATGCCGTTCATGCCATGCAGGTACGCCTCGCCCAGCTGGCCGCCGTGAGTGTTCAAGGGCTGTGGGCCGCCGGGGTCGAGGTGGCCGTCGGCGAGCAGATGGCGTGCTTCACCGCGGACGCAGAAGCCGAGTTCCTCGAGCTGCGGCAGCACCAGGGGCGTGAAGTGGTCGTAGAGAATGACCGCTCCCATATCGCGCGGCCCGAGCCCGCTCTGGTTCCACAGCTGCCGCCCGACCACTCCCATCTCGGGAATGCCCGAGATCGAGGGCCGGTAGTAGGAGGTCATCATGAGCTGGTCGTCGCCGGCGCCTTGGGCCGCACCGAGCACGTAGGCCGGTGGATGCCGCAGGTCACGCGCCCGTTCCGCGGACACGACCACCACCGCCTGGGCGCCGTCGGTTTCCTGACAGCAGTCCAGCAAGTGCAACGGTTCGGCGATCCACCGGGACTTCTGGTGGTCCTCGAGGGTGATCGGGCGACCGTGAAACCAGGCCCGCGGGTTCGTTGCCGCGTGTGCGCGATCGATGACCGCGACGCGACCGAAATCCTCACTCGTCGCGCCGTACTCGTGCATATAGCGGCGAGCGAACATCGCCACCCACTGCGCCGGGGTGGACAGCCCATAGGGTGTCATCCACGAGTAACTCGCGCGGTCGGCGCTGGTGTCCATCGGCCTGTCCGCCTGGCCCAAACCGTAACGCTCACCGGAGCGTTCGTTGAACGCACGCCAGCACACGACGACCTCGGCCAGCCCGGCGACGATCGCCGCGACCGCATGGGCGACGGTGCCGCAGGCCGCGCCACCGCCGTGCCCGACTCGGGAAAAGAACGACAGTTCGCCGATACCGACATTGCGCGCGACGTGATTCTCGGACGACGACTCGGCGGTGAATGTCACCATGCCGTCGACATCACCCGGGGTCAGTCCCGCGTCGGCGATGGCGGCCGTGACCGCCTCGCAGGCCAGCCGCAGCTCACTTCGCCCGGACGCCTTGGAGAATTCGGTGGCCCCGATGCCGGCGATCGCCGCCGCACCGGTGATGGATGGGCTCATCATTCGCTCCTTCCGAGCTCGTCACCGAGTTCCTGGAGGACGGCTTCGGGTCCGCCGAAGGTGGCGGCGAGTTGTTTGCCCCAGAGGAAGTGGCGGTGGACGGGGTAGTCGGTGTCGACGCCGATGCCGCCGTGGACGTGCTGGACGCGGTGCACGACGTCGAGTCCGGCCTGCCCGCACCACCATGCGGCGACCAAAGCCGCTCTGTCCGCGTGGTTTTCGTCGGCATCACAGGTGAGGGCCTGCCACAGGGTCAGGCGCATGGCGTCGACGTCGGTCCAGCAGTCGGCCAGCTGGTGCTGCACCGATTGGAACGAGCCGATGGCGCGGCCGAACTGGCGGCGGTCGCGGACATAGTCGGCGGCCAGGCGCAGCGCGCCGTCGGCAACGCCCACCTGCAGTGCGGCCACCGCCAGCCGCGACCAGCGCACCACCTCGGTCACTGTCTGCCTACCGCCGACCCGCAGCGCCGGGGTCGACTCGAGCACCAGATCCTGTGCGCGGTCGAGATCGGTGGTCGGCGCGGGTTCCCAGGTCAGATCGTGGTTCGTCACCAGGTACAGGCCCGGCCCGTCGTCGGCGACGGCGGAGACGAGCACGAAATCGACGCCCTCGGGTGTCGGGACCGCGGCCTTGACACCCGACAATCGCCATGTGCCCGAGCCGCTTCCGCTCTCGGCGGGGATGGCTCGGCACGTCGGTGCGGCTGCGGCGGCGCTCCCGTATTCCTCGAGCGCTACCGTCAGCCGGACGGCGCCGTCGGCCACGCCGGTGAGCACGTCGGCGCAGGCGTGGCGGGCCAGCGCCGAGGCGGCGACGACATGTGGCCAGACCGGAGCGGCCGAGACGGTCCGGCCCTGTTCTTCGAGCAGCACGCAGGCGGCGTCCATGCCCAGTCCGGCTCCGCCGTGCTCGTCGGGAAGGGCCAGCCCCAGCAGTCCGGTACGGCCGAGTTCGGTCCAGACGGCGTCGGAATCGCCGAGCGCCGAGAACACACGGGCGGCCAGCGCCTGAACCTCGAGCAGTTCATCGGTGAGTCGGAAGTCCATCAGCGTTCCTCGATAGTGGCCGGAGAGAAGACCGGCAGGCTCAGTTCGGAGTCGGCGTCGAACCAGCCGAGGGTCAGTGGCATGCCGATGTCGAGGTCGGCGACGGCGACATCGGTGAGATTGGTGATCAGCCGGGTTCCTTCTTCGAGCTCGACGAGCCCCACGATCAGCGGGTAGTCGAAGGCGGGATGACGGGGATGGTGGGCCACGACCCAGGAGTAGAGGGTGGCCCGGCCGGTTGCCTGCACGGCGTCCCAGTCGAAGGACTGGCACCGCGGGCATTGGGGACCGGGTGGGTGCCGAAGTGTTCGGCACACCGCACAGCGTTGCACCAGAAGCTGATGCCGGCGTGCGGCTTCGAACCAGAACCGGTTGTCGAGGTTGATCGCCGGCCGCGGGCGGAGCTCGCGGGATTCTGCCCCAGTGCCGTCAGAGGATTCGTGGTTCATCGCGCACCTCGGGGCAGACCCAGGGCGCCGGTGGCGACCATGTCGCGCAGGACATCGTTGACTCCGCCGCCGAAGGTGTTGACGATGCCCTGCCGGGACAGCTGCTCGACCTGTCCGTGCAACGCGGCCCGGGCCGCCCCCGGGCGGAGCCGTCCACCGGCGCCGAGCACGAAACTCATCGACCGCTGCAGGTCGATATGGGTTTCGGTGCCGTAAACCTTTGCGGCGGCTGCCTTCTCGGGGCTCAGCGTGCCGTCGCCGACCTCGGCGGCGAGCCGGTGGTTCATCAGCCGCATCGCTTCCAGCCGCGCGTGGGTGCGCGCGAATTCGCGTCGTACCCAAGGTTGTTCGGCGGCGCCGCTGTCCTGGGCCCAGGCGAGGGTCTCCTCCCACAGCTGGATCATTCGGCCGCCGAGTGCGGCCAGCGCCACCCGTTCGTGGTTGAGCTGGGTGGTGATCAGCCGCCAGCCGCCATTGACCGCGCCGACGACGTCGGTCGCGGGGACACGGATGCCGGAGTAATAGGTAGCGGTCACGGTCATGCCGCCGACGGTGGTGATCGGGGTCCACGAGTAGCCGGGGTCGGCGCAGGGCACGATCAGGATCGAAATACCCTGATGCTTCGGGGCTTCGGGGTCGGTGCGGCAGGCCAGCCACACGTAGTCGGCGGTGTTGCCGCCGGTGGTGAAGATCTTGGCCCCATCGACCACGAACCCGTCACCGTCGGCTACCGCGCGAGTGCGCAGGGATGCGAGGTCGGTTCCCGCCTCGGATTCGGTGTAGCCGATCGCGAACACGATCTCGCCGCTGAGCATGCCCGGAAGGAACCTGGCCTTCTGCTCCTCGGTGCCGTACTGCATGAGTGCCGGGCCCACGGTATTGATGGTGACCAGGGGGAACGGCACTCCCGCCCGCTGGATTTCGTCATAGAAGATGAATTGCTCCTCGGCGGTCAACCCGCGGCCTCCGTACTCGGGCGGCCACCCGACGCCGAGCCATCCATCCCGGCCGAGCATGCGGGTCACCTCACGGAATCGCGGCCCGCCGGCGCCGGCCTCGGCGACCTCTCGACGTTGCGCCGGGGGCAGGAGTCGGGCGAAATACTCGCGCAGCTCTCTGCGCAGGGCCCGTTGCTGGGTAGTCTCTCGCAGATCCATGGGTCGTCATTCTGCTGTCGAGGCGAGAACGTGCAACCGGCCCTTCTGCTCACCGGGACAACGCATTTGGGGCCGTTCCCCGGCGAGAATCGCGCTATGGATGGGCGTTCGCGGACCATCGGCGAACGCCGGATGGGGCGGCGTCGTCGATGGTCGATCGACGGCGCCGCCCAAGGCGGTGTGTTGTGAAGTTTGCCGGCGGGGGAACCTACCGTCGCGTCTACGAGGTCAAGGATCTGGCGACGCGGGGGGCGCTGATCAAAGTCCCCAGGAGTGGGTCGGTCTCGGCGTGCGGCGCCGAGGCCAGCCATGCGATCACTCGCCCCGACGCGTCCGCGGGCGCCCCGGTGAAGCCGCTCGCCTTGATGTCGGCGGTGCCTCCCCGGGCGGCGCCCGATTCGGTGATCACGAATCCGGGCTCGATATTGAACGCGCGGATCCCGTCGCCGCGGTGCTCGGCGTTGATGGCGCCGGCCAGCCGACCGAAAGCCGCCTTCGCCGCCGAATAGCCCAGCCCCCAACCGCCTTCGCCGGGCGGGGCGGGGGGATCGACGACGGCTGAGCCCGAACACAGGTTGACGATCGTGCCGCCGCCGGAGTCGATCATCGCGGGCAGCAGCGCCTGGGTCAGGCGGATCTGCTCGATGAGGTTGGCTTCCAATGATTCACGCAGGTCATCGAGATCCAATTCGAGGAACCGCGCATGCGGCTTGTGCAGAATGGCGTTGTTGACCACCAGGTTCGGGGCTCCCCAGCAGTCCAGCAGCTCCGCTGCCGCCGCGGTCACCGAGGCCGGATCCGCCAGGTCCATCCGCAGTGGCAACGCACGCGCTTCCAGTGCTTCGATCTCCGCGCGGGTGGTGGCCAGACTGCCCGGCACCCCGAAGCTGATTTCCCCTTCCCGCGTAGTGCGGGCCGGCACGGTCCCTTCGCCCTCCACCACGGTGCGCGCGGTGAAGGCGACATCGAATCCGGAACCTGCCAGCACCAGCGCCGTGGCGCGGCCGATACCTCGGCTGGCGCCGGTCACGAGTGCTGTGGGACGAGACGAAGACATGGTGTGAAGCTCCTCGAGACAAGTGGAGACGAACGTCGTTGGGCGGCAGCTGATCACCGGCTCCGCGGCGGTGCGGGTTCGGCGACGCCTACCCCGTCGGGCCCGGTGCCCGCATCGCCGCCACCGGGCGGGATTCGATGAATGCCACATGCAGGCGGCGTCGCGCGAGCAACCAGCCGGCGGGGGTACTGCGGTAGAGGTCGCGGTAGATGATGTGCCAGACCAAATCGACGTCGCGGCCGTGGCGCCGGGTGAGGTGATGGGCGGTGCACGTGACCCTCCCGACAGCCGTTGCCGGTGTGGGCCCGGGATCGAAGACCGCGCCCACGATCGCATGGAATGTCACCGGCACGGCGGCCACGGCGACCAGTGCCGCGGTCACCGCGTCGATCCCGGCGTGGGCGACGACCGGGTCGAGCGCGGCCGGCGGATTCGGCAGCTCCAGCACCCCGTCACCGGTGAAAAGCGCTGCGGCCCTGGGAATATCGCGCTCGTCGATCGCATCCGCGTAGCGGTGGACGAGGTCCTGCAGGGCGTTTCGGTCGTGCGTGGTCAGCCCGGTCACGACAGACCCAGCCGTTGCGCGCAGGCCGACAGCTCGTCCATCGCCTGGTGCAGATCCGCTGTCGGGGTCGGTGCCAGCAGGAGCCGATCGGCGCCCTGTTCGGCCAGGCGGCCGGAACGGTCGAGATCGATACGGGAGACCAGGTGACCCAGCGACAATTCCAGCTCCGCGGGATCGCGACCGGCCTGGGTCGCTTCGTCGCGCATCAGCTCGACCAGCGCGGCCAACTGGTCACCGGCGACTCCCAGCGGTTGCAGCCCGGCGCCGTAGCGTCCCGCGCGGCGCGCCGCGGCCTTGGTGTGACCGCCCACGTGAATCGGCACACCGCCGGCCCGGACCGGCTTCGGATAGCACATCGCGGACTGGAAGCTGAAGAATTCACCCTTGTGGTCGACGCCGGTCGCGCCGGAATCGGCCCACAGTTTGGCGAGCACTTCCAGTTGCTCGTCGGCCCGTCGCCCGCGGGCCTCGAAGGGGGCTCCGCAGGCCTCGATCTCCTCCTTCATCCACCCCATACCGATACCGACCCGCAGCCGCCCGTTCGACAACCGATCGAGGGTGGCCAGCCGCTTGGCCAGCACCACGGGATGGTGATTGGGCAGCACGAGAACGCCGGTCGCCAAGCCGAGCGTCGTGGTCTGGCCCGCCAGAAATGCCAGAAGTTCCAGGGGATCGGGAATATCGCAGTCATCGGGGAGCTCCATTCTTCCCGACGACGCATACGGATAAACGCTGGAGTAATGGCTCATCACCACGGCGTGCTCGATGGCGACCAGAGATTCGAAGCCACACGCTTCCACATGCTTGGCGAAGCCGGACATCCAAGCAGGATCGGCGCTGGTGCCCGCGGCAGCCGGGGCGATGATCGCGTATTTCATGGACGGCGATGCTACGGAGCTGCGCGGCAACGCAAGTGGGAGCTTTTCGGTGAGCGAGACATCGCCGGCAGGGCCACGATCGACACCGGAGCCGCCCGCGGCACGATCACATCACGCCAGTTCCTCGATACCGCTCAGCAGCTTCCGGCACGCGACGCGCGTGTCCTCCTCGGCCTGCTCGGCGGTGATGTGATGGTTCAGCGCCGCATTGAGCACCCCGTACCAGGCCGCCTCGGTGATGCGCACCAGACGCGCTTGGGCGTCACTGGGGTGTTCGACCCCCAGCAGCTGCGTGATCAAGCCGCTGAACCGGTTGGTCACCACGCCACCGGCCTGGGCGACGGCAGCCAGATTCGACTGCAACATCGCGTGCGCGAGCAACGGTCGCGACAACAACTCCCGGCCGCCCTCGACCAGCAGATCACTGACCGCCTGCACCCGGTCGACGCCGGGCCGAGGCAGCGGGGTCGACTCGGCGAGATGCTTCACCCGGTCCGACAACAGCGCGTTGAACAGGTGCGTCTTGGACGGGAAATACCGATACAACGTGGCAATCGCCACCCCGGCATCCTTCGCCACATCATGCATCTGAACCCGCTCCAGCCCCTTCTCGGCCCCATGATGCGCCGCGGCACGCAGGATCGCCTGACGCCGCGACTCCTGCTCGGGCGAACTCGGCTGAGCCGGAAGCCGATCCTCCGCGATGCGTGGCACAGCGTCCCTCCCTCTGTGATGTCCTGCCGACGTTGTCGTCTCAGCCAAATTTACCCGCCGAGCACAACCGACCGTGCCATCGTGACCCCACCGTCCCCCCTGCCCAGGTCGAGATTCCGGTCAGCGGAAGCGCACGCGAATTCAGAGCACGCGCGGCGCGGTCCGATGAGGAGGAGTCGAAAGATGTTGGCGCGCTACGGAAGTGACCCCCACCGGCGCAAACAAGATCGCAGCTGATACACAGGTCCGCAGCATGACCTGGGTTTAGAAGGTGGGCGCAGAGGGTTTCGAACCCCCGACCGCTGGTGTGTAAAACCAGTTCTGGCGCGGTTGGGGCGAGCTTGAAGCCAGCAGCGAGGATCCGGCCGAGAATCGACACTGGCCAGCGCGATCAAATGATCAGCGCTGTGAACATCCGGGCGTCACCGCCGACAGCTTCAACTACCCGTCCGGTAACCGGCGAGGAAGCCGCCGACTGGCCCAGCGCTTCGGGCCAGACGATTGTTACGGTCTCGCGTGGACTCTATCGCACCTATCGAGACCGGCCCCAAACTGGGCCGGCATCAGGCCATCCCGACAAACGGGGGGCAGATGCTCTCCTCAAGCGGGTGTGCAGGTTCGAATCCTGCCGAGGGCACATTTATCCAGGTCAGAGCGTCGAGCTCGGCCGATCGCCCCGCCGGGGCGGGAAGCCGGAGCCGCCCGATCCCGTCTGCTCGGCCCGGTCCGGGCGACCTGCCAGGCCGCCCGGACCATGTGAGAACGCCGGCCGTGAAGTCACGGCAACCCGTCAACAGTTACTGGGTGCCGGCTCGCCGCGAACCCGGCCGTTGAGCCACGCCAGGACCTCAGGGGCACCCATCACCGCTCCCGACAGATGCTCGGGCGCGGGAACGTGCAGCGTCTGCACCGGAACGCCGGCCGCACACCACCGGTGGTTGGTGTTATCGATCGCTTGGACCGGAATCAGCGGGTCGCCCGGTGAATGCCATTCGAACACCGGTGTTTGCGGCACTTCGCCGAAGAGTTCCAAGCTGTTCTCCCTCAGCACCTCCCGGCCTTCACGGACGTTGAAGCTCGAGGCATCGGTCATCAATGCCCCCGCGCCCTCGCCGACGCCCTCGGCGAGGATCTGATTGGTGCAGTCATTGGCCATGGCATCGCGGATCGCCAAGCCACGCTGGTTGAGGTAGGAGCTGATCGGCAGTTGGCTCGGATATTCGCGCTCGAGTCCGATCGCCGCCGCCATGGCCAGCCCGAAGGCCGGGTGCGGGTCGTAGCCCAACGCCTCGACCATCGTCTCCAGGTTCATCGGGGCACCGCCGATGGCCGCGCCCGCGAGTTTCAGCTCCGGCGCGTACGACGGTTGGAGCGCCGCCGCCGCCCCGGTGGCCATGCCGCCGCCGGAGTAGCCGGCCAACGTAATCGGACTCTGCGGGGAAGCGAGTTCCGGGACCTGTTTCACCGCTCGGACGCCGTCCAGAACGATCCGGCCGCCCAGACGCGACGCGCCGAATGCGAAGTACGGACCGAGATGATCCGGCAGCGCGATGCTCCAGCCCTGCGCCAGTACCGCATTCAGAATCGACGCCGTCACCAAGAGATTCGGATCGTTGGAGTACAACATATGCGACACCGCGCAACGGGTGCCGAGCGCATTGATAAAGTGCTGATACGACATCAACGGCGCGTCGGGCTGGTGACCGATCGGAGTGAGGACCGTGGTGGTAGCCGCGATCGGCTCATCCTGGGAGTTGGTGGATCGGAATTGCACCAGAGTAACGGTGGCGCCGGGAAATACGGCCACCGGCGGCAGTTTCTGCGTGCGGAGCACATCACCGGGCCGATGTGCCGCCAGATCCGCCGGCGCGGCGTAGAACGGATCCGGATCGGGGATCGGATATATCGGATCCGCCGCAGCCGTCGTCGTCATCGACAATCCGAGAACCACACCACCCAGCGCAGCCACAACTTTCGCCGACCCGCTGCGGAGGAAAAAAGGAAACCGAGCAAGCACGTGTCTGACCTCCATGAATAGTTCACGTCGTTCGACAAGCCAGTCCGAGTTCTGACGCGACTATATAGGCCAACTTCCAGCAACACATCAAAATACGCGTTTGTGTCATTGATCAGCCAACAGTTCTGCCCGAGACCGGGATTCACCTGCTCGCCTGCCCGACGCCGGCCACCCGATCAACGAGCCCTCGCGCCTGCGCAACCCGAGGACCCCTAATCTCGTAGGGCGCACAGGTCATTCATAGACATCCCCGAATTGGCAATGCCGACACGAGGGGCAATCCCATAACGACACGCGGTGGGCCGACGTGAGTTCGGCGTTTCATCCACTGATTCACAAAAGCCGTTAACCCTGCGTATAGCCTGGACACCCGATTCGAGATGCCCTGGGTCCCTCACAATCACAGGAAGGATCGGAAAAGGACTGCTTGGATTGGCCGCAGCCTTGACTGGAACCCTCATCATGGTCGGCGGAGACGCCACGAACTCGGTGCTGGGCGCAGAGGGGATCGAACCCCCGACCGCTGGTGTGTAAAACCAGTGCGGCGGGCGTCCGCCCACAGTGCCGCCAGGGCTGGCCCTGGCGGGACTGTCGCGCGACCACCCCGCACCGCCCGGGGCGCAGATGCCGGCCACGCCGAAGAATGTCACCGCGGTCAGGTCGACGACGGTCGTTTCTCCGATGGCGATGCTGTCGAACAGCGCCTTCCGCAACATCGAGGCGGCCCGGACATCGATCTCGCCGCTGACGGTGCAGACGTGGATGTCGTCGGGGGTGGTCATGATCGAGGTGGTCAGCAGAGCAGGGTTGGGGTCTTACCGGGTCCCGAGTCAACGGTGGCCGGCATACCAGAGCGCAGGGAGTGGGAAGCGGCGTGCGGCTTCTGGTTTGGTGTTCATGAGGGACTGGTCGCCGCCGTAGTGCTCGAGGACGCGGTGGTCCATGACTGCGCGCCAGAGTGGAGGAACGACGGCGAGCAGGATCATGGTGGCGTATCCGGCCGGGAGTTGTGGTGCCTGTTCGGAGCTGCGCAGGGTTTGGTAGCGGCGGCCTGGGTTGGCGTGATGGTCGCTGTGGCGTTGGAGGTGGAACAGCAAGATGTTCGTGACGAGGCGATCACTGTTCCAGCTGTCGCGGGGGGAGCACCGTTCGTACTTGCCGTTGGCGCGGCGCGGGCGCAGCAGTCCGTAGTGCTCGATGTAGTTGACGGTTTCCAACAGGCCGGCGCCCAGCATTGCCTGCACTACGAGATACGGAATCAAGCCGGGGCCGAACATGAGGATCAGAGTGCCCCACAGGGCAACGGACATCATCCAGGCCTGCAAGAGCTGATTGTCTAGGCTGAGCCAACGTTTTCGTTTGCGGTGCAGTCGTTCCCGCTCCAGGTTCAGGGCGGAGCGGAAGCCACCCATCGCGCTGCGTGGTAGGAATCCCCACAGGGACTCGCCGAAGCGGGCACTGGCCGGATCTTCGGGCGTCGCCACGCGCACGTGATGGCCGCGATTGTGTTCGACGAAGAAGTGCCCATAACACGATTGTGCCAGTGCAACTTTCGCGAGCCAGCGCTCCAGGTGTTCGGCCCGGTGCCCCAGTTCATGGGCGGCATTGATGCCGATCCCCGACACGAACCCGAGCGTCACAGCCAATCCGAGCTTGTCGGCTACGCTTAGCTCGGGACTTGCCCACAAATATCCTGCCACGAACAGCCCGGTGAACTGCAGCGGCAGAAAAAGAAACGTACACCACCGGTAATACCGGTCCTCGGACAACGACTGGTAGTCCTCGTCGCGTGGATTGCTCCCGTCATCGCCGACCGAGAGATCCAGCAGTGGGATCAGGCCCAGCACGAAAACCGGACCGATCCACCAGAATATGGGGAGCCCGGTGCGGGCTACCAATTGCGACGGAACCACAGCGCACGACGGAGCGATCAGCCCCAGAATCCATAGGTACCGCTTGGGGTCGCGCGCCCTCGAATCCTGAAAAATTGACATGTGTGTGCCTTCTTGATCCAACGGAACAACACTTGGGTCGAAAGTGTGTGCGGTCGAAATCGTTTGGGCCCAAACCTTGATCCAGGCTAGCGGTTTCCACCGCGAATTCTGCTGGAACTGCCAAAAATACGGACTGACCGGGCAAATCAACCTTGTGCTCGAACGCGTGATGCCCGGTAGCCGGATCGGCAAGAGCACCGAATCGCAGCTACCGGGCATCGTGGCCCGAACGTCACAGGTTCAGGGCAGCGCCCAGCAGTTGTTCGGGGCGGGCACGCCGGCGAGCCGATCGGTCACCCACTGCTGTGAGACTGCCAGCGCCGGGAAAAAGGCCATCACATGCGTTCCCACCATGCCGGAGACGGAGGGGATCTCGGCGTTGGCGTCGAGCTGGACAGGCACTCCGTTACCACACCACGCCGCCGCCATCGCCCGCACCGGCGCGTACGGCGCCCCTTCGTCGTTCAAGGCCGAGGCGGTGAGGACCGGTACCGACGGGGAAAGCGTGCCGAGGCGCTGTTCGGCGAAGGCCGATTGCAGCGCGGGGTTCCGATCGATGACCACGGTGATCGGATCGCCGCTGGTAGTCCATTCGGAGGTGCTCGGATGTGCCTGGGCCAAGCCGATCGGGACAGCGCATTTGCCCAGAGATTCGTACAGGATCGCCTTACCGGTGTCATTCAGCTCGGCGTCGAGGATCGGGCGGGTTTCGGGATAGTCGGCGGCAATGCCGTTGAGGATCCACGCGGTGGCAGGTGCCATCAAGGATCGTCCGTCGTTGTACCCGATGAAGTACTCGTCATCGACCACCGGACCGCCTACGTAGGCACCGCGGACATTCAGCTCCGGCGCGTAGCTCGACTGGAGCTCGGCCGCTCCCGCAGAGGCCATCCCGCCCTGGGAGTATCCGTAGAGAGCGACCGGCGTACCGGGGTTGAGGCCGCTGCCGGGTAATTGCACCGCGGCGCGCGCCGCATCCAGCAGGGCGTAGGCCTGTGCCTTGCGATTGAGGTAGTCGTGCACGTCAGGGGTACCGAGCCCGTGATAGTCGGTGACCACCACCGCCATTCCGCGGATGAGCAGGGACGTGATCGCCAGCAGGTCGTATTCGAATGTGATGTCGGCCGGAGGCTGGTATTGCACGATCTGCGTCATCAGTTTCGACGGCGCGCATTGGTCGCCCTGGCCCTTCGTACCTCCCGCATACGCGATCAACGGGCGCTCGCCTGGGCCGGTCCACGGCACAGTCGGCTGCAGGTAGGTGCCCACGACCGCCGTCGGCGCATCGTGGGTATCGCTGCTGACGTACATCAGCCGCGTCGCAGCGGCCGGAACGACGCCCGGCATTCCCGGCGCGGAGAGAGCCACCTGCGCCGGTTCCGCGCGCACGATGGCTCCCGGTACGGGCGGCAGCGGTGGCGGCAGGTAGAAGTCGTCCCCTGCTGCGACGGGTTCTGCCCTGGCGAGTAGCGCCGTGTTCGCGGCACCCCCTCCGATCATGATGAGAGTTCCTGTCAAAGCTGCTGCCAGTCCAAACAGTCGGCTCCGCAATTTCTCTTCCGATCCTTCCTGCGATGTGAGGGACCAGGGCATCGAATCGGGTGTTGAGGCTATAAAGGCTATACGCCGGTTTATCGAATCCTTGTGAACTAGCGGAAGAAACGCCGAATTCTCAACCATCTACGGCGATTCGACGGCGTATCGCTGCGTGGCCGCCGGCGGTGCAGGTGTCGGACGATGTCCCCGAAAGACCACGATGTCGGCAGGCGCCGAGCGCTCGGTGTCGAGTGGGCATGGGACAAGGCCGACCGACGGCCGAAGCCTCCCAAGGACTTCGAGCGGCGAGTCATCCCTATCGGTGAATCGATGACGACCGAGGCCGTGACCTGCTTCTCCAAGAGTGGGCGCAGAGGGTTTCGAACCCCCGACCGCTGGTGTGTAAAACCAGAGCTCTACCACTGAGCTATACGCCCTGATCGCCCGAACATGCCGGGCGACGGGTTATGAATCTAATGTGGCGAGGGCTTTTTCCCAAGCCTGCTGGTCACGGGGCTCGCCGGGGCCGTTCATTTCGGCGAAGCGGATGATGCCGTCCTTGTCGACGACGAAGGTGCCGCGGTTGGGGTAGCCGGATTTGGCGTTGAAGACGCCGTAGGCCTGGGCTACCTCGCCGTGGGGCCAGAAGTCGGAGAGCAGGGGGAAGGTGTAGCCCTGTTCGGCTGCCCAGATCTTGTGGGTGGGCGGAGGGCCTACGGAGATGGCGAGGATTTCCGCGTTGTCGTTCTGGAACTTGGGGAGTTCGTCGCGGACCTTGCACAGTTCGCCCTGGCAGATGCCGGTGAAGGCGAGGGGGTAGAAGACGATGAGGACGTTCTTCTCACCGCGGAAGCTCGACAGGGTGACTTCCTGGTTGTTCTGGTCCTTCAACGTGAAGTCCGGTGCGAGCGTACCGATCTCGAGCGGCATGCGTTCCCCTCCATCCTGATGTGGCGACGCAGCGTGCGACGCGGCGCCGCGTGCGACCCGGCGGATCGGACGAGCCGATCCACCGGGTGCACCCGGTTCACCGAAAACCTTAGTGGAAGGCCTCAGCGCTGCTTGGAGGGTGTCTTGGGCTGGGTGAGCTTGGTGCCCGTCCAGGTGCCCAGGGAGACCGGAGTGGTCGAGGTGAGGCCGGCGGGGGTGGCCGACTCGGCGATCTCACTCGGATCGACATGGCCGGATTGACCGGTCTTGGGTGTGAGCACCCACACGACGCCGTCGTCGGCGAGCGGGGTGATCACATTGAGCAGTTCATCGACCAGGTCGCCGTCACCGTCCCGCCACCAGAGCAGCACGACGTCGACTACCTCATCGGTGTCCTCGTCGAGCAGCTCGGATCCGGTGGCCTCTTCGATGTCGGAGCGAAGCGCGTCGTCGGCGTCTTCGTCCCAGCCCAGTTCCTGAACCACCATGTCGTGTGAAATGCCAAGCTTCTGAGCGTAGTTCTGCGCGTCCGCCGCGGCGACCACGGTGGTGTCCTCCTCAATTCCCGACAATAGGTAGTTGCAAGCGAACATGGTAAAAGCCCCCAGCGCAAGCCGATCGGCCGAAATCGCACCCTAAATGTCGTATGTGAGACCGCCGGGGCTCAGCGGACAGCCCGCTCACACCCCCTCCGACCTGGTCGATCGATCGGGCTCGAGCGGGACCGGCGTTCAGACCGGACAGGCGTTGCGAACCGCGGTCAACGTGTCGTTGACCTTCCGGCTCGCGTCGTTCAACGGCGCAACGGAGGAATTGGCGGTCAGCTTCCGCACCGACGCCGCCAGATCCCGGGCCGCGGACACGTAGTCGGTGAACTTCTGCGCCACCTCCGGCGCCAGGTCCGGCCCCGACGCGGTCACCTGAGCCTCGACCGTCTTGGCCGCGTCCTCGAGCGCCTGGGCCGCGGTGTCGCGCTTGGCGTTCTTGTCGGCCGCGCTCACGTCGTTCGCGTCGTGCGCGTCCACGAACTCGTTGTAACGGTCGACCTGGGTGCCGGTGGTCTTGCGGAACGGACCGCAGTTGTCCGCGGTCGCCTTCACCTTCGCCGCGGCCGCCTTCGAGGAGCTGGCCGCCGCCGCCGAGGTGGCCGCGTCGGCCTTGTACGACGACACCTGAACCTGATTCGCCGTCGGGGTACCCTCGACCGTGTTCGTGCACCCGGCCAGCGCCAGTCCGGCCGCCACCGCCGCGGACGCGCACAGCAATCCGAACCCCCTCGGGTTCAGCAGCTTCACTCGGTTCCTCCCCGATCCAGCCCGGAAGTGATGGAACCAATCGCGAGCGGCGCGGTTCCCAGCGCCACCGTACTGGATTTCCGGCTGACATGATGACCTGGGCCGCATCATCGGCAAGGATGTGAGATGCGCCCCAACCAATCGTTAACGGGTACGCCGCGCACCAACGGCTACCCGGGGTATTGACGCCACACCAGATGTCCCACCCCATGTGTACGAGGAGCAATCGTCTTGACCGACTTGATGCACCCTACGTCGTCGAACTCCACCAACGGGTCACAGGAACCCCAGGGCGGATCGGCACGCAAAAGCCCGGCGGGGGGCCGGGTTCGAGTGATTCGCGAGGGGGTGGCGTCATACCTGCCGGACATCGACCCGGAGGAGACCAGCGAATGGCTCGACTCCTTCGACGAAATGCTGACCCGCGAGGGCCCCGGCCGCGCCCGCTACCTCATGCTGCGCCTGCTGGAGCGCGCCGGTGAACGCCACGTCGCGATCCCCGCGCTGACCTCCACCGACTACGTCAACACCATTCCCACCGAGAACGAGCCGTGGTTCCCCGGCGACGAGGAAGTGGAGCGCCGCTTCCGCGCCTACATCCGCTGGAACGCCGCCATCATGGTGCACCGCGCCCAGCGCCCGGGAATCGGTGTGGGCGGCCACATTTCGACCTACGCGTCCTCGGCGGCGCTCTACGAGGTCGGCTTCAACCACTTCTTCCGCGGCAAGGACCACGCCGGCGGCGGCGACCAGGTGTTCATCCAGGGCCACGCCTCCCCCGGCATCTACGCCCGCGCGTTCCTCGAGGGCCGGTTGTCCGAGGATCAGATGGACGGCTTCCGCCAGGAGTACAGCCACGGCGGGCCCGGCGCGGGCCTCTCGTCGTACCCGCACCCGCGCCTGATGCCGGACTTCTGGGAATTCCCCACGGTCTCCATGGGTCTGGGCCCGATGAACGCCATCTATCAGGCCCGCTTCAATCACTACCTGCACGACCGCGGCCTCAAGGACACCTCCGATCAGCACGTGTGGGCGTTCCTCGGCGACGGCGAGATGGACGAGCCGGAGTCGCGCGGCCTGATCCAGGTGGCCGCCAACGAGGGCCTCGACAACCTGACCTTCGTCATCAACTGCAACCTGCAGCGCCTCGACGGCCCGGTCCGCGGCAACGGCAAGATCATTCAGGAGCTGGAGTCGTTCTTCCGCGGCGCCGGCTGGAACGTCATCAAGGTGGTGTGGGGCCGCGAGTGGGACTCGCTGCTGCAGGCCGACCGCGACGGCGCGCTGGTCAACCTGATGAACACCACCCCCGACGGCGACTACCAGACCTACAAGGCCAATGACGGCGCCTACGTGCGCGAGCACTTCTTCGGCCGCGACCCGCGCACCAAGGAACTGGTGAAGGGCCTGTCGGACTCCGAGGTCTGGAACCTCAAGCGCGGCGGTCACGACTACCGCAAGATCTACGCCGCCTACGCGGCGGCCATGGCGCACAAGGGCCAGCCGACGGTCATCCTCGCCAAGACCATCAAGGGGTACGGCCTGGGCAAGCACTTCGAGGCCCGCAACGCCACCCATCAGATGAAGAAGATGACCCTCGACGATCTGAAGGCGTTCCGCGACGTGCAGCGCATTCCGATCACCGACGCCGAGCTCGAGGCGAATCCGTACCTGCCGCCGTACTACCACCCCGGCATGGACGCCCCCGAGATCCAGTACATGATGGCCCGCCGCGGCCAGCTCGGCGGTTTCGTCCCCGAGCGCCGCACCATGTCCAAGCCCCTGCAACTTCCGGGCGACGAGGCCTACCGTTCGGTCCGCAAGGGTTCGGGCAAGCAGAGCGTGGCCACCACCATGGCCTTCGTGCGCCTGATGAAGGAGCTGTTGCGCGACAAGGAGATCGGCAAGCGCATCGTCCCGATCATCCCCGACGAGGCCCGCACCTTCGGTATGGACTCGTGGTTCCCTTCGTTGAAGATCTACAACCGCAACGGCCAGTTGTACACATCGGTCGACGCGGAATTGATGCTCGCCTACAAAGAGTCGAGCGTCGGCCAGATCCTGCACGAGGGCATCAACGAGGCCGGTTCGACCGCCAGCTTCACCGCGGTCGGCACCTCGTACTCGACGCACGGCGAGCCGATGATCCCGCTCTACATCTTCTATTCGATGTTCGGCTTCCAGCGCACCGGCGACGGCCTGTGGGCGGCCGCGGATCAGATGGCCCGCGGTTTCGTGCTCGGAGCAACCGCCGGGCGAACCACACTGACCGGTGAGGGCCTGCAGCACAACGACGGTCATTCGCTGCTGCTGGCGTCCACCAACCCCGCCTGCGTCGCCTACGACCCGGCCTTCTCCTTCGAGATCGCCCACATCGTGCGCGACGGCATGCGCCGCATGTACGGCGGCGGCGTGGCCACCGGGTACCAGGAGGCGCTGCCGGGCACCGATCCCGAATCGCACTCGGTGCACCACGAGTTCGGCGGCGAGGACATCTTCTACTACATCACCCTCTACAACGAGCCGTATGTACAGCCGGCCGAGCCGGAGAGCATCGACGTCGAGGGCCTGCTGAAGGGCATCTACCTCTATCAGCCCGGTTCGGCGGGAATCCTGCGCGCGAACATCCTGGTCGCGGGCGTCACCATGCCCGACGGCCTGCGCGCCCAGGAGATGCTGGCCCAGGACTGGAACGTGCAGGCCGATGTCTACTCGGTGACCTCGTGGGGCGAGCTCCGCAAGGAGGCGCTGTCCAAGGAGATCGCGAAACTGCGCCACCCCGACCAGGATCAGGGCCTGCCGTACATCACCGAGGTGCTGTCCAAGGCGCAGGGACCGTTCGTGGCGGCCTCGGACTGGATGCGCGCGGTGCCCGATCAGATCCGCCAGTGGGTGCCGGGCGAGTACATCACCCTGGGCACGGACGGTTTCGGTTTCTCCGACACCCGCCCGGCCGCGCGCCGCGTCTTCAATGTGGATGCCGCGTCCATCGTGGTGGCCGCGCTGCAGGGACTGGCCAATCAGGGCCGGATCGCGCAGGCGACGGTGGCCGAGGCGGCCCGCCGGTACGGCGTCGACGACGTGAACGCCGCGCCGAAGGCGGCACCCGGTACCGAAGGCGGCGACGCATAGCCGAACATAAGAACTGTGGAACGTAAACCGCCGAGGCCGCGCCGGATAAACGAAGAGGGCACCTCCTCCCACGAGGTCTATCTTCCGACCGGCGCGCTCTCCCCGAATCGGCAGACGCGCGACCCGCTTCCGGACACCCTCCTGAAACGGGTCAAGCAGTTCTCCGGTCGCCTGTCGACCGAGGCCGTGGCCTCGATGCAGGATCGGTTGCCGTTCTTCGCCAATCTGGACGCCGCCCAGCGGGCCGGGGTGCAGATGCTGGTGCAGACGGCGGTGGTGAACTTCCTGGAATGGCTACAGGACCCGGAGTCCGACATCCGGTTCAGTCTCGATGCCTTCCAGGTGATTCCGGACGATCTGGCGCGGCGGCTGACGCTGCGCCAGACCGTCGACATGGTCCGCGTGGCCATGGAGTTCTTCGAACAGTGGCTGCCGGCGCTGGCCCGCAATGACCGGCAGCTGGTGGCGTTGACCGAGGCGGTGCTGCGCTACGGGCGTGAGCTCGGGTTCGCCGCCGCCTCGGTGTACGCCTCGGCCGCGGAGTCGCGCGGCGCGTGGGACACCCGATTGGAAGCCTTGGTCGTCGACGCCGTGGTGCGCGGCGACAACGGCCCGGAGATGCTCTCCCGCGCGTCCACCCTCAATTGGGATGCGACGGCACCGGCCACGGTCCTCGTCGGCACTCCGCCCAAGGATCAGGTGGCCGTTGTCAGTTCCGTACATGCGGTGGCCGCCCGGCACGGCCGTAACGCGCTCGCCGTGGTGCAGGGTTCGCGGCTGGTAATGGTAGTCAGCGGACATCTCGGGGACCCGATGTATCCGTCGCAGTTCCTGGCGGATCTGCTGGCGGATGCCTTCAGTGAGGGCCCGGTGGTGATCGGCCCGACCATGCGCGCACTGTCCGCGGCGCACGTGAGTTCGGTGGAGGCGATGGCCGGGATGGAGGCCGTGGTGGGCTGGCGGGGAGCCCCCCGACCAGTGCACGCGTCCGAATTGTTGCCCGAACGTGCCCTGCTCGGGGACCGCGCCGCCATCGACGCCCTGAACGAGCTTCTCGTGCTACCGTTGGCCGCCGCCAGCGCCGATTTGTCGGACACGCTGGACGCGTATCTGGATTGCGGTGGAGCCGTCGAAACCTGCGCCCGCCAGCTGTTCGTTCATCCAAACACGGTGCGCTATCGCCTCAAGCGGATCGGCGACATCACAGGTCGGGACCCGATGAATCCGCGCGATGCCTATGTGTTACGTATCGCGGCCACAGTAGGCCGGCTGACACGAACCCGTAACGAATCACCCACTCCTGCCACTGATATGACTCCCGTCACAGAGCCCAAGGATGGGGTGTAACGAGATTCGGGGATCGGGCGATCCGGGCAACCCACATGGTCTTTTGTGGACTCCTCACAAAACTGCCAACGAAGCTTCATTCGCGCCGACATCTCGTGAGAGCCGCCTCACAGTGTTTTCTTAAACCCGTGATCGCATTGCTCACGCCCGGACAGGGCTCACAGACACCCGGCATGCTCACCTCATGGCTGGAGCTTCCCGGCGCCGCGGACCGCGTCGCGCTGTGGGGCAAGGCCGCGGGGCTGGACCTGCTGCGGTTGGGCACGACTGCGACCGCCGAGGAAATCGTCGACACGGCTGTCACCCAGCCGCTCGTCGTCGCGGCCGCCCTGCTGGCTTTCGCCGAAATCCCGCAGGATTCACTGCCCGCCGATACAGTCGTCGCCGGACACTCGGTCGGTGAGTTCGCCGCCGCCGTCGTCGCCGGAGTCATCTCCGCCGACGACGCGGTCACCCTGGCCGCCATCCGCGGTGCGGAGATGGCCAAGGCGTGTGCGCTCGAGCCGACCGGAATGTCCGCGGTGCTCGGCGGTGACGAAGCGGAGGTTCTCGCTCGCCTCGAGGAACTCGGCCTGGTTCCGGCCAACCGCAATGCGGTGGGTCAGATCGTGGCCGCGGGTAAGCTCGAGGCGCTCGAAGCCCTGGCCGCGAACCCGCCCGAAAAGGCCCGCGTCCGTGCTCTGCCGGTCGCCGGCGCCTTCCATACCGCGTTCATGGCACCCGCCCAGGACGCGGTGGCGGAGGCCATCGCCCAGATCGTCCCGAACGAGCCGGTCCGGACCCTGCTGTCGAACTTCGACGGACAGCCGGTCAGCTCGGGCAAGGATGCGATCGACAAGCTCGCTGCTCAGGTCACGCGCCCCGTGCGTTGGGACCTGTGCACCGAAACGATCCGTGCGGCAGGGGTTTCCGCGGTGGCAGAGTTGCCGCCGGCGGGCACCCTGGTCGGCATCGCCAAGCGGGAGCTCAAGGGCACCCCGAACCTGGCGCTGAAGACCCCCGCGGATCTCCCCGCGCTCGCCGAGCTGACTTCAGCAAGCTAGCTTGGCTGGCGGCCCGCTCCCATCAACGGCGATGGAGCAAACCGGGTCGCAAACAATGAATCCCCACCCCTCTACAGAAGATAAGGAGCCACCACAGTGGCCGCTCTGACCCAGGAACAGATCGTCGAAGAGCTCGGTAAGATCATCGAAGAGGTGACCGGTATCGAGCCCTCCGAGGTCACCATCGAGAAGTCCTTCGTCGACGACCTGGACATCGACTCGCTGTCGATGGTCGAGATCGCCGTCCAGACCGAGGACAAGTACGGCGTCAAGATCCCGGACGAGGACCTGGCGAGCCTGAAGACCGTCGGCGACGCGGTGGCGTACATCCAGAAGCTCGAGGCCGAGAACTCCGAGGCTGCCGAGGCCCTCAAGGCCAAGCACCAGGGCGAGTAGGACCGACACCGTGACCACTCCTTCCACCTTGAACGGGAACTTTCCCAACGTCGTCGTAACGAGCATGGCGGCGACCACGTCGATCGCCGGTGACGTCGATGCGACGTGGAAGGGCCTCCTCAATGGCGAGAGCGGCATCGAGACGCTCGAGGACGACTTCATTGCGGAGTACGACCTTCCGGTTCGTATCGGCGGCCACCTGAAGGTGTCGCCGGACACCCTGCTCGAGCGGGTCGAGATCCGCCGCATGGCGTATGTCGAGCGACTGGCCACCGTGCTCGGTCGTGAGGTCTGGAAGAACGCCGGCACCCCCGAGGTCGACCCGCTGCGGCTGGGTGTGGCCATCGGTACCGGTCTCGGCGGCGGCGACGCGCTGATCGATTCGGTGGACAAGCTGAAGAACGGTGGCTACCGCAAGGTTTCGCCGCTGGCCGTTCAGATGGTCATGCCGAACGGTCCGTCCGCCGTGGTCGGCCTCGAGCTCAAGGCCCGCGCGGGAGTGGTCACTCCGGTCTCGGCCTGCTCGTCGGGTTCGGAGGCCATCGCCAACGCCTGGCGGATGATCGTCATGGGTGACGCCGACATGGTGGTCACCGGCGGTGTCGAGGGCTTCATCGACTCGATTCCGATCGCCGCGTTCTCCATGATGCGGGCCATGTCGACTCGCAACGACGATCCGAAGGGCGCCTCGCGTCCCTTCGACAAGGATCGCGACGGCTTCGTCTTCGGCGAAGCGGGCGCGCTCATGGTCCTCGAGACCGAGGAGCACGCCAAGGCTCGTGGCGCCACCATCCACGCCCGCCTCATGGGCGCGGGTATCACCTCCGACGGGTTCCACCTCGTGGCTCCCGATCCGGAGGGCAGCGGTGCGGCTCGCGCCATGCAGCGCGCGATGCAGACCGCGGGTCTGTCCGCTTCGGACATCACCCACGTGAACGCTCACGCGACCGCCACCCCCGTGGGTGACACCGCGGAGGCCAACGCGATTCACAAGGCCGGCGTCAAGCACGCCTCGGTCTACGCACCCAAGTCGGCCCTGGGCCACTCGATCGGCGCCGTCGGCGCACTCGAGTCGATTCTCACGGTGCTCAGCATCCGGGACGGTGTCGTCCCTCCGACGCTGAACCTCGAGAACCAGGATCCGGCGATCGATCTGGACGTCGTGCACGGCACAGCGCGCCATCAGGACATCCAGTACGCGATCAACAACTCCTTCGGTTTCGGTGGGCACAATGTCGCGCTCGCCTTCGGCCGGTACTGACGCGCAGTTTTCACGATCAACCGTCTAGACGAACCGCGCACTTCTAGAACCGGTCAGTAAGACAAGCGGTCCCGGCAGGGGATTTTCGGATCGAGATCCCAACCTTGATCCCCTGCCGGGATTTCGACATTTCGCAGCCGCTCTCAGCGACCGCATTTTCCTCATGAGGAGAGTTTGCGATGACCATCATGGCCCCCGCACACGCGGACACCACGACCGATCCCCGTGACCCGCTGGGTCGGTTGCAGCGCTTCTTCGATCCCGGAACCGTTCTCCCGCTCCACCCCCGCGACAAGTCCGGCGTGCTCGCCGCCATCGGTGAGATCGACGGTGTCCGCACCGTCGCCTACTGCTCCGATGCGACCGTGATGGGCGGCGCCATGGGCGTCGAGGGGTGCAAGCACATCGTCGATGCGATCGATACCGCCATCGACTCCAAGATTCCCGTTGTGGGCCTGTGGCATTCGGGCGGGGCGCGACTGGCGGAGGGCGTCGAGGCCCTGCACGCCGTCGGCCTGGTCTTCGAGGCCATGGTCCGCGCGTCCGGTCAGGTCCCGCAGATCTCCGTGGTGCTCGGCTTCGCCGCCGGTGGCGCGGCCTACGGCCCGGCGCTGACCGACATCGTCATCATGGCTCCGGAAGGCCGGGTCTTCGTGACCGGTCCGGACATCGTGAAGACGGTGACCGGTGAGAGCGTCGACATGGAGACCCTGGGCGGCCCGGTCACCCACGGCAAGAAGTCCGGCGTCTGCCACATCGTCGCCGATGACGAGCAGGACGCGATGCACCGTGCGCGCCGCCTGGTCTCGATGTTCGCCGAGCAGGGCGAATTCGACCTGGCCGCCGCCGCGCACGGCGATGTCGACCTCAAGGCCATGATGCCGGAGTCGGCCAAGCGCGCCTACGACGTCAAGCCGATCATCAACGAGCTGCTCGACAATGTCGACGGCGAAAGCACTTTCGAGGAACTGCAGGGCGGGTACGCCCGGTCCATGGTGGTCGGTCTGGGCCGCCTCGGCGGCCGCACCGTCGGCGTGCTGGCCAACAACCCGATCCGTCTGGGCGGCTGCCTCAACTCCGAAAGCGCCGAGAAGGCTTCGCGTTTCGTGCGCCTGTGCAACGCGTTCGGCATCCCGCTGATCGTCCTCACCGACGTGCCGGGCTACCTGCCGGGCGTCTCGCAGGAGTTCGAGGGCGTGGTGCGCCGCGGCGCGAAGCTGCTGCACGCGTTCGCCGAGGCCCGCGTCCCGCGCGTCACCCTGGTGACCCGCAAGATCTACGGCGGCGCCTACATCGCCATGAACGCCCGCTCGCTGGGTGCGACGGCCGTGTACGCGTGGCCGGGTTCCGAAGTCGCGGTCATGGGCGCCAAGGCCGCCGTCGGCATCCTGCACAAGAAGGCTCTCGCGGCCGCCCCCGAGGAGGAGCGCGAGGCCATGCTGGAGCGGCTCACCGAGGAGCACGAGCGGATCGCGGGCGGCGTCGAGCGCGCCATGGCGATCGGGGTCGTGGACGAGGTCGTCGACCCGGCCAAGACCCGCTCCACCATTGCCGCCGCGCTGGCCGCCGCGCCGTCGCGGCCGCAGCACAACAAGAACATTCCGCTGTAATTCGTTACGCGGCAACGCAAAGCGGGCGGTCTCCTCGGAGACCGCCCGCTTTGCGTTGCGAGGGAACCGATCCGGGTCAGACCGGAGGAATGTTCGCGTTGTGGTGGAAGACGTTGTCCGGATCCCACTCGGCCTTCAGGGCGGTGAGGCGGGAGTACTTCTCGCCGTAGGATTCCTGGAGACGGGCGGGGTCGTCGTCCACGAGGAAGTTGACGTAGCTCGCCGAGGAATTGGCGTACGGGCGCAAGGCATCCCAGAAATCGCGGGTCCACTGCCGTTCCGACGCGAAATCGGCCGGGTCCGGGGTGATGGCGCTGATGTTGATGGCCCAGCAGGGGTTGCGGGAACCGCTGAATGCCGTTGTGTCCTCGTGGGTTTCGCTGTAGCGGCCGCGTAGCGGGAAGATCGGGACCAGGGTCAGCGGGGAGCGGCGCCGCGGGAAGGTGCTGATCAATGTAGCCAGGCAGGCATCCGACAGATCGTCGACGTAGAGGGACTTCTCGTACGCGTGCAGTCCGGGCGGGGCGGACTCGTCGAACATCTGCTGCAGCGCGGTGTACGGGAGCGGGGTGACCAGCTCCCAGGCCGGGGGCGGGGCGGCATCACGCAGCGGCTTGACGATGGCCTCGAGCTCCTCCGGATCAGCGAAACCGGCCACCGCCACCACGAATCCCGGCTGCCCCTGATAGTGCTCGGGCACGAACGGGGCGGGCGGCGCGCTGACCGCCATGATCACACCGCCGTACCCCTTGGGCAGGCCGGCGATGAGTTCACGCCCGGCGGCCAGACCCTCGGCGGCGTGCTCGGGAGTCCAGCACAACATGGCTAGCTGGGCCAGCGCCGGGACGTCGTGCAGGGCGAAGGTGAGGGTGGTGACGATGCCGAAATTGCCTCCGCCGCCACGCAATCCCCACAGCAGTTCGGCGTTCTCACGCGGTGAGGCGACCACGACGCGGCCGTCGGCGGTGACGACCTCGGCGGCGACCAGGTTGTCGCAGGTCAGGCCGCAGCGCATGGTGAGCCAGCCCATGCCGCCGCCCAGGGTCAGGCCGCCGACACCCGTGGTGGAGATGAAGCCGCCGGTGACGCCCAAGCCGTGCGCGGAGGTCGCGGCGTCGGCCTGCGCCCAGGTCGCGCCGCCGCCGATGTGCGCGAGTTCGGCGTCGGTGTCGACGGTGACCGAATCGAGGGCTCGCAGGTCGATCATCATGGCGTTGTCGGCGACCGCGTGGCCCGCGTAGTTGTGGCCGCCGCCGCGCACGGTGATCTCGAGGTTGTACTGCCGCGCGGCCAGCACGGCGGCCGCGACACCCGCCGCGGAGGCGGGGCGGACGATGACGGCGGGGCGGCGGTCGATGCCGCCGTTCCAGACTTGACGGGCCGTGTCGTAGTCGGGGTCGGCGGGCGTGATCACCACCCCGTCGACGGCCGAGCGCAGTCCCTCGATATCGATTTCCGCAGTGGTCATGGTCCGCTCCTCAAAGGTGTCGGTCTGCCTCCGTGGCGAAATTCAGGCTGCGCTGTACGGGTTCCACAGCACATCGGTCATTCGCCCTATTGAACGCCGCCGCTCGGGTGTCCGGAAGTACGCAGGAGACGCGGAACGGGTTCATGGGCCGGAGCGCGCCGAAATGGTCGGCGAGTCGTCCATGGCGCGTGTCCCGCTGGTGCGGCGGGCCGGGTGGCCAATCGCCGGGCGGGGGGCCGATGGCCGGGCGTATGGTGACCTGGCTGGCATTGGGGTGACTGGCGGAGGCGGCGGTATGCGGCTCGATCCGGGGGCGGAATTCTCGGGGTTCACGATCGAGCGAACGCTCGGCACGGGCGGCATGGGGGTCGTGTATCTGGCCCGCAATCCGCCGCTGAACCGGCTGGTCGCGCTGAAGGTGCTCGGTGAGCTGATCGCCGCGGACACCCGCGGGCGGGCCCGTTTCGAACGGGAGGCGGCGCTCGCGGCCCGCCTGGAGCACCCCAACATCGTGGCCGTCTACGACCACGCGGCCTCCGACGCCGACCTGCCGTGGATCAGCATGAAATACGTCGGCGGCGGCGATGTGGCGCAGCGGATGACCGAGCGCGGCGGCCCCCTCTCCGACGACCACGCGGTCCGCATCCTCACCGACGCCGCCCGCGCGCTGGACTACGCCCACCGCCACGGCATCCTGCACCGCGACGTGAAGCCCGGCAACATCCTCCTCGACGACGACCCCGCCCACCCCGGCACGGACCGAAAGCGCGCCGTGCTCACCGATTTCGGCATCGCCCGCGCCCTCGATGACACTCTCACCCTGACCGGCACCGCCGCGACCTTCGCCTACGCCGCCCCCGAACGCTTCCACGGCGCCACCGCCGACCACCGCGCCGACATCTACTCCCTCGGCTGCACCTTCTACGAACTCCTCACCGCCCGTCAGCCGTTCCCGCACACCGACCAGGCCGCCGTCATCGCCGCCCACCTCAACACTCTCCCGCCCCGCCCCACCGACATCCGCCCCGAACTTCCCTCCGGCATCAACGACGTCATAGCCATAGCCCTCGCCAAGAACCCCGCCGACCGCTACCCCACCTGCGCCGCCCTGGCCGAAGCCGCCACCCAGATCCTCACCCGATCCCGCCCCGCAAACCCCCGCACCGCCCCAACCCTCGCCACCGCACCCCACCCCGAACTCGTCGACACCCTCCCCGCCGCCTCCGCCTCGACCCCCGAGCCCGATCTCCGCACGGCGAGAAGCGCCGAATCCACCGGCACTCCATCCGGTTCCGCCGATCCCGATGCGTTGACCGGCATCCCCGAATCGATCCGAGCAGCCCTCGACAGCCCCCACCCGGAGATCCGTCGCGGCGCAGTACATGCCCTGAGCAGCCGCCTCTCATCGATCGACCGGCCTCAAGCCGATGCCGCCCGAAAAGCCCTGCACTACATAGCACTCCACGACAACCCCGCCGTCGCTTCCTACGCCCGCGAGGTCCTGGGCGGAGCCTCGACCATGGACAGCCCGCGCATGCCCGGCAGCGGCCCGAGGCGCGACCATCCGCAGCCCGCGACGCTCGCCGAAATGTCCGGAGCCACACCGGCCGTTCGGGGCACGGACCACCCGGATCCATTGTCGAGCAGGCAATTCGGCGGAGCGCCGGGATCGCACGGCGAACCCGACCCTCTCCGCGATCGCGAAGGCCCAGCGGGAGCGGGAGACGTAGCCCGGCACAGCCGGCTTCGGCGGGCTGACTCCGGTCGCGCGAACCATGGCGACGCGGGGCGAAATCCGATTCCTGGCGAGCAGAACAGCATCCGAACCGGACCGCGGGCCGAAGCGATCCCGAAGGGTGAGGACACGGTCGCGGCGGCAGGGTCTCCCCAGAGGGCGCGACGACGCGAGGCGAAGCAGCGTGCGCGACCGGACCGTGGGCTCGCGGGTCGGCGGGGCATGGTCGCCGGTGTCACCACCGCGCTGTCCGGAGTTGCGGCGCTGGTCGCGGGTGGCGTGTTGCTGGACAGTCGGCATATGCCCTTCGCCGATTCCTCCGAGTACGACGCGGCGTACCGGTTCGATGACGTTCTCGCGCACGGTTCCTGGTATCTGGCGGCCGTGACCTGGCTGTCGGTCATCGCAGGGCTGTTCACGTTCTTCCCACGGCCCCATCGGACCACGCGGCAGGCACTGGTGGCGGGGTTCGCCTCGACCAGTCCGTGGGGCGCCATCGTCATCGCCCGGCTGGAGGGTTGGATCGCCTCGGATCGCCCGGGGTTCGCGACGTCCACCGGCGCTCACTTCGCGTTGAACGCGCACCTGCTCCTGGGTCTGGCGGGGCTGCTGGCCGCGGCGACAGTGCTCCTCGGCGCGCCTCGATTCGAATTCCGGTGGCCGAGTGGCAGATGCGCGATCGCGACGGCGGCTCTGGCGGTGTCGGGTTGTGTGCTGCTGAGTGCCGTCCTCGTGTTGTCCACCATCACCCCGCCGATCCTGCGCACGGATTTCCTCTGGCAGTTCGCTTCGGCGGCAGTCCTCGCTCTGGCTCCGGCCGCACTGTCGGCTCTCCATCCGCGACGGCTCGCCATCCTGCTCACCCTCGGTTGCGTGGCAGGTGAAGCGGTGGTCAGCGTTCTGCTCATCACTCAGTCGGTGTCGATCGGCGACAGCACTGCCGAGCATTGGATTCTCGCCCTACCCGTGCTGTTCTCGACGACGCTGCTCGCCTTGGGCGTGGTCAATGCGGCCGAGCTGGTCCGCACCGGCGATAACCAGCGATCGGCGTGATCCGTCCGGTCGAAACAGTGCGGTCGCACCGGCGAGTGGTGCGCGAATCCGTTGACCGGGTTCAGGACTGGAGTCGGACCCTGTCGGCGGATTCGTTCTGGCTGGCGCATTCCTGGTACGGGTTGGGGTTGCCCGCGCGTTCGCCGCAGACCCAGCGGATGGTGGCGACGGTGACGGCGATGTCGCCGCTGGATTGTTTGGCGCGTTGGTCGGCGTAGGCGCCCGCCACGGAGAGGGCGGTGGGGCAGAAGTCGTTGCCCTTGGCGGTGGAGGCGACGACGGCGAGTCCCCAGGGGCCGGTGCCGCACTGGACGGCGTCGTGGCCGGCGGCCGGGAAGGCGGCGGCGGAGGTGGCGGGTTTGACGGCGCTGCTGGTGGCGTCCGAAGAACTGTTGCTGGTGGCGTCGTTGCAGGCGGTCAGGGTGAGGGCCGTGGTGATGACGGCCAGTGCCGTGCCCGCGATCTGCGCTGTGGTCCGCACGAATCCTCCTCGTCGGCTGCCCCTCCCCTGGGCATTCTGCCCGTTTCGGGGCGTTTGCGACGGCAGGCTCGCATGGTTCGGCGGTCCGCGCGGTGTGTCCTGTGGTGCGAGTCTAGCCGACGTCGCGGCGCAGCCAGGTGACGTCCGCGCCGTCGCCGCCGAGGCGATAGGGCTCGAGGATGTCGTCCCAGGCGGTGCCGAGGGCGCGATCGATTTCGGCGGTGATCTCGGCGGCCGAGCCGCGGCCGTGGGCGCGGGCCTCGGCGACGATGGCGCGCAGCCGCATCTCCCCGACCATGACGTCGCCGCTGGCGCCGGTGGCACCGCTCCACATGCCGAGGCCGGGGACGAAGCTGAAGCGTTCGCCGTCGACGCCCTCGCTGGGTTCCTCGGTGACTTCGAAATGCAGAACGGGCCAATCGCGCAATGCTCTGGCTAATCGACCTCCGGTACCGACTGGCCCGAACCAATCGGTGGTGGCGCGCAGGTGTCCGGGATCGGCGGGCTGGACGGTCCAGCGGAGTTTGGCGGGGGCCTTGAGGGTCGAGGTGAGCGCCCATTCGATATGCGGGCACAGCGCGGCCGGCGACGAATGGACATAGACAACCCCAGACGTCGCCTCCGCGAACTGACTAGACGCACGCACCACTGACACCTCCGGCTCGACGAGGTACGTCTTCCCCAACGACCCCTGGTCCGAGCGCGGTGTGGCCCGAGCTTACTGGAGTGCCCGATGATGCGTGTGTTACTCCGCGACCGTGTCGCCGTCTACGCAAACTCCGCGATCGCGGCATCGCTGAGGGGTGGCCACGCGGCCCGGGCCCAGTCCCCGAAATTCTCGTCCGCGAGCGCGAGACACGCCATACCGACGTCCGGATCCACCCAGAGGAACGTTCCGGATTGCCCGAAATGCCCGAAAGTGCGCGGCGAGTTCGCACCCCCGGTCCAGTGCGGCGCCTTGTGGTCGCGGATCTCGAATCCCAGTCCCCAGTCGTTGGGCCGCTGCGAACCGTAGCCGGGCAGTACGCCATTGCGTCCCGGGAATTGCACTTCGCTTGCCTCGGAAGCCAATTCGGCACTTAGAATCTCCGGTGCCAGCAATTCCTCAGCGAAGCGCAGCAGATCTGCGACCGACGAACGGCCCGCGTGCCCGGCCGGACCCGTCAACACCGAGGAAGTCATACCCAGCGGTTCGAACACCGCCTCGTGCAGATACCGGTCGAACGCGATACCGGTCTGCGCCGCAACGAAATCCGCGAGCACCTCGAAGCCGGCGCTGGAGTAGATCCGCTTCGCGCCCGGCGCGGCCAGCACCGCGTCGGTGTCGAAGGCCAGCCCGGAGGTGTGGGCGAGCAGGTGCCGCACGGTGGATCCGGGCGGCCCGGCGGGCTGGTCGAGCTCGATCGCCCCCTCCTCGACCGCCACCAGGACCGCGTACGCCACAAGGGGTTTGGTCACCGAGGCGAGCGGAAACACTCGCGCGGCATCCCCCTCGGTGTCGACCACACCCTTGCCCCGGACGACGACACCCGCCGCCGCGTTCCGGACCGGCCACTGTCGAATCTGCTCGAGCGCTCGCATACGTCGAGCCTAGGCGGCCCGGTTCAGCGCCGATCGCCGCCTGCCGTAGCCGAAGTACACGAGCAGCCCGACCGCCGACCACACGGTGAACGCCAGCCAGGTCACCCCGGGCAGATGGACGAGCAGCCAGACGCACATGCCCACGCCGATCACCGGCACCACCGGCACCAGGGTCCGGAAGGAGCGCGGCAGGTCGGGCTTGGTGCGCCGCAGCACCAGCACCCCGATGTTCACCAGCCCGAAGGACACCAGCGTGCCGATATTGGTGGCGTTCACCAGTTCTCCCAGCGGCACCAGCGCCGACAGCACCGCCACCACGCCGCCCACGATGAGCGTGTTGGTCGTCGGCACCCGCTTCTGCCCGACCCGCGACAGCACGCTCGGCATGAGCCCGTCGCGGGACATGGCGACCAGGATGCGGGTCTGCCCGTACAGCACGGTCAGCACCACCGAGGCGATGGCGATGACCGCGCCGGCCGCGAGGATGGTGGCGGGCCAGCCGCGCCCGGTGACCTGGTCGAGCACGGTGGCCAGGGAGGCGCCGGAGCTGCTCACGTCGTCCACCCCGACCGCGCCGACGGCGGTCAGCGCCACCAGCACGTACATCAGCGTCACGATGCCGAGCGAGATGATGATGGCGCGCGGCAGATCCCGCTGCGGGTTCTTGGCCTCCTCGCCCGCTGTCGAGGCGGCGTCGAAGCCGATGAAGGAGAAGAACACCATCGACGCGGCCGCCCCGATCCCGGACATACCCTCCGGCGCGAAGGGGTGCAGGTTCGCGGAGTCGAACGCGGTGACCGCCACGGCCACGAAGAACACCAGCACCGCGACCTTGATCACGGTGGTGACGGTGGTGACCCGCGCGCTCTCCCGGATGCCGCCCAGCAGCACCGCGACGGCCAGCAGCACGACGACGGCGGCGGGCAGGTTGATCACCCCGCCCTCGCCCGGCGGCTGCGCGAGCATGTCCGGGATCCGCCAGCCGACGGTGGATCCGAGGAATTCGTTGAGGTACGCGCCCCACCCGACCGCGACGGCCGCCACCGAGACGCCGTACTCGAGCAGCAGGCACCAGCCGCACACCCAGGCCACGACCTCGCCCAGCGTCGCATAGGTATACGAGTAGGCCGACCCGGATACCGGCACGGCGCCGGCGAGTTCGGCGTACGACAGCGCCGAGAACAGCGCGGCCAGCGCGGCGATGACGAAGGAGATGACGACGGCGGGCCCGGCCAGCGGCGCGGCCTCGCCGAGGACGACGAAGATTCCGGTGCCCAGCGTCGCGCCGACCGACAGGGCGATCAGCGGGATCAGGCCCATGCTGCGGCGCAATGCGGTGTGCTCGCCCTCGGAGGTGAGTTCTTCCACCGGCTTGGTGCGCAGCAATGATGCGGTAATCCGCGGGATTCCGGGCATGTCCGGCCACGATACCGGTTCGGACCGGCAGGAATGCCTCGCGCCCACCAGGTCCGGGAAGGGCACGACCAAACAGCAGCTATGCCTTGGCTTCGCGAGGTGTGCGTGGCGTCTACCGCCTGACCGATGCGCCGGCTGTGCGCAGCAGCGCGGTGGTGACACCTCGCCTGCGCGGGCGGTCTCGGCGTGGACCCCCGTGCCGGCGGACGGCGAGGTCACCGCCCTGGCGCTCCGCGGGAACCCGGTTACGATCGTCCCCATCATGAGTGAGCAGGTCACGGTCCACGGCGAGGTGGACGCGGGTTTCGGTCCGGTCGCCGACGCGTTCCGCCGCAATTTCTCCCGGCACGGCGAGATCGGTGCGGCGGTCGCCGTCTTCGACGGGGATCGGCCGGTGGTGGATCTGTGGGCGGGGTACCGCGATCGCAAGCGCACGGTGGCGTGGGGGCGCGACACCATGGCCCCGGTGTGGTCCTCGACCAAGGGCATGACGGCGTTCGCGGTCGCGTCGGCGGTGTCGAAGGGCCTGCTCGACTACGAGGATCCGGTGGCGTTGCACTGGCCCGAGTTCGCCGCGCACGGTAAGGAATCGATCACCGTGCGCCAGCTGCTCGACCATCAGGGTGGCCTGGCGGCCCTGGATCGCCCGTTCCGGCTCACGGACATGGCGGATCTGGACGGCATGGCGGTGGTGCTGGCCGAGCAGAAACCGTTGTGGCGGCCGGGAACCCGGCACGGCTATCACCCGATCACGGCCGGCCTGTACCAGGGTGAGCTGCTGCGACGGGTGGATCCCGCGCATCGCACGCTGGGCCGCATCTTCGCCGAGGACATCGCCGCCCCGGTGGGCGCGGAGTTCTATATCGGTCTGCCGGAGGAGATCTCGCTCGATCGGGTGGCGACCCTGTCGGCGACCGAGGGCCTGGACATCCTCCGCTACGAGCGGGATCTCCCGGTGCGCATCGGAATCCAGCTCTACAGCAAGCGCGGCCTGTCCTACCGTGCTTTGAACAGCCCGCAGGTCGGCGCGCCCGCCCGGGCCGCCCGCCGCGAGTTCCTCTCGGTGGAGAGCCCGGCGACCAGTGGCGTCGGCACGGCCCGCGCCCTGGCCCGGGTCTACGGCGCGGCGGCCGGGCAGACCGATGAGCTGCCCATCGACCGGGCCCTGCTGGACCGCCTGGCCACCGCCGACACCGCCGACGACGTCCCGGCCGAGGACCTGGTGCTGCTCACCCCGAGCCGCTATCACCTGGGTTTCCGCAAGTCCCGCGGAAGTTTCCGATTCCGCTCCGACAAGCGCGCCTACGGCACCACCGGCTACGGCGGCTCGTTCGGTTTCGCCGATCCGGCAACGGGTCTCGGCTTCGGCTACGTGATGAACCGGCTGGGCATGGCGGTGCTCGACGATGTCCGTTCGCGCAATCTGCGCGACGCCCTGCTGCGCTGCCGCTGATCCTCAGCCGCGTTCGACGTCGTGCGCGTGGTGCACGAGGTCGTGCAGGAAATACCGTGCCATGGAGTCGATGGTGAACGCGGAGCCGTTGCTGCGCAGTGCGGCCCGGTCGTGTTCGTCGTCCGGCACGGCCGCGAAGGCGCCGGCGACCACGTCGACCGCGGCCGCGAGTTCGGCTGCCACGGTGGCGGTCTCGGACGCTCCGTAGTTCTCGGCGAGCGCGGTGGCGTCCTGATCCCAGTTGGCGAACATGGGAATCCCTTTGTCCCCCACGGTGACCGCGGTGTCGTAGGCGGCGATCACCGGCCCCGGCCGGGGCCCGCCGGTGCGCGCGATGTCGAGCCGATGGGTGAAGATCCGGCACACGTCGCGTACATGGGCCGCGTATTCGAGCGCGGACCAGGTGGAGTCGTCGGGGCGGACCCGCGCGTCCGGCCGTTCCAGCGCAGCCAGCAGCCGGGTGACACTGTCGCGAGCCGACCCCGGCACCGCCGTGAAGGCGATGGCGTCGGGGTCGAACCCGCAGTCGGCGCAGGTGCGTTCGAGCACCCAGGTCCAGTCTTTGGCGTCGGGAACGAACGGCATGGCCCCAACTTACGGTGGCATTTGTTTGTCGGCCACCAATATTCAGCCAGTCGCCGTCGAGATGGCGACAGGTTTGCCGTCACTCCATCAGCTTGTGCGCCTTGTCGAACAGTTCGAGGGTGATGGCGTGCAGGAAGTCGCCGACCTGCTTGGGCGCCTTGCCCGCGAAGGCGCGCGCGTGGGTGCCCTCGAGGACGATGCCGAGCTTGAAGCAGGCCAGCACGGTGTACCAGGTGACGTGGCTCAGGTCGCGGTCGGAGAACCGCCCGTAGTGGGCGATCATCTCCTCGGCGGTGGGCAGGCCGCCGATCGCGCCCAGGGTGCCGATCAGGGCCGCACCGGTGGTGCCGGGCTCGGGGCGGGTGGCGATCTGCCAGCCGAGGTCGAGCAGCGGGTCGCCGATGGTGGACATCTCCCAGTCGACCATGGCCACCACGTCGGGGCCGTCGAAGGAGAACATCATGTTGGCGAGGTGGCAGTCGCCGTGCAGGATGCCCGCGGTGGGCTGGACCGGCCGGTTGCGGTCGAGCCAGTCGCCGACCTGCTGGACGCCGGGGATCTCGGGGCCGGGGTAGCCCTCGTTGACGCGGTAGGAGTCGAGTTCCTTGAGCCAGCGCGGTACCTGGCGTTCCAGGAAGCCCTCGGGCTTGCCGTAGTCGGCCAGGCCGAGCGCCTCGTGGTCGAGGGAGCCGAGCCGGGCGATGGCCTCGACCGCGGACAGGCCCATCTTCCGCCGCACCTCGGGGTCACCGGCATGCAGTTCGGGCAGTTCGTTCTGCGGGTTGAAGCCGGTGATGGGTTCCATCAGGTAGAACGACGCGCCGAGCACGGATTCGTCGGGGCAGGCGGCGATCACCTTGGGGGCGCGGATCTCGGTGTCGCCGAGGGCGCCGAGGATGCGGGATTCGCGCTGGATGACGGTGTTGCTGGCGGTGCGCAGATGCTTGGGCCCGCGCCGCAGCACGTAGTCGCGGCCGCCGCGCCGGAAGCGCAGCATGATGTTCTGGGTGCCGCCGCCGAGCGGCTTGACCTCCTCGAACTCGCCGCCGGGCAAGCCCTGCTCCTCCATCCACTTTCCGACGATGGCGAAATCGACGACGTCACGATCCACTTCGGACGGCTGCGCAACAGACATGCCGACCATTGTGCCGTAACGATCGGCGCCAACTGAAGGCAGTCGCCCGCAGAAGGAGAACCGTCGGTTCGCGGCCATCTCGATTCTGGACCGACGGAGCGGGGGAGCGAAGCGGAGGAGGGAAGAATCGAGACCTCGGGGCCGCGAACCCGCCCGGAGCGAAGCGGAGGGCAAAAAGGATACAGCGTAATGTGCGTGGTCAAATGCGCACGCTGTTGATCGATAACTACGACTCGTTCACCTACAACCTGTATCAGCTGATCAGCCGGGTGAACGGGGTCGAACCCGTGGTCATGCGCAATGACGAGGCGGGGTCGATCGAGGAGCTCGGGCTCGAACGATTCGACAATATCGTCATCTCCCCCGGGCCCGGACGCCCCGACATTCCCCGCGATTTCGGCATCTCGGCGGCGCTCATCGCCGAGTCCGACCTCCCGTTGCTGGGTGTATGCCTGGGTCATCAGGGCATCGTGATCGCGGCGGGCGGCGAGGTGGTCACCGCACCGCGAGCCCGGCACGGGTATCCGGATCTGATCAGCCATGACGGGCTCGGCCTGTTCGCCGATGTGCCGCAGGGGTTCTCGGCGGTGCGCTATCACTCGCTGTGTGCCGCCCAGCCGGCCCCGGCGGCCCTGGAGGTCACGGCCACCACCCCCGATGGCGTGATCATGGGCGTGCGCCACCGCACCCGCCCGCAGTGGGGTGTGCAGTTCCATCCGGAGTCCGTCTCCAGCGAGCATGGTGAACAGCTGCTGCGCAACTTCGCCGAGCTGACCGCCGAATACCATCGCGGACAGGGCGTCTCCCTGCCGTCCGCGCGAACGCCCTTGGCGCACAGTCCGATCCAGGCCGCTGCCCCGGGCCCGGACGACGCACCCGTCCACTACCTCGTCGAGCGGACCGTCGTGGAGCGCGCGGTCGACGCCGAGGCCGTCTTCGACGCCCTCTACGCCGATTCCCCCCACGCCTTCTGGCTCGACAGCGAACACGTGGAGCCGGGCCTGGACCGCTTCTCGTTCCTGGGCGACGCGTCGGGCCCGCTGGCCGAGGTGGTCGGCTATCGGGTGGGCAGCGGCCATGTGGAAGTCGAGTCCGCGACCGGGCGACGCACGGTCCCCGGCAGCGTGCTCGACTACCTGTCCGCCGAGCTGCGCCGCCGCCGGATCGACTTCCCTGACGTCCCTTTCGATTTCGCGGGCGGCTACGTCGGCTACCTCGGTTACGAGATGAAGGCCGACTGCGGAGCCGCCGCACCGCACCGCTCCTCCACCCCCGACGCCCAGTGGATCTTCGCCGACCGCCTGATCGTGGTGGACCACGAGGCGGGCCGCACCCACCTGCTGGCCCTCACCGAACCGGAGGCCACCGCCGCCGCCCGGGACTGGCTCGCCACCACCCGCGCCGTCGTGGAAACCCTTCCTACGTGGGAGAATCCGCCGCTACTGGAGCTGCGCGCCGACGAGGCGACGGTCGCGCCGCTGCTGACCCGGGGCCGCGCCCGCTATCTGGCCGATGTCGCCGCCTGCCAAGAGCAGTTGCACGCGGGCGAGTCGTACGAAATCTGCATCACCGACAGCGCGTATCCGCCGGGCGACGCCGACGGTCTGACCGTGTATCGCACGCTGCGCCGCTGCAATCCGGCCCCCTACGCGGCCTTCCTGCGCTTCGCGGACCTGGAAGTCGCCTGCTCCTCCCCCGAGCGCTTCCTCAAGCTGGACCGGGCCCGGACCGTGGAGAGCAAGCCGATCAAGGGCACCGCGAAGCGCGGCCACACACCCGCCGCGGACGCGGAGATCGCCGCGGACCTGGCCCGCGACCCGAAGACCCGCGCCGAGAACCTGATGATCGTGGATCTGCTCCGCAATGATCTGGGCCGGGTCTGCGAAGTCGACTCGGTGCACGTGCCCGAGCTGATGGCCGTCGAGACGTACACGACGCTGCACCAACTGGTCTCGACCGTCCGCGGCAGGCTGCGCCCGGAGCTGGATGTCGTCGATTGCCTGCGCGCCTGTTTTCCGGGCGGCTCGATGACCGGCGCGCCGAAGCTGCGCACCCTGGAGATCATCGACGCTCTCGAAACCGAGGCCCGCGGCGTCTATTCGGGCACGATCGGCTTCCTCGGCCTGGGTGGCACGGCCGATCTGAACATCGTCATCCGCAGCGCGGTCCGCTACGACGGCCGATGGCGGATCGGCGCGGGCGGCGCGGTGGTCCTGGATTCCGATCCCGAGGGCGAGTACCACGAGATGGTGTGGAAGGCCGCGGCCGCGCTGCGCGCCCTGCCCGGTCTGGGCGTCCCGGCGCGCGCTCCGCTCCCCCTACCCTGACCGCCTCCCCTACCCTGACCACCGCGGTCACCTCACTTGCGGCGGCGGGACTTCTCCTGCGGCGGTTCGGGTTCCGGATTGTCACGGCTGCCGGTGAGACGGCCCAGCAGGGAGACGCCGGGGAGCTTGTCGAGTCGCTCGAGAATGTCCTCGCCGAGGGCCGTGACCGATTCCAGCCGGGTCAGGATGCGGTCGTAGGCGACGAAAGCCGGTTCGGCCAGCGCGAGGGTCCGGTCGAGCCGGTCGATGGTCGAGTTGAGGCGCTCGACCGCGATGGTGAGGCTCTGGATGAGGTCGGGCAGCTGCGCCGCGAGCTGGATGGAGGCGGGCGGCAGCCGGACCGCGGTGTCGAACGCGGTCGAGGCGGTGACCTGCGCCGAGTCCAGGGCCAGCCCGGCGGCGTTCTGGGCGGCCTCGACGGCGGCCTGCGCGGCGGCCAGGATGTCGCCGGCGGTGGGCACCCGCGAGCCGGCGCCCTTCCCGCGCGGGGCTTTCTGCTGATCGCTCCCCTTGGGGTTGGTCATCCTTCTACTGTGCCGCACGATTTCCGGATCGGCCGTGAGGGCGGGCGCGCGGTTTCATCGGTGGCTGGTGGCCGTTTGTGTCGGTGGCTCGTGGCATAGTGCCACCACGATGAAACTGACCAAGGGTGAGCGAACGACGGTTCCGACATCGCTTCTGACGGTTGTGCTTTCGTGGCGGTCGTCGCATGCGGTGCGGGCGCAGGCCGTCCTGGTGGCGGAGCACGGCCGGGCCCGGTCCGACCGCGATTTCGTCTGGTTCGACGCACCCCGCCACGTCTCACAGGCGGTGACGCTGGATCGCGAGCCCGCGGCGGGGACCGCCCGGCTGTCGGTGTCGCTGCCGCGGACCGGGCCGGACATCGCCGGGATCATCGTCATCGGATCGGTGGACGAGGGGCCGGCCATCGAGCCCGAGGACACCGCTCGGCCCTCCCCGGGCGCGGCGGCTCCGGGCCGAGGATCCGCCGGGTCCGGCCGAGGTTTCGCCGGGGTCGACGGGCTGACGCTCACGGTGTTCGACCATGACAGCCCCGTGGTCTCCTACCCGGTGGCCGTGGCGGATGCCGCTGCCGCCCTGGTGCTGGGTGAATTCGCACGCGCCGAGGGCCGGTGGGAGTTCCGGAGCCTGGCCGATGCCGGGGTGAGCCTGGCCGGGCTGGTGCGCGAATTCGGGGTGCGGATCGATCCCGCGCACACGTTCCGGGCCGAGCCGCGCCGCACCCCGCCGCCGCCGGATCCCGAACGGGCCGACTGGCATCCGGACCCGCGCGATCCGGCGCGCCTGCGCTGGTGGGACGGCACAACCTGGACCGCCTCGACCCGGCCCGTCGTCGTCCGCGACGCCCGCCACTGCCCGCGCTGCGGCGCGCCGCGTAAGGGGCTGCTCGGCGCGGCGGCCGGACTGCTGGGGTCCGCGTCGCTGTGCCGCGAATGCGCCACCGAGACAGCGGAATATCTGCGCGGATGGCGGCAGCGCGCCGAGCGGGTGCTGCGCGTCCCGGGCCCGCGCGAGGATCGGGTCGCCCCGGCCGGCGCTGCCGACGGCGGTTGGGAAGCGCTGTGGGCCGAGCTGCGATTCCAGCGCATCGAGCGTGCGGTCGCCGTCGATCCGCTGCGCCCGGTCGCCGGTGCGCACCTGGAACGCGTGGTCGCCTTCACCCTCGCCGACGGTGTGGTCGAGCAGTCCGATCTGGACTCCTTCGAGGACATCGCCGGGGAACTGTCGCTGTCGGACCCGCGCATCGAGGAGCTGCGCCGCCGCCTGCACCGCGGCCGTCTGCTCACCCGCCTGCGTTCGGGTGAACTCCCGCACCAGCCCGCCACCGGCCTGCACCTGGACCCCGACGAGCGCGTCCACCTGAACCTGCCCGCCGTCCATGTCCGCCAGCTGGCCCGCGGCCCCAAACGCACCGAGGGCCGTCTCATCGTCAGCAACCGCAAACTCCGCTTCACCGGCCCCGATACCGGCATCGAGATGCCCTGGGCCCGAGTGGTTTCGGTGACTCCCGCCGCCGGGCGGATCGAGATCTCGGCCACCTCCGCGCGCGGCGGCGCGATCCTCGAGCTCGCCGATCCGGACTACGCGGCCGCCGCCATGGAGGGCGCGCTACGGGTGGCCAAACGCCTGGCCCTCACCCCCGGCCGCCGCGATACCCGCTCGGTCCCACCGGATGTCAAGGCCGTGGTGTGGCAGCGCGACGGCGGCAGGTGCGTCGAATGCGGCGACACCCACTACCTGGAGTTCGACCACATCATCCCGATCAGCCGCGGCGGCGCGACCAGCCCCGCCAACCTGCAGATCCTGTGCCGCGCCTGCAATCGCACCAAGGGCGCGCACATCTGAGTCCGGCATCCCACCGCACCACCCCGCGACAGCGCATCGAATGTGGGTAATCGAACGCTGTGGGCAATCGAACACCATGCGATGAATCATGTTGAGCGCCATCTCTTGTGGTTTTAGCGTCCGAGACGAGCAGGTCGAGAAAGGGGAGTCGAAATGCAGGTAGCAGTGGTGGGCGGTACCGGAACCCTGGGCGCGCCGGTGGTCCGCGAGCTGGCGGCCCGGGGCCACACCGTGCGGGTGCTGAGCCGGTCCGCACCGGCGGACCCGGTGCCGGGGACCGAGCATCACGCGGTCGATCTGGTGACCGGCGCGGGCCTGGACGCGGCGCTCGAGGGCGTCTACGCGGTGGTCGACGCCGGTAATCACCGCGGCCCGCGCAGCGCCCGCACCACGGTGGAGGGCGTGCGCGCCCTGCTGGCCGCCGAGCAGCGCGCCAAGGTCGGCCACCACGTGGAGATCTCCATCGTCGGCTGCGAGCGGGTCCCGTTCGGCTACTACCGGACGAAGGTCGCCCAGGAACGCGCCGTCACCCAGGGCCCGATCCCGTGGACCCTGCTGCGCGCCACCCAGTTCCACGAGCTCATCGACGAACTGCTGGGCGGCGGCGCGAAGTTCCGGATCGCGCCGCACAGCGCCATGCGTTTCCAGCCGGTCGACGTGACCGCGGTGGCGGGCCGGCTCGCCGACGCGGTGGCGGCCGGACCGTCGGGCCGGGTCCGCGATGTCGGCGGACCGGCCGTGCAGACCCTCGCCGAACTCGCCGAACTCCGCCGCCGAACCCTCGGCCAGGCCCTGCTGCCCTTCCCGGTGCCGCCCATCGGCCGGGCCATCCGGCGGGTGCGCGACGCTGCGCTGTGTCTCGGCTCCGATGGCGAGACAGTGTCTTTCGACTATGCCGAGTGGCTGCGCCGGCGGTACGCGAAGCCGGTGAGCTGACCTGCTTCCATGGTGGCGACGCCGGGGCGGATTGGGCATCCGGAATCGCCCGGAGAATCCCCTGATCCGGGCCTACAACCCCCGGATGCTCAGCGCTTGACTCGCAGAACCGTTGGTTCGGCGCAGAATTGGGCCGCGGCCTGGTCCGGGTCGAGGCCCGTGCGGGCCAGCCCGCCGGTGTCGACGACCTTGCATTCGCTGCCGCCGACGTGACCGGTGCCGTCGTCGAGGAAGTGCACCTCCACGGTGACGAGCGGGTGCAGGACGGCGGCGTCGAAGATCCAGAACTGGATGTTCCACAGTTCGTAGGAGTCGCGGGCGGTGATGACGGTGTAGCCCGCGGCGGAGGTGTCGATGCCGATTCCGGCGAGTTCGCCGGAGCGCTGGAGCTTGCCATCGGGCGCCGCGTGGTAGATGACGTACCGGATATTGGCGGTGGCGGCCATGACCGGGATGATCAGCTCGTCGCGGCCGTCGTTGTCGACGTCGCGCAGGCGCGGTTCGGTCGTTCCGACGGCCGGTTCGGTCAGGGTCTGGAGGGTGACGCCCTCGGGGTCCAGGGTGGTGACGGTGACGGCGCTCTGCTGTCCGTGGCCGTGGCGGCGGACCTCGAAGGTGAGTCCGGCGCTGTCGTGTGACTGCAGGTAGCAGTCGGGAGGCATTGCGGCGGAACCGATATCGCCGCACGGCTCCAGGCCGGAGACGGGGGCGGGCGGGTCGGTGGCCGCGATGTCGCGGGGCGCGCTGGGTTGCGGGTCGAGGTTGCCCGCCAGGGGTGCGCTGGGGCGGGCACAGGCGGCCAGTGCCAGTGTCGCGGCGGCGACCAGGACACCGGCCGCGAGATTCCTCCCCATGACAGTGAGGATAGCGACGAATCGCCCAGTCAACCGGACGGCGGCGGGGCGTACGCGACATCATGTGCACACCTGCGCACTTATTGGCTTATAGTGGCGGCATGCTCGTCGTGCTGCGCCATCCCCAGTTCCGCAAGCTGTTCACCGCCCAGGTCGTCGCCCTGGTCGGCACCGGCCTGCTGACCGTCGCGCTGGGCCTGCTCGCCTACGAGGTGGCGGGCGGCCAGGCGGGGGCGGTGCTGGGAACCGCGCTGGCCATCAAGATGGTGGCGTATGTCGCTGTGGCGCCGGTGATCTCGGCGCTGACCGCGCGGCTGCCGCGCCGCCTGGTGCTGGTGTCGGCGGACGCGGTGCGGGCGGGAATCGCGCTCATGCTGCCGTTCGTCACCCACACCTGGCAGATCTACGTGCTGATCGCGCTGCTGCAGTCGGCCTCGGCGACCTTCACCCCGGCGTTCCAGTCGCTGATCCCGTCGATCCTGGTCGACGAGGAGGACTACACGCACGGCCTGTCCCTGTCACGCCTGGCCTACGACCTGGAGTCGCTGCTCAGCCCGATGCTGGCCGCCGCCCTGCTGACGGTGATCAGCTATCACTCGCTGTTCGTCGGCACCGCCGCGGGCTTCGTGGCCTCGGCCCTGCTGGTGGTGACCACCAGACTCCCGCGCCTGGACCCGGCCGACCATTCGGCCCCGCTGCTGGAGCGCATCACCGCGGGCGCGCGCATCATGATGAACCGCCCGGTGCTGCGCGGCCTGCTGGCCCTGAACATGGTGGTGGCCGCCGCCTCCTCGCTGGTCATCGTGAACACCGTTGTGTACGTGCGCGACCAGCTCGACGGCTCCAATACCGGTGTGGCACTCGCGCTGGCCTGCTTCGGGTTCGGATCGATGGCGGTGGCGCTGTCGACCCCGCGACTGCTGACGATCCTCCCCGACCGGCGATTCATGCTGACCGGCAGCGCTGTGCTGCCGCTGGGCCTGATCGCCGCATCCCTGCCACCCCTGCTCCCCCACGCCGCCGGGACGATCGTGCTGGCCCTGACCTGGCTGTTGCTCGGCGCGGGCACCTCGATGATCAGCACCCCGTCGGGCCGCCTGCTGCGCGCCCAGACCCAACTCTCCGATCGCACAGCCGTTTTCACCGCCCAGTTCTCGCTGTCGCACGCCTGCTTCCTGGTGACCTATCCGATCGCGGGCAAGCTGGGCGCGCTGGCAGGTCTGCCGACCACGGCCATCGTGCTGGCCGCGCTCGCTACACTGGCAGCGACGACCGCGGCGCGGGTCTGGCCCGCGTCCGTCCCCGCCGACATCGAGGCGGTGTCCGCGGCAGGAAGGTGATCAGGTGAGCAAGGCCGAATCGCTGCCCGCCGCCACTCCCAGCCTCACCCATCCGGTCGCTCCGGACGAGGCCCGGCTGGACGTGGCCACCGAGACCTTCCGCATGCTCTCCGATCCGACCCGCCTGCACATCCTGTGGATCCTGGCCGCCGCCGAGGCCGATGTCTCCGCGCTCACCGAGGCCTGCGGCGCGTCCCGGACCGCGGTCAGCCAGCATCTGGCGAAGCTACGCTTCACGGGCATGGTCGATACCCGCCGCGAGGGCCGCCGCATCATCTACCGGATTCGCGACGGCCACCTGGCCCGCCTGGTCCGTGAGGGCCTCAACCACGCCGATCACGTCGTGACCGGCGAACCCTCCCACGAGTAACCATCCCCCGGACCTGCGCTCCTGGTCAGTGGGACGTGGTATCGCCGTGTACCCGCATTCGCCGCGACGATATGCCTATTCGAAATATCGCCGGACGAATAGTGAGAGGTCGCGCGCATGCATCCCGAGCAGGGCAGCCCATTCGATGTCATCATCATCGGGGCCGGATTCGCCGGACTGTACGGCGTCCACCAGGCGGCGAAGGCCGGATTGAACGTGCTCGGCCTGGAGGCCGGCGAGGGCGTGGGCGGCACCTGGTTCTGGAACCGCTACCCCGGCGCGCGCTGTGACGTGGAGAGCGTCGACTACTCGTACTCCTTCGACGAGGACCTGCAGCAGAGCTGGACCTGGACCGAGCGGTTCGCCGCGCAGCCGGAGATCCTCGACTACATCAACCACGTGGCCGACCGCTTCGAGCTGAAGCGCCACTACCGCTTCGGCCAGCGCGTGATCGGCGCGAGCTTCGACGACGCCGCCGCCATCTGGACGGTGCGCACCGAGCGCGGCGACGAATTCCGGTCGCAGTTCGTGATTTTCGCGACCGGCTGCCTGTCCGCGCCGATCAAGCCGAACATCCCGGGCATCGAATCCTTCGCGGGCGAGGAGCTGTTCACCGCGCAGTGGCCCGAACAGGGCGTGTCCTTCGAGGGCAAGCGGGTCGGCGTGATCGGCACCGGTTCCTCGGGCATCCAGGTGTCGCCGATCATCGCGCGGGAGGCGCAGGCGCTCACCGTGTTCCAGCGTTCGGCCAACTTCAGCGTCCCGGTCCCGAACCGCCCGTGGACCGAGGAGGAGCAGACCGATATTCGCGCCACCTACCGGCAGCGTCGCGAGAGGTCCTACTACGCGGGTGCGGCCACCCCGCACGCCTCACTGGAGACCAAGGCCCTGGACATGAGCGCCGAGGATCGGGCCACGGCCATGGAGGACCGCTGGAACGGCGGCGGCGTGCTGTTCAACAAGGTCTTCCCGGACCAGAACAGCGATATCCGCGCCAATGAGCTGGTGCGCGAGTTCGCGGTCGCGAAGATCCGCGCCAAGGTCGACGATCAGGCCGTGGCCGATGACCTGATCCCCAACGACCACCCGATCGGCACCAAGCGCATCTGCACCGACTCGGGCTACTACGAGATGTTCAACCGGCCCAATGTGTCGCTGGTGAACCTGCGTCGCGAGGCGATCGAGGAGGTCACCCCAACTGGCATCCGCACCGCGGACCAGTTCATCGAGCTCGACACCCTGGTGTACGCCACCGGTTTCGACGCCATGACCGGCGCGCTGCTGCGCATCGACCTGCACGGCGCGGGCGACGCCCGCCTGGGCGACCTGTGGGCCGACGGCCCGGTCACCTACCTGGGCTTCGGCATCCCCGGCTTCCCGAACATGTTCAGCATCAACAGTGTCGGCACCCCGTCGGTGATGGCGAACATGGTGCTGCACTCGGAGCAGCAGCTGGACTGGGTGCTGGCGCTGGTGCAGCACTGCCGCGCCAACGGCATCCGCACCGCGGAGGCGCGGTCGGAGGCGGCGGTCAAGTGGACCGATCACCTGCTGGAGGTCGCCGAGGGCACGCTGTTCGTAAAGGCCAACTCCTGGTACATGGGCGCGAACGTGGAGGGTAAGAAGCGCGTGTTCATGCCCTACATCGGCGGTTTCGGCAACTACCGCCGCTACTGCGACGACGAGCGCGACAACGGCTACCCGAACTTCGAGTTGACGGCGTAATCGACCGCGGAGACCGGCTCGCTTCCCTGGGGAGCGAACCGGTCTCGCTGTTTCAGGCGGGCAGTCCCAGCCCGGCCGCCAGCACCGGCCACGACCGCTTCACCGCTTCCTGCCAGTAGCCCCAGGAGTGGGTGCCGGTGAGCGTGAAGAAGCAGGTGGCGGGAATGCCGAGCCACTCGAGCCGGGCCGCGAGATGGTGGCTGCAGTAGTCGGTGGCGGCTTCGATGCTGCCCCCGAGGGTGAGCTGGTCGATCCAGCCGTCGAGGCCGGGCAGGGTGTGCGGGCCGCCCGGGAGATCCCACTGGCCCGGCAGCCCGGATCCGCTGGAGATGAACAGGTTCAGGCCGCGCAGCTGATCGGCGTGCAGGAAGGGATCGTTGGCCGCCCACTCGGGATCACCGGCGGGCCCGTACATGTTCTCCGGGTCGCCGCCGCCCTTCTCCACCACGGCGCTCACGAAATGATGGCCCAGCGGGTCGCTGATCTGGGCGCAGCCGCTGTAGGACGCGACCGATCGATACAGCCCGGGTGCGGCGATGGCCAGTTGCAGCACCGAGGTGCCCGCCATGGACAGGCCCGCGATCGCGTTGCGCCCGTTGCCGTTCAGTTCCCGGTCCACGACCGGCGGCAGCTCCTGGGTGAGGAAGGTCCGCCATTTGTTCACGCCCAGAACGGGATCGGGCTCGCGCCAGTCGGTGTAGTAGGTGTAGTCGCCGCCGATCGGCGCCACCACGGTGACGTCCTTTCCGGCCAGGAAGTCCATCGCGTCGGTCGCGGTCTGCCAGTTCACCGCGCCGACGCCGCCGCCGCCCGCGCCGCCGAGCAGGTAGAGCACCGGGACGGGCTGCGAGGTGTCGGCGGCGCGATGCACTTCGACCTGGATGTCGCGGCCCATGGCGTCGGAATGGACCCACAGCGTCTCGAGGCGCGCGTCGCCGGTGTCGGGTTCGGCGGCGGCGATGCCCGCGGCGGTCGTGAGCAGGAGGGTTGCGGCCACGGCGGATAGTGCACTGACCAGCACATTTGTCGATCGCACGGTGTCTCCTTCGGCGATGGAACTATGCCTGAGGGTACGATTCCGCGCCGCCGGTCAGGGCCGGATTCCGCCCCTGGTGACCGCACTGTGGCCGTCCCGCGACCACCCCCGGACACGACACCGCGACATTTCGAGAGGCGGGCTCGCTTCCCCTGGAGGCGCGCCGGTTCTCTGTCGATGTCGCAGTGTCGTCTCCGATCAGACGGGCAGACCCAGACCGGATGCCAGGACCGGCCACGACTTCTTCAGCGCGTCCTCCCAGTACCCCCAGGAGTGGGTGCCGGTGGGCGTGAAGTCGTAGGTGGCCGGAATGCCGAGGCCGTCGAGCTTGACCTTCAGACTGTGGGTGCAGTAATTGGTGGCGGCCTCGAGCCCGCCACCGAGGGCGATCTGGTTGATCAGGCCGCCCGCGCCGGGCAGGGTGTGCGGGCCGTCGAGGGTGTCCCACTCGCCCGGCATGCCGGATCCGCTGGAGATGAACAGGTCCAGGCCGCGCAGCTGATCAGCGTGCAGGTAGGGATCATTGGCGGCCCATTCCGGATCGCCCTGGGGGCCATACATGTTCTTGCTGTCACCGCCGCCGGCGGCGACGACCATATTGACGAAGTTGTAGCCGAGCGGGTCGCTGATCTGGGCGCAACCGCTGTAGGCGGCCACCGATTTGTACAGGCCCGGCGCGGCGATGGGCAGCTGCAACACCGAGGTGCCCGCCATGGACAGACCCGCGATCGCATTGCGCCCGTTGGTGTTCAAGGCCGCGTCGATGAGCGGGGGCAGTTCCTCGGTGAGGAACGTCTTCCACTTGTTCACGCCCAGTGCGGGATCCGGGTCGCGCCAGTCGGTGTAGTAGCTGAACGCGCCGCCGACCGGCTGCACCACATTGACGTTCTTGTCGGACAGGAAGTTCAGGACGTCGGTGCGCTGGCGCCAGGTCGCGGTGTCGGTGCCGCCGCCCGCGCCATTGAGCAGGTACAGCACCGGGGTGGGCCCCGAGGCGTCGGCGGCTCGTTGCACGTCGACCTGGATGTTCTTGCCCATGGCGGCCGAATAGACCTGCAATGTCAGGTTCCGCGCATCTGTGGGCTTGCTGGAGGCGATGCGGGAGCCGTCGGCGGAGGCCCCGGCGTAGTCCACCGAGGCGCCCGGGTTGGCCCGAGCGGCGCCCGCGGCCATTGGTAGCAGAACAGTTGCGGTCAAGGCGAGCACTCCACTGCACCAGATCTTCGTTGAACGCACGCTTTCTCCTTCGGCAGTGTTTTCCAGCTTGTTACCACTCAGCGCATCACATTGCCGATCCCCTCTAAGTAATTGCTGGCTCGAAACTGAGTACCGGCTGAGAACCCCCGTCAGGGGCTGTCAGCGCACTGTCGGTGAGCTGTCAGCGCGGGCCGACATCGTCATGGATATGACACAGACCACCACTTCCGACGCCGCCCTGACCGCTTTCGTCGAGGCCACGGCCGCGCGGTACGACATGCCCGGCATCGCCGTCGGTATCTGGGCCGGCGGCCGTGAGATCCATGCCACGGTCGGCGTGACCAGCACCGAGAACCCGGTTCCAGTGACCGAGCACACCGTGTTCGCGATCGGCTCGACCTCCAAGACCTTCACCGCCACCGCGCTGTTGCGCCTGGTCGCCGACGGCCGGGTCGACCTGGACGCCCCGGTCCGCACCTACGTTCCCGAGCTCGACCTGCTCGACGAGCACGCCGCGGCCACCGTCACCGTCGCGCAGCTGCTCAACCACACCGCCGGATTCGAGTGGAACCTGATCAACAACACCGGCGAGGGTGAGGACGGGCTGGCCGCGTTCGTGGCGTCGCTGGCCGAGCTGCCGCTGCTCGCCGCGCCCGGCGAGCGCGCGTCCTACAGTCAGGCCGGTTTCAACCTGCTGGGCCGCGTCATCGAGAACGTGACCGGCGAGCCGTTCGAAAAGGTCGTCGCCGACACGGTTTTCGCGCCGGTCGGGCTGACCGGGAGCCACTACTTCCAGGGCGACATCATGACCCGCCGTTTCGCGGCCGGGCACGAACGCCAGGCGGACGGGACACTCGAGGTGGCGCGGGTCTGGAAGGGCACCCGCGCCAACAATCCCGGCGGCGGCATCGGCACCACGATGTCGGATCTGTTGCGCTGGGGCCGATTCCACCTCGGCGATGGCCACGGCGCGCACGGTGAGACCGTGCTGCCCACCGACCTGCTGCGCGCCATGCGGGAGCCGACCGTCACACTGCGCAACAGCACCCTCGCCGACGCGTTCGGCCTGTGCTGGATGCTGCGAGACGTGGACGGGGTGCGCATGGCCGGGCACGGCGGTTCCGGCTTCGGCCAGTTCGCGGACTTCCAGCTGGTGCCCGAGCGCGATTTCGCGATCGTGGTGCTCTCCAATGCCAGCCCGGATGGCATTCCGGCCAATCAGGCCATCGTCCGCTGGGCGTTGGAGCACTACCTGGGGGTGATCGACCAGGACCCGGAGCCGGTGCCGTTCGATGCCACCCGCGGCCCGGAGCTGTCCGGCGTGTACGACATCGACGCCATGACCATGACCTGCTACGCGGAGGGCGATCAGCTGTACCTGGACTGCAAGGTCAAGCCGGAGATCCGGGCCGCCGGGGGCGTGGAGATCCCGCAGGATCACCCGCCGTTCCCGTTCGGCATCCTGCCGGGTGACGGGGACGAATATGTGATCACCGCGGGGTCTTTCGAGGGTCAGCGCGGATTCTTCAGCCGGGACGCCGACGGGGAGATCATCGGCGTGGATCTGGCCGGGCGACTGTTCGGCAGGGTGTCCTGAGCGGCACGCATCGACCGCGCCGACCCTTGCCGGGTCGGCGCGGTCGTCGCGTCAGCCCACAGCGCGCGTCAAGCGGCCCAAGGCTTCCGGCCGGGACAGATCGGCCCCGAGGCGGTACGCGCGGTGGTATCCGTCCTCACCGAGACGCTCGGTGAGGACGGCGACGAGAGTGACCAGCTCGGGTTCTCCGTGATCGAAGACGCCGCGGATGACCTCGCTGAGACCGAGGGCCGTGGCGGCCGCCGCGGGATCGTCCTCCAGGAGATGAAGTTTCGCGACGAGTTCCGCGGCCTGAGCCTGCGCTTGCGTGGTGAGAGCGGAATCGCCGTGGACGAACGAGCCGTCGACCACCTGCGGGAGGAGAGCACGGGCGGACTCGACGTCCGCTCCCGAGAGGTGATTCCGCAGCCGCGCGACCGCTATCTGGTTGGCTGCCATGGATTCCGGGTAGGGCAGGTGGCGAATCCGCTGTTCGAGCTGATCCAGATCATGACCGGATCCATCGAGATCACCTGTGCGGCGATGCAATTCGGCACTGATGAACAGGATCACCGCGCTCAGCCGAGCCAGGCCCTGGTCGGCCGCGAGTCGTTGCGCGGCTTCGATATCGCGGGCCGCCTCGGCGAGTTCGCCTCCGCGCATTCGTTCCTCCGCGAGGGCGGTGCGAGCGGCGGCGATATCGTCCTCGGTCCCGAGTTCGGACGCCAGGGTGACCGCGCGGGCGTAGTCGGCGAGGGCGCGATCATGCTCGCCCGCCACCGCGTGGGCGCGTCCGTCCGCGAGCAAGGCCATGCCCAGGCCCCAGCGATCACCGACGATCTCGAAGCCCCGCAATGCTTCTCGCCGGGCCTCGACTCCTTCCGAGAGCCGTCCCTCCCCGGTCAGCGCGATGTCGCGGGCGAACTGGGCGCTGGCCCGCACCCACGGATCGGGCCAGGTCATGGCCTGCTTCAGCTGTCGTTCGGCGAGCTTCTCATCCTCGGCGCGGACGGCCAGCAATGCGGTCCACAGCGGCACGGCGGGATGGAATTCCAGCCCACCGGCTGCCACGCATTCCTCGATCAGGGTCGACAGCGAGCTTCCGGCGGGTGGGGCTCCGGCCATCAGGGCGATGACCCGGAACGCGGCGCGCGCCGATTCCGGCAGCTGGTCCGCGAGGCTCAGGATTCCGGCCAGCGAGCTCTCGAACTGGGTGCTCATCCCCCGGATCCCCCAGTACCAGAACATGGCCCGTACCAGCCGCGACGCGATCTCCGGCGACGCCGGTTCCCCCAGCGCGGTGCGCAGCGCGGCGGCCAGGTTGGCGTGTTCGGCGTCGAAAAGAGCGATGGCGGTGAGCTGTTCGGTGCCACGCAGGTGGGGTTCGGCCTGTTCGGCGAGGGTCAGGTAGTAGTCGGTGAACGGCTCGGTGAGATGGTCGGGTGAGGACGCGAGCCGCTCGGCGGCGTAGGCGCGGATGGTCTCCAGCATGCGGTAGCGCGGCGGATCGTCGGAGCTGACGGTGACGAGGGACTTCTCGACCAGGGCGTCCAGGAGGTAGAGCAGGTCGTCGCCCGGGAGTTCCTCGTCACCGCAGATGATCTCGACGGCTTCCGCGGTCGCCCCGCCGGGGAACGCGGAAAGCCTTCGGGCGAGGACTCTTTCGGGTTCTTCGAGGAGGTCCCAGCTCCATTCGACCAGGGCGAGCAGGGTGCGCTGCCGGGGCAGGGCGGTGCGGCTGCCGGAGGTGAGCAGCCGGAAGCGATCGCCGAGCCGCCGGGCCACCTGGTCGACGTTCATGGCGCGCAGTTTCGCCGCGGCCAGTTCCAGGGCCAGCGGGAGGCCGTCGAGTCGGCGGCAGATCTCCACCACCGGTGCGACGGTGTCGGCGTCGAGCGCGAAGCCGGGACGGATGGCGGCGGCGCGTTCGACGAAGAGCCGCACCGACGAGGAGCGTTGGGCCGCAGCGGAATCCGCCGTCCGGTCAGGAACGTCGAGCGGCCCCAAGTGGCACAGCGTCTCGCCGGTGAGGGCGAGGGGTTCGCGGCTGGTGGCGAGCACCCGCAGTTGCGGCAGCCGGTCCAGCAGTGTCTCGGCGAGCCCGGCGGCGGCCGCGACGACGTGCTCGCAGTTGTCGAGCACCAGCACGGCGGGTCCGACGTCGAGGAGTTCGATCAGCCGGCCGGCTTTGTCGGGACGTTCGGCGGCGTCACTGTCGAGAGCGCCCGCGACGGCGTCGGCGAGCTGGTCGGGTGCGCCCAGTTCGGCCAGCGGGACGAAGAACACCGCGCCGTTGCCGGGCCGGTCCATGGCCTCGAGCGCGAGGCGGGTCTTGCCCGCGCCGCCGGGTCCCACAATGGTGACCAGTCGCGAATCCGCCAGCAGCCCGGTCACTTCCGCGATCTCGGGTTCGCGGCCGACGAATCCGGTGAGGCGGACCGGGAGCTTCCGGGTCGCGGCTTCCCGTCGCGGGGGCGGGCTTTCGAGTTCGCCGCGCAGCAGGGCCAGGTGGGTTTCGCGCAGGATCGCCGACGGATCGATGCCCAGTTCCTCGTCCAGCCGGGCCCGCGTCTCCTCGTAGGCCGCCAGCGCGTCGGACTGCCGTCCGGCCGCGGCCAGGGCCCGCATGCGCAGGGCGGCGAGCCGTTCGCCGAGCGGATTGTCGGAGGCCGCGACCTCGAGGTCGGTGAGCACCTCGGCGTGGCGGCCCAATCGCAGTTCGGCCTCGAAGCGGTCCTCGAGGGCGGCGGCCCGCAGATCGTCGAGCCGGGTCGCGGCGGGCTGGGCGTAGGGGGCGTCGAGAACATCGCCGAGAGCGGGCCCGCGCCACAGCTCGAGGGCCTCGCCCAGCAGGCGGGCGGATGGTTCGGCGCGGCCCGCGGCCAGTTCCTGCCGTCCGCGCCGCACCAGATCCTCGAACCGGTCGGCGTCCACGCTCACCCCGGGCAGCCGGTAGCCGCCGGGCCCGAATTCGACGGTGCCCACGTCGCGCAGGGCCTTGCGCAGCCGCGACACCAGCGCCTGCAGCGCGCCCGACGCCTCAGCGGGCGGCTCCTCACCCCAGAGTCCGTCGACGAGCGCGGCGACGGACACATCGCGCCCCGACTCCAGCGCCAATCGCGCCACCAGCATTCGCACCCGGACGCCGGGGATCTCGACCCGGGTCCCGTCCTCCGCATGGACCCGAACCGGTCCGAGCACACTCACCTGCACCCGGCGAGTCTTCCAGACACACCGGCCGGGTACCCGTCTCCGATCGCGGCGGGGCACAGCCGATTACCCCGGAGGTAATCGACTCCGGGCGCCGCGCCGGGCACAGTCGATCCCATGACCGACATCTCCGCCGACCCGATCGGCCCCCAGTTGTTCGCCACCATGCCGTTCACCGAGGGCCTCGGCGTGCAGGTTCTCGACTGCGGCCCGCAACTCGTGCGCAGCCGGCTGGCCTGGCGCGAGAACCTGTGCACGCTGGGTGGTTCCATGCACGGCGGCGCGTTGATGGCGCTGGCCGACGCCACCGCGGCGGTGTGCGCGTACCTGAATCTTCCGGCGGGCAAGCAGGGTACGACCACCGTGGAGTCGAAGACGAACTTCGTGCGCGCCCTGCGGTCCGGTCACGCCACCGCCACCGCCACGCCGCTGCACGCCGGTCGGAGCTTCATTGTCGTGGAGACCGAGATCCGCGATGACGCGGGCGCTCTCGTCGCCAAGGTGACCCAGACCCAGGCGGTGCTCTAATCCGGGTTTCGACGCGATGCCCCCAAAGTTGCGGTCGTTCCATACGGAACGACCGGAACTACTGTTCGTCCCGTCGAAAGGGACCCTCAGTGAACCGATTCATCGCCGCAGCCTCCACCAGCGCACTTCTCGCCCTCGGCCCGCTGGCCGCCACCGCCTCCGCGGTGCCCGAGCCCGCCGCTACCCCCGTTGCCGACAGCGGCTCCGCCTCGGGCTCGGGCACCTTGGCCGGCCTCGGTCTCCAGATGCTGTTGTGCCGGCTCGAAGGCGGCACCATGACCAGTTCCGCCGCCGAAACCGCTCCCCCGTCCCACTGCACCGTCCTCTGATCGTCCGAGCGGATGCCGACCACCCTCGATCCGGCCGGGTGGCCCGGATCGGGTCGGGGCGTTATGATCGCCTCGATGACTACTCATTTCCATCAAGGATTGGGGGTTTCGTTCGCTTCTGGTGAGTGCTGATGCACCCATCCACCGCGAACGGGACAACTTCCCGACATTCATTCTGGCTGCGCGTGCGGGAGTTCGCCGTGCCGCCCTCCATGATCGAGACCGCTACCGCTCGGCGACGCGCCGGGGATTGGGCTGGGGCTTGTGCCGCAGCGGGTTTCGATGTGGATCTCGATCTGCGAACCGTAGCCCGCGTGCACGGGCGAGGACTCGCCACTCGTGTTCGAGACGATCTGCGAAGTCTGGCACCGGACCTGCTGCGCTGGCATCTGCCGCGGGTCGCTCCTGACGGATTGCTGCGGCCCGGGCTGACGATGTCGCTGACCCGGTACAGCGGCGACGAGTACGGAAACGGTTACGGCGGAGCCGGTTCGGTTCATCTGGTGGTGCGGACCGCGCCCGCGTGGGCGGATGCCGGGCAACGGGTGAGCCTCGCGCTGTGGGACGGATCCGGTGACCGGGGCGGCGGCACGCTGCATCCGCATCCCCGGCCGGACCGGCGTTATCGGCTGGATCTTCATCGTCACCTGTGGGACTCGCGACGCAGCGACGAGCTGCGAATACGTTCCGGGGCAGTGCGACTCGACAGCCCGGAGGACATCGAGACCCAGCTCTCGGGTACGGCCCCGCCCGGTTGCGCCGTGGACCGGTGGGCCGATGAGGCCGGGATTCTGCTGCGCTCCGAAAGGAGCGCGGGCGGCCGGGTTCTCGTACGGGCCGGGGTGCGGCGGCGGATCGTCCTCGAATTGCCTTCGCACGCAGGTGATCCACCCGACGTGCGAATCGCCGAGCGATATCCGCGCGGCGAGATGTCCGGGCTACCTGTGCTGCCCGATGCCGCGACCTGGGCGCTGCCCGATCTGGAGCTGATGCGCGCGGGTGCGATCACGGCCGATCGGCTGCATCCCCTGGTCGCCTCGGCCCTGGAACCGGGCCATTCGAGGTCCGAAACCTCCGGTGGCGCAGCTCAGGACGGCCGGACGCTGGTGGTGGAGTGCCGCGGCGAGCGGCATCGGGTGGCACTCGTGGACGGGGTGCTGACCGCCCTGGATCACGATCCCGCCGAGATCCGGCGAGAAGAGCTGCTGGTCGCCCTGACCGGAACTCCCCTGCCCTGTCTCCAGGCGATCGACCGGGCCCACCGGCGACCGGACTGGCTGTCCGATGTCCGGGAACGGTTGATGCACGGCGACACGGCCGGTGCGCTGACCGTGGTCGAGCGCGCTCTGGGTCCCGACGCGTTGTTGCGCGAGGGCGCGCTGCGCGACGAGCTGGAAGCGGCAGCGCGGCAGCGGATCACCTACGGCCTGTTCCGATCCGGTCTGTCCAAGCCGTTCCCTTGCCTGCCCCGGCCGAAGCACCGAGCCCATCCGCGAAACGCGACCTCCCGCTGATCCAGCGACCGTCGCGCCACTTCCCATTCCTCTGAACTCCCACAGGTGATTCACACATGTCCATTGCAGCCCACTCCGACTCCCAGCTCACCATCGCGGGCGACCTGTTGACCCTGCTGGGCGATGTCGCCACCGAGCCCCGGCCCAATCTCCAGCTCGAAGCCCTCACCCTGGCCGTGGCCGCCGACCTGCCGGTCCTCCTGTGGGGCGAGCCGGGCATCGGCAAAACCGCCGCCCTGACCCAACTCTCGAACACCCTCGACCTCCCCCTGACCACGGTGATCGCCAGCGTGCACGAACCGTCGGACTTCTCCGGCCTGCCGATCATCGGCGACGATCCCGCCACCCAGGGTGTCCCCATGGCCCCGCCGGAGTGGGCCGTCCGCCTGGTGCGCGAGGGACGCGGCCTGCTGTTCCTGGACGAGCTGTCCACCGCGCCGCCCGCCGTCCAGGCCGCCCTGCTCCGCCTGGTGCTGGAACGCCGGATCGGCACGCTGCGGCTGCCGCCGGGCGTCCGTATCGTGGCCGCCGCCAACCCGCGTTCCTCGGCGGCCGACGGCTGGGAGTTGAGCCCGCCGCTGGCCAACCGATTCGTCCACCTGAACTGGGTACACGACCACGAGGTGGTGGTGCGCGGTCTCGGCGGCACCTGGCCGTACGCGACGCTGCCCACGCTCGATCCCGAAAAATTCCCGGAGGCAGTCGATTTCGCCCGTCGCGCGGTGTGCGGCCTGCTCGCGGGCCGCCCGAAGCTCGTGCATCAGCTGCCCAGCAGCGAAGCTCGCCGTGGCGGCGCGTGGCCGTCCCCGCGCAGCTGGGAGATGACGGTGCGGCTCATCGCCTTCGCCACCGCCGCGGGCGCGAGTCGCGACGTGCTGTCTCTGCTGGTCCGCGGCTCGGTCGGTGATGGCCCCGGTTTCGAGCTGCTCACCAGCATCGACCGCATGGATCTCCCCGACCCCGAACTGCTGCTCGCCGATCCCGGCGCCGCCGACCTGCCGACCCGTGGCGATCTGCGTCAGGCTGCTCTCGACGCCGTGGTGGCGGCCGTGCGCAGCCGCCGCACCAAGGCACGATGGGACGCCGCCTGGGTGCTGCTGGCGAAGGCCGCCGAAACCGGCGCACCCGACCTGGTGGTCGTCCCCGCCACCACCCTCGCGAGTGTGCGTCACGAAACCTGGGACGTCCCCGCCTCGATCGAACGCCTCACCGGCATGGTCTCGGTCTCCCAGGGCGCGGACCGCGCGGCCGCCCGCATCACCGCGCAGGTGGGCCGATGACCCCGATCCTGGATTCCGAGAAGCTCTTCGCCGCCCGCCTGCTGGCCGTCCGCGCTCGCCCGTACCTCGCCACGGCCCTCTACGCCCTGAACATCGTCGTATCCCGCCGCGTCCCCACCATGGCCGTCGACCGCTACTGGCGCTGCTACGTCTCCCCCGCTTTCGTCGACCACACCCCTGTCGAGAACCTCGCTTCGATTCTCGTGCACGAGGTTTCCCATCTGCTCCGCGACCACCACGGTCGCAGCGATCGATTCGCGCAGGCCCACAACCTGTCCGGCCCCGCCGAACGCCTCCGCATGAACATCGCCGCCGACGCCGAGATCAACGACGACGCGTTCGGCGACGGCCTGATCCAGCCCGAGGACGCGGTCACTCCCGCCACCCTCGGCCTCTCCTCGGGCGAGCTCATGGAGGACTACCTCCACCAATTCCGGCTCACCGTCACCACCCAGCACCTGGCCTGGCTCGACTGCGGCAGCGGCGCCGACGGCCTCGACCGGGAGTGGGATCTGGGCCCCGACGGCGCCGACGCCCTCACCGAACAACAACGCGACGCCGTCAAATTCCGTGTCGCCCAAGGCATCGTCGGCCGGCCCGGCGACGCCCCTGAAGGCTGGCGCCGCTGGGCCGACCGCGCCCTCCACCCACCCCAACCCTGGCGAGACCTCCTCGGCGCGGCCCTCCGCTCCGCCGCCTCCACCCCCGGCCTCGGTGAAACCCACACCTACTCGCGGCCTTCCCGCCGGGCCACCGCCCTCCCCCGAACCATTCTCCCGACCCTGCGCCGAACCCCACCTCACGTCACCGTCATCATCGACACATCGGCTTCGGTGAGCGACACCGAACTGGGCAGCGCCCTCCTCGAAACCACCGCCATAGCCCGAACCCTCGGCGGCCGCAAAGACCTCCTCACCGTCATCTCCTGCGATGCCGCCGCCCACATCGCGGGCCCCTTCTGCCAGTCCGAGAGCATCCCCCTGATCGGCGGCGGAGGCACCGACCTCTGCACAGGTTTCGCCAAAGCCGCACGCGCCCAACCCCGCCCGGACGTCCTGGTGGTCCTCACCGACGGCCAAACCCCCTGGCCCGCGCACCGCCCGTCCGCCCGAACCGTGGTCGGCCTCTTCCGCCGACCCATCACCTGGACCGACGACGACACGGGTTACATCCCTGACCAGCCCCCATCCTGGGCCCGCGTCGTCGAAATCGGCTGACATTCGCGGCAACCGCCCGGTCGAACAACACCGCCGGGCAATCGGATTCAGTCCTCGCAGCAGTCGCAATCACCGTCCGCGGCTCGGGCACCCGCTCCGAGCGCGGTCGGCGACGGGCAGCAGGTGTCACCGTGCCACGCGTTGACGCCTTCCCGCACCGCGATGCCGGCGATGACGAGAGCCGCGATCGGGTCGGCCCACGACCAGCCGAACACACTGTTGACCACCAGTCCGACCAGCAGCACCGCGGACAGATAGGTACAGAGCAGCGTCTGCTTCGAATCGGCGACCGCGGAGGCCGACCCGAGTTCCCGCCCGGCCCGGCGCTGCGCCCACGACAACACCGGCATCACGGCCAGACTCACCGCCGCCAGCGCGATGCCGATCGGTGAATGCCGAGCCTCCCCGGCACCGACCAGCCCGCGCACCGAGTCGACCGTGACGTACGCGGCCAGCGCGAAGAACGAGAACGCGATGATCCGCAAGGCGGTCCGCTCCCGCCGCTCCGGATCCCGGCCCGCGAACTGCCAGGCGACCGCCGCGGCCGAGGACACTTCGATCACCGAGTCCAGCCCGAACCCGATCAGCGCCGTCGACGACGCCCGCGTGCCCTCACTCAGCGCGATGAGCGCCTCGACCACGTTGTAACCGATGGTCGCGGCCACGAACCAGCGAATCCGGCTCGCCAGCACCGCCCGCCGCTCCGGCGATGGCCCCACCACCACAGCCGACGGCAGCGACGGCATCCCCAGCGACGCCGACATCAGCAGCACCCTTCGGCCTCGGCCGCCGCACAACACGCGGGGTCGACCGCCAGCACCAGCCCGGTCAGATCATCGAGCGCGCGCCCGATCCGCGCATCCGCCAGCTCATACCGCGACCGCCGCCCCTCCGGAACCGCGACGACGAGTCCGCAACCCCGCAGGCACGCAAGATGATTCGACAGAATCTGACGCGACACCCCGATCCGCTCCGCCAGCTCGGACGGATAACCCGGCTCCCGGCGCAAGCTCAACAGAATCTGGGTCCGTGTCGGATCCGACAAGGCGTGCCCGAACCGGGCAAGCGCATCACGGTGCAGCAGAGTGTCCACCCTCTGACAGTACATCAGAATCTGTATTCAGAAAATGATGAACCATCTTGCGTGGGATGCGGCCCAGGTCGAGACCGCGTTCGGGAACTGTGGTCAGGACACACGACCTACGGAGTCGAGGCGTCGTCGTGCCGTGATCCCGAGCGCGGTGAACACGCTGAGCAGCGCCACCGCCGCGATCGCCCACCACGAGTGCCTGAACCCGTTCAGCGCGTCGTTCCCCGAGGCGGTGAGCGTGCCGAGCAAGGCGACCAGCATCGCGACGCCGAGGACATAGCCGAGCTGGCGGCTGGTGTTCACGATGCCGCTGCCGGTCGAGACCTGGGCGGGCGGCAGATCCACCGTGGCGGACGCCAGCAGGCTGGGCAACGAGAACCCGACGCCCACACCGATGATCACCCAACCGGGCAGCACCTGGGCCGGGTAGTCGACCTCGGTCCGGGCGCTCAGCGCCAAGGCCACCGCACCCGCACAGACCAACGAATTACCCAGAGCCACCAGGTAACCGGCCGACCATCCGCGCTCGGCCAGGCGCTGCCCCACCGCGGCGAACACCGGCACCATCAGCGGGCCGGGAGCCACCGCCAGACCGGTGGCCAGGGCACTGTAACCCGCGCCGCCCTCGAGTCGTAGCACGACGCTGGGCAGCACCGCGCCGAAGGCGGTGCAGAACAGCAGGGCGGTCACATTGGCCCAGAGGAAGGTTCGAACCTTCATCAAGTTCGGATCGACGATGGGCGACGCATGGGTGAGCACTCGGGCGATCGCCAGCGCCGCCGCAACCGCCGCCGCCGCGAAGGCGATGAGCGTCGACCTCCCCGACCAACCCCACTCCTGCCCCTTCACCAGCGCCAGCGCCAGCGCGCCGAGACCGACCGCCAGGATCAGCGCTCCGAACAGGTCCGGAATCCGGGTCACCGTCACGTCTTCGGTCTCCGGCAGCAGTGCGACGGCCCCGATCAGCGCGATCACGCCCACCGGCACGTTGACCAGGAACACCCACTGCCACGACAGCTTCACCAGCGCACCGCCGACGACCGGCCCGACCGCGGCGGCCAGGGAGGTCGAGGTGGCCCAGATCTTCACCGCGCCCGCCCGGCGTTCGGCCGGGAGCGCCGTGAGCAGCAGGCCCAGGCTGGTCGGGGTCAGCAGGGCCGCGCCGGCCGCCTGTAGCACCCGGAATCCGACCAGCCACCACAGCGTCGGGCCGACAGCGCACGCCATGCTCGCGAGCGTGAAAACCGTGAGCCCGACCAGGAATCCGCGTTTGCGGCCGAAGCGGTCGGCCAGCCAGCCGGCCGGAATGAGCAGAGCCGCGTACACGATGGTGTACGCGTTGAGGATCCAGCTCAGATTCGACAGCGTCGAGCCCGGATAGCCCTCGCCGATCGCCTTGAAGGCGACGTTGACGATGAAGGTGTCGAGCATCGCCATGAACGCCGCCGAGCACAGCACCAACAGGATGAGATTCGAACGGTCGCGTGCCTGGGGCTGCGCCTCCGGAGCAGCAGACACAACCTGACTTGGTTCCACCATAGTTAGCTACCGTAGGTGCTGACTATGGCGAGATCAAGCCAGAGTGGGCGAGTCGTTCCCGCCGCACCGAATTGGCTGCGGCACTACAGCTTTCGATCAGGAGCGCTACGCCGGCTGGCCCATCACCCGTCGACGGGCACCAGGAAGTGCTCGACGACACGGCGGATCTTGCCCTCGACGGACTGGTCACCGAGGCGCATGGAAGTGTTCGCCGTCCGCAGCACGGCGTCTGTCTGAAACGCGGCGAGATCGGTATCCAGCCGTGCGATTTCGCCTCGTTCGACGGCGCACGCCAATTCCGCGGACAGCACGTCCACCCATTCCTGCTGATACTGCGCGAGCTTGTCGCGCAACACACCGGGCCGACTGTCGTACACCGCGAGATTCGCCGCCTGGAAACAGCCACCCTCGAACAAGGGCTGTTCGGCATAGGCGATCCAGCGTTCGATCAATTCGCGAAAGCGTTCCACGCCAGGCGATTTCGCATTCGCCGGGCGAATCACGAAGTCGATGAACATGCGGCGGGCATGTTCGATGGTGGCCAGCTGCAGGGCTTCCTTGGTCCGGAAGAGGGTCTGAATGCCGGCCTTGCTGAGTCCGACCTCGGCGGCGAGCCGCCCGAAGCTCAGCGCCTCGAGATTGTCCAGCGATGCCATATTCACGGCGTGAGCGAGTACGGCCTGCCTGGTCCGAGCGCCGCGCAGGAGTCGCTTGTCGGTGATCTCACCGACGGCATCCGATGCCGTGGCACCCACGGCCGGCGTCACCGAACTAGGCATACATCCGATCGTACGTTACTCACCCGCCCCTCCGGAGCGGTCCCGCTCCCAGACCTAGGACGCGGCCTCCACCCGGAACGCCAGTTCACGCACCATGATCGTCGACAGGATCGCCTGACCTGACGTCGAGAAGTGAATCTTGTCCTCACTCAACAGATTCGGGCGATCGTTGAGGGGATGGTCCTCGGAATCGGCCAGCACCGCGTCGAACTCGGCGGCCAGCTTCCGGGTGATGTCGTTGAGCCGGGTGCGCCGCTCGGTCCAATCCGGGAAGACCGGGATCACGAATGCCCGTCCCAGGGTGAACACCGCGAGCTGAGCGCCGGTGCCCGCGGCGAACCGATACATCTCACGCAGTCCCGCCTCGATCCGCTCCCAGTCGGGACTGCGGCGCACGATGTCGTTCGCCCCGCTGTTCACATGCAGCAGGTCGGGCTCGAAGTCCAGGATCCGTCGCCCCTGCTCCTCGAGCGCCTGCGCGGTCGTGGCCCCGATGCGGGCCGTATTGAGGTAGGCCAGATCCGGATTCACCATCCGGAGCACGCGTTCGACCCGCGCGGGCCATCCCAGGTTCGCATAACCGGGCGTCGGATCACCCGCACCGACCGACAGGCTGTCTCCGAGCACGGCATAGCGGCGCCACGGAGCGCCGAAGAGCAAGGCGGCGAGGTCGGTCGGCGCGAGAACGTGAGGGTCGGTTTCCTCGGTGAGAGGCTGCGCAATCATCGTCATGAAAGTAAGCATACGGTCGACCATCTATATTCTCAACGGATATGGAGACGCCACATACGCATACGAATACATGCAGTTCAAAGCCAGATTGCACCCAACCCGTGCTGAATGGGTAGCCGACGGCCTCGCCGATGTCTCCTGAGCGACACGCGCGGCGCGATGCCGTGAAATCGCATCTCACGTGACCGCCGACCCGCCCTCGAGACCGGGTGCGTTCACGACTCCCGAGGCCCTGGTGAGGGACACATAAGCCGGAACCTGGGCCACCGAACCGGCCCCACGGAGTAGCGTGCGGTCCATGAGCGCATGCGAGGTTTGCGGTAATGATTACGCCATGCCGATCGTCGTCGAAGCTCAGGGAGTGCGGCACACCTTCGACTGCTTCGAATGTGCGATCCACCGCATGGCACCCATCTGCGAGCACTGCAACGTCAAGATCATCGGTCACGGCGTGGAGTCGGAGGGCAGGTTCTTCTGCTGCGTGCACTGCGCCGTGTCCGAGGGTGCCATAGGCCTGGTCGACCACATCTGAAACCGAGCGAACCAGCGGCCGAACGCCCTTGCGGCGCTTCGGCATTCAGGACTGCGCACCGCGGCCGTGGTGGGGCGGGCGGGGCTCGAACCCGCGACCAATGGATTATGAGATCAATCGCTGTCGGCTCTGTGCGGACCAGCGAAGTACCTGCACGTCATGGAGCATTTTTCCATATTCGACACGCATCTTGACTCTGCTCGACCCCGACGAGGGGCTCTGCTGCACGCCAGGGAACCTCGCTGTGCCTCAATCTTCCTGCGCCGGAACGTCCATCGAAGACCATCCAGCGGCGTGGAGCCACGACTAGGTGTATTGACCGGAGACGTTGATCGAGTGCCTCACTCAGCTTGGCCATTCACGGGTCTTGCTGTCGCTGGGGGGATGCCGATCTCGTCAATGCCATGGCCGCTGCAGGCAATCTTGGTTGCACTGGCGTGCTCGATGCGGGACACGAGGAACCACCGCATATCGCTGCGTAGCCTGCACCACCCGATCAGGTACCAATGGCCGTTCGTGGAGCCGAACATCACCGGTTCTACGTCGCGGGTGGTCTTGCTGCCGTCACCCGAGGTGTAGCGGATACGCACCACCCGTTGCTCGGCCATCGCTTCCTCCAGTGCTGACTTGATCGCGCGCGGAGCAGGAGGCGCGTTCACCCAGACGCGACTGGCCAGCTCATCGGCCTTCGTCCGGGTCTGTGGATCGAGTACGTCCATGATCTTCCGAACGCCGGCCAAGGCGAGATCGGCGTAGGGGGCATCGGGTGCAGCAGAGACTGCCGCGAGTAGTGCCACTGCCTGCACAGGGGTCAGGCTGACCGGTGGCAGAGTGCCTCGGGCGACTAGCCCGTAGCCGCCGCCGGGGCCCGGACGCGACCAGATCGGCGCGCCACTGTTCTCGAGTGCGGTGAGGTCTCTCTTGACCGTTCGCACGGACACGCCGAACTCTTTTGCCAGTCGCTCAGCAGTGCATCCACGCGGTCCGCTGCGTCGCAGCATCTCGGACAGGGCGTGGAGTCGCTCCGCCCTCTTCATCTCCCACCCCGGCGAAAAATCATGCCAAAAATGGTGACATACCCTTGTCCGCGAGGCTCGAGAGCATCGTGGTGTGACGAACAACGCGAGCAGCCCGACCATGATCCTGATCGCTGGCCATTGGCTGGGAGCTTGGGCATGGGACCAGGTGCTGGAACACCTGACCGCTGACGGCTGGCGAACCATCCCGATGACGCTTCCCGGCCTCGATGAGCGGGACCCCGAGCGGGCGTCCAGGACGCTCGATGACCAGGCGACGGCGATCGAGCAGACTATGACCCAGGCCTCGGCTTCCGAGGCTCAGCCGGTAGTCATCGTGGCGCACAGCGGAGCCAACGCGCCGGTAAGCCTTGTGCTCGATCAGCATCCTGAACTTGTCCGCCGAGTGGTGTGGGTCGATAGCGGGCCCGTCGCGTCCGGCAGTATCTTCGCCCCGGATGCGCCCGAGGATCTGGATGAGTTTCCCCTGCCGCCCTTCGACGCGCTCGGGGAGCAGGCCAGCCTCGAGGGCCTGAGCACTGAGGCTCTCGAGCGCTTTCGAGCCAGGGCCGTTCCAGAACCCGGTCCCGTGCTACGCCAGCAAGTGAAGCTCACCAACGATGCACGTCTGGCGGTCCCGACCACTCTGGTGTGCTGCTCGATCCCGAGCGCGCAGGTAATGGAGCTGGCCAACTCGGGTCATCCCATGTTCGCCGAGGTGTCAAACCTCGACAATGTTGACCTCATCGACCTCCCGACCGGGCATTGGCCCATGTGGAGCCGCCCCGGCGACCTCGCCCACATCCTCGCCGCAGCAGCGACTTCCCCAGCTAACTGAACCGCAGACAGACCTGAAGAGGCCAGCCGAAGCGGCTGGCCCTCTTATTTCCGAAAGATCTCATGACACACCCCCATGCCGCGCTCACCCCAAGACATCGCCTCGAGGTTGCCCGTCTCGCCGTAGAGGAGGGGTGGGCGATCAGCGAGGTCGCTGCCCGTTTCCAGGTGTCCTGGCCGACCGTGAAGCGCTGGGTCGATCGCTACCTCGCCGGTGAGCCGATGCACGATCGCTCCTCGCGACCGAGAACATCGCCGAACAAGACGGGCAAGGCCGTGACGAAGGGATGTGTGAGCCTGCGGATGCGGCTGCGCGAAGGCCCGGTTCAACTCGCGAGCAGGCTTGGCGTCGCCCCGTCGACGGCTCCTCGCATCCTGTGCTCGGCGTGTCTGAATCGGCTGTCCTATATAGACAGGGCGACCGGTGAGCCAATTCGCCGGTATGAGCACGACCACCCGGGATCGCTCGTCCACGTGGACGTGAAGAAGCTCGGGAATATCCCCGACGGCGGTGGCCGGCGCTACGTCGGCCGCCCCCAAGGCGACCACGACCGCGCAGCCACCCCAGGCAAGCCGAAGAACAAATGGCGCAACCCGAAGCTCGGGTACGCCTTCGTGCACACAGTTCTCGATGATCACTCCCGGGTGACATACACCGAGGTCCACGATGATGAGACAGCCTTCACCGCAGTCGCCGTTCCGCGCCGTGCCCAATCGCCGATCGGCCGGTCAGCGAAGCATGCGTTCGGCACCGCCGATGAGAAAGGACACCAGGTCCTCATAGAAGTCGATGAGCTCCACATCGCTCATCTTCGGGGTGCTGGACCACAGATCCACGCGGCTGAGCGATTGCAGAAAACTCATCACCGCGATCGGCCAGCGCTGCGCGATCCGTTCGTCGGGCGTATCGGGCAGCGCGCGGCCGAGCTGGGCTCGCAGCCGCTGGGCAAGCTCGTCCTGCGGGGTGTCGGCGATCGCCGGCCGGGTGTAGTCGCGGGACACGTGCACGACGATCTTGGTCCAGCGGATACCCCGAACCCGATGTGCGAGTAGCAATTCCAGGTACGGATCGGTCAGCGCCCGCACGACCGCCTCGAGGTCGGGCGCGGGGCCGGCCTCGAGGCGATCGATCCGCTGCGAAATCGACTCCACCACTGCGGAACCCAGGTCCAGCAGCACCGCGGACAGCAGGTCTTCCTTGGTGCCGAAGTGGTAGTTCACCGCAGCAGCACCCTGTCCGGCGGCGGCATTGATCGCGCGGACCGACACGGCGTCGACGCCGTAGTCGGCGAAGAGCTTTTCCGCGGTGCGGATCAGGTGCGCCCGGGTGGCATCACCCTGCCGGTTCGGCAGCACGCGATTCATGCCGGCCAGGCTACCCGCCCTGATCGGACGGGCCTGCTCAGAAATGGCGGTCGAGCCATTCGACGATTGTCGCGGTCGTGGTGTCCGGATCCTCCAGCTGCGTCCAGTGGCCGGTGTCGATGATCCGGCGCTCGAACGTCTCGAAGTACTGCAGCAGGTTGTTACTGAGCATCGGGTGGCAGATCGGGTCGCGGCGTGCCGCGATCATCAGCGCGGGCACGTCCACCTGCGGCACGCCGTCCGGGAAACGCTCGGTATGCACTTCCCAGTTCCGGAGGATGCTTCGGTACCAGTTCAGGCCGCCGCGGAAACCGCTGCGTGCGTACGCATTCGCGTAGTATTGCAGCTCCTCCGGGCTCATGACGACCTCGCCCGGCCACGTCGACTCGTCATCGTGCAGCCAGTGGATGTACGACATCGACTCCGGATCGTGCTGTCCCGAGCGCGACAGGTTGGTACCGTTGCCGGTGTCGCGGCGCATGAAGAACCGGAACGTGGCCGCGGGGTCCTTGTCGAGCAGATCCTCGCACTCCTGTGTCTGGAAGTACGCCACGTAGTTTCGCGGTCCGTACACCTGCTCGTAGAGCTCGATCGGATTGTGCTCCGAGAACCCGAACGGGGTGTTCAGCGTGATCACGCCGGCGACCGAATCGGGCCGCAGGTACGGCATCGACCACGACACCATGCCGCCGAAGTCGTGACCGACCACGACGGCCTTCTCATAACCGGCGTCCTCGATCAGCGCCGCCACGTCCGCCGTGGTTTCGGCGATGCTGTACTTGCGGGGATCCTCCGGCCCGGTCGACTGACCGTACCCACGCATATCGGGTGCCAGGACGTGGAATCCGGCGTCCGCGATGGGCTGCAGCTGGTGCCGCCAAGAGGCCGCCAGCTCCGGAAAGCCATGGCAGAGAACGACGCACACGTCGCGGGTGATCTTCTCCGGCACCACCTCGAAGACCGCGAGGCGGGCACCGTCGGTGTCGACGAACCGCGGTTCCGGGAGGAATACGTCAGACATTTGCAATCGCCTTTGCAGATTCGAGGCCACGTGGGGAAACCTACGATTTCGACGGTTCATTTCAGCTTCTTGATCATTCGATCGAGAAGTGACGGCCGGAAGCGACCGTCCCGCTCAACGGATGAACTTCGACTCGAGGCCCGGAACGGATGTCCTGTGCGGCTTATGGTGCTGGCATGAGTGCAGCCGTCGATGGGCCGGATCTGATCGCCGCGCTGGGCGACGAGATCCCTGAGGATCGCTTCGTCACCGACCCCGACATCGTCGACCGATACCAGCACGACGAGGCAGCGTGGGCGCCCTACCACGATGCTCTCGCGGTGCTGCGCGCTCGATCGGCGGCCGAGGTCCAGGCGCTGGTGCGGTACTGCCGGCTGCACGGCATCCCCGTCGTACCGCGCGGTGCGGGAACCGGGCTCTCGGGCGGCGCCAACGCCGTGCCGGGATGCGTGATCGTATCGCTGGAGCAGATGACGGCGGTCAAGCGGATCGACCGGCTCGAGCGGATCGCGGTCGTCGAGCCGGGCGTCGTCAACGATGACCTGCGGGCGGCGTGCGCCACCGAGGGGCTCTGGTATCCGCCGGATCCGGCCAGTTCGCCGTGGTCGACCATCGGCGGCAACGTCGCGACCAACGCCGGCGGCATCTGCTGCGTCAAATACGGCGTCACCCGCGACTATGTCCTCGGCGTCGAGGTCGTCACCGGTACCGGCGAGCTGGTTCGGTTGGGTCGGCAGACCGCGAAAGGCGTTGCCGGATATGACCTCACCGGGCTGATGGTCGGATCCGAGGGCACGCTCGGCATCATCACGGAGATCACCGTGAAGCTGCGTCCGCTACAGCAACAGCAGCGGACGATCGCCGGCTACTTCGACTCCCTGGTCGACGCCGGAAAGGCCATCCGGGCCGTAGCCGACGCGGGATTGACACCGTCCGCGCTGGAGCTCGTCGACAAGAGGTGCCTGCAGGCCGTCGATGACTGGAAGCACATGGACATCTCGGCCGAGGCGAACGTGGTGCTGCTCGGCCGCATCGACACCCCCGGCGCCGTCGGTGACGACGAGGCCGAACGGATGGTGCGGTCCTTCACCGACGGCGGTGCGACGTGGGCGGCGGCGTCCACCGATCAGACCGAGGCCGACGCGTTGTTCGCAGCGCGCCGCCTCGCCTACCCGGCGATGGAGCGCCTCGGCCCGGTGCTGACCGAGGACATCTGCGTACCGAAAAAGCATGTGCCGGACATGCTGGCGAGGATCGAACAGATCGGCGACGCGCATGGCGTGGTCATCGCGAACATAGCGCATGCCGGCGACGGCAACCTGCACCCGCTGCTGATCGTCCCGCCCGACGACGACGCGCAGCGCATCCGAGCGCAGGCTGCGTTCGACGACATCATCACGGCGGGGCTGGAATTCGGCGGCACGGTCACCGGCGAGCACGGCGTTGGGCTGTTGAAGATGTCCGGCCTGCGGCAGGAGCTGTCCCCCGCGGTCCTCGACATGCACCGCGCGGTCAAGACCGCGCTGGACCCCGACGGGATTCTCAACCCCGGCAAAGTCTTCCGGTAAGTACGCCGGCCCAGTCTCGTCAGTGGCCGGCTCACCATCCCGAGCACGTTCTCAGCCGAGGAAGATGGTCCCCATCATGTCGAGGCCCCAAATCGATTCGATGGTGGTGATCAGAGAACCTGCGATGGCGGTCATACCGGTCTGCATCCCTGCGGGCCTGCGCTGCCGTTCCGCCCCCCGCGGACCGGTGTTCCGGATTCGCTGACCCCCAACCCTTCTCGAAGCGGCTCCGGGCCTCAGAAGGTGAACTGATCGCCGTAGGCGGTGGTCTGTACAACCCCCCGCACGGTACTCACCGTGGCCGTAACGAAGGGGACAGCCGACACCGGCGAGGCGCATTGGGCGACATTCAACGCGGCGCTGTCGAAAGAGATGCGGTACGGGAACACTGTGGTGTCGTCCAGGGCCGACGTCGCCGTTGTCGCGACGGTGACCTGGCCGGGCCCCAACGTGGCCGTCAAGACCTCTAGCAGGCCCAGTACTCCACCGACACTGGGTCCGAGGTCGATGCTGGGTGGACTGGCACTGGTTGGGGTGGTGGTGGTTGGGGTGGTGGTGGTTGGGGTGGTGGTGGTTGGGGTCGTCGTAGTCGTCGTAGTCGTCGTGGTCGTCGTGGTCGTCGTGGTTGTCGTGGTCGTCGTGGTTGTCGGGGTCGTCGTGGTTGTCGGGGTCGTCGTGGTTGTCGGGGTGGTTGGGGTCGTCGGGGTGGTTGGGGCAGCGGCTGGGCTGGTAGTGGTTATGGCGAAGCCGACCGGGCGGGTACTGGGTGTGATGGCGCTGGGGGTGATGACGGAGGCGGTGGACGTAGTCGGCACGGGAGTGGCCGCCGTCGCAATCGGCGCGCTGACAGGGCTCACTGTCGGGGCAAGGGCGCCGACCAAGCCTTGATTGGGCTCGATTCCGACGGTGAAGCCGCCGGCCACACTGATTCCGCAGCCGAGGATGAACCCTGCGACGGCCTGACCGGACGTGATCGGGTCACCCTCCACATTGACCGAGTAATCGCCGGACATCTGCGCGGCATGCGCGAACGTCAAGAGGAAATTCGGAGTCCGGTTACCAGGCAGATTCACCCCGACGCTGTCGACGGATGCCGTCAGATGAACTCCCGAACCGGTTACCTCCGAGCCGGGCGGCTGGGCTCGGCCCAGGTTGGTACCCCAGACCCACACGCCCAGGGTTGCCACGGCCGTGCCCGCCGCGGCGACGATTAGTAGACGCCGCAAACCTGGATCCTTTCTCGAAGATGTGCGCTAGCGCTTCTTCCAGAGTCCGATATCACAGGAACAGCCGCTGTTGGCTGGCAATAGAGCCTATCGGACATATCAGGCTGAGGAGCAATGCGGCGATAAGGCGTGTCGACCAGGGAACTCCTGCCGACGAGCCGATACCCGCCGTGTTCTGCCACTCGTCCGTGTCACCGAACGCTCTCAAAGCAAAGCCGTCCATCAACGTGGACATGCCTTCGGAGGGCGCACAGGTCGCCGCCAGGTTGGGCAGCTGGATCGAATCGAGGAGACCGCCGAAGTAAGTCGGCAGTTGCGGATTCGCCACAGCACCTACAGAACTGCCCATCGCACTGCGGTAGCTGTTCGCGAGCTCCCAGGAATCGCGCATTGGATCATCGGGAAGTGTACTGCTCGAGCCTCCGCAGGTTTGTGCGTAGCGCACCCGATCCGATAGGCCGAGAGTGGACAGCTCGTCGGCGAGATGCGGGTGAAACCGGATCGGGCAGCTGTTGCGGTTTCCCGTGCCGTCATCGGTCCAGACGTTGTCGATACCAACATCTTTCGTGGATCACCGATGCTCCGGTCGCGCGTTTGGGATTCTGTGGCCGCGCACCGTGACGAGTGGAAGACGCAAGTCGTAGTCCCCGAGGTCGCTGTGGTCGAGACGGTGAACATGATGCGGGTCGAGTGGGAGAAGACCCTCGCGGCTGTCGAGATACTTCACGTCGGGGAATTCGGACTCAGCGGGCTTCAACAGGAGATGGCCGAGAGGATCCGCGCGTACAGCGACGCATGCGAGCAGTCCGGTGCGCGATCGTCTCAGCGAGCTGGGTGTGTTGGTTGTTCCGCCGCTCGATGTATCCGCCGATATGGTCGCGGGTGATGTCGGGTGCTTCGATCGGAAGTGACTCGGAGAGAAGGTAATCGGCGAAGTAGCCGATGTGGACCAGGTATGTCGTCCAGCGAAGCGCTCCCCATGGTGCGATGGCACGCCCGTAATCTATTCGCGGAAGAGCGCTGTTCTAGATTGAAATCTCTCCAGAAACGACAAAAACCCCTGGTCAGAGGGGTTTGTGGGGCGGGCGGGGCTCGAACCCGCGACCAATGGATTATGAGTCCACGGCTCTAACCGACTGAGCTACCGCCCCAGACCGCCGCAGATCACCGCGGGCTCCGCGAGATGCTACCGCTTCGGCGGGGGCGATGCCCAGTCGGACCTATCGGGCGGCGGTGGGGCCGTCGGCGATCTTGTTGAGTTCGAGCTGGTAGTAGAGGATGCCGAGGCCGAAGACGAAGTTGAGCAGGAAGCCGAGGAGGGGGTTGCAGGTGGGTTCGAGGCCTGCGGCTTCCTGGGACTGGCCGATGCGGGTGCCGGTGCGCCAGAAGCTGATCAGGGCGGCGATGCCGGTCCAGGAGAGCAGAATCATGACCAGGAGGGGGCCGGCGACGGGGGCTTCGGGGTCGCGGCGGAGTTCGGCCATCTCCTTGTGGATCTTGTAGTACCAGACCAGGAAGTAGATGCCGAGGGTCAACAGCGGCCAGACCAGCCACACCAGCACGGGGTTGCGGGGTTTGATCGGCGTGGCGAGGGCTGTGGTCATGGGGTGAATCCTTTTGTTGTCGTGCGATTTTCGTGTCCCGGCGGGAGCCGGCTGCCGAAACGTATCCACAGGATCGTGACCTGATCGTGAAGCGTTAATCTGAGGCGACCACCAACGGCAGGGAGGCACAGGATGTCGAGTCTGTTCGGGAACGTGCTGAAGGCGCATCAGTGGATCTACGAGAACAGCCACGGGGCGATCGGGCACAAGTTGTTGTTCGGGAATCCGACACTGCTGCTGCGGACTGTGGGACGGAAGACCGGTCAGGAGCGCACGAATGCGCTGACCTACGCCAAGGACGGCAAGAACTATCTGGTGACGGCTTCCAACGGCGGGTCGCCCCGGCCGCCGGGCTGGCTGGCGAATGTGAAGGCCCGGCCGGAATGTGTGATCCAGATCGGGACCCAGCGGATTCCGGTCACGGCCACCGCCATCTATCCGAACAATCCGGACTACGCGCGCCGGTTCCAGCTGGCCGACAAGGTGAACAAGGGCCGCTATACGCAGTATCAGACCATGACGTCGCGGCCGATCGCGGTGGTGGTGCTCACACCGCGCTGAAACGCGGATCAGGTAGACCGACCCGCTAAGGGTCGGCTACCCTGCTGGGCAGAGGGGAGTACTTCCCACGAACCATTCCGGTCAGTACGGGCCGCGTCGTCGCGTCCCCCGGGTGGTTGCCCACGGTGTCCGCGGGTGAAGGAGACCTCGGCTGGTTTGCCATGTCCGAGGAGGTCCCATGAGTGCTACCCCCACTCTCCTAGCCGCTACCCCCGTCATCGACAGCATCGGAACCCCCTGGTTGTGGGGTGGAACGATCGCCGCGGTGCTGGCGCTGCTGGTTCTCGATTTCACGCTCACCCGCCGCCCGCACGAGGTGTCCATGCGGGAGGCCATCGGCTGGACGGCCTTCTACATCGCCCTGCCGGTCGCCTTCGGCGTGTTCCTGTGGTTCAACAACGGCGGCACCCCCGCGGTGGAGTTCTTCACCGGCTATCTGCTGGAGAAGTCGCTGTCGGTGGACAACCTGTTCATCTTCATGCTGCTGCTGTCGGCGTTCGCGGTCCCGGCGGCGCTGGCACAGCGGGTGCTGCTGTACGGCATCGCGGGCGCGCTGGTGCTGCGCGGCATCTTCATCGCCCTGGGCGCGGCCGCCCTGGCCACCCTGGACTGGGCGTTCCTGCTGTTCGGCCTGATCTTGCTGGTCACCGCGCTGAAGCTGCTGGCCGACGCGGCCGGCGGACACGAGCAGGAACTGGACGTCGCCAACATGAGGTCGGTGCAGCTGCTGCGCCGCATCTGGCCGGTCACCGACGACTACCGCGGCACCAAGATGACGGTGAAGGAAGCCGACCCGGACCGGCCCGGCCGGTTCCGCCGCGTCCTGACCCCGCTCGCCCTGGTCGTGGCCGCCGTCATGGCCACCGACATCGTCTTCGCCGTCGACTCGGTCCCCGCGGTGTACGGCGTCACCGGCGACCCGTTCCTGGTCTTCGCCACCAACGCCTTCGCGCTACTCGGCTTGCGCGCACTGTATTTCGTCCTGCACGCCGCCCTGTCCCGCCTGGTGCACCTGGCCTACGGTCTCGCCGCCATCCTCGCCTTCATCGGCGTGAAGCTGGTCCTGCACTGGGCCCACGGCATTTGGAGCGGCGTTCCGACCATCCCCACCGCCGCCTCGCTGGTGGTGATCGTGGTGGTGCTGACGACGGTCACCCTCACCAGCATCTACGCCACTCGCGGCGAGGAGAACGAACCCGTAGCCGACCCGCGGTGAGCCAACGCGGCGTCACCCGATGCCGCCGAACCGGTTCCCGCGGCCACCGCTCGATCCAGTCGATCGGGCGGTGGACGCGTGGCTAACCGCCGCCGCCACCGCACCCGCCGCCACCACCGCCGCAACCCCCTCCGCCACCACCACCGCAACCTCCACCACCGCCGCAACCTCCGCCACCGCAGCCGCTGCCACCGCTGCACCCGCTGTGCCCGCCGCCGCAGCCACTGCCGCTACCGGGGTCCCCGCCGGCGCCGCAGTTGATCACACCGCCGCTGCTGTTGACGGAACCGCCGCTGTAGGCCGCGCCACCGACCCAGCCTCCCCCAGCACGCCATCTCTCCCTCCGGCGCTTCACCTCGAGATCGGACCGGATGCCCTCTATGAGCCCGTAACTCAGCGCGCTCACGAAGCCGATACACAGGATCACGGAAATTATGATGCCGATCATCGCCGGCCTCCTCCCCCGTCTCGCGGCAGCCGTGACCGCGAGATATAGCCGAAAAATACGCTCGGGGAACCGCTTCGACCAACCTATTTATCGGGCCCTGCCCGGTCACCAGATTCGACGTAGCGTGTAGCCATGTTGCTGAACCGTTCTCGGCGTCCGAGCATCGAACAGGTCAATCGGGTGGTCGACGCACTGGAGATCCCGGAGGCGGTGTTCAAGACCTGCCCGTGGCAGCCGCGGGAGCTGGTGGAGACCGGGTTACGGCAGTGGTTGCGGTGCTGCGGGGCGGCCATGCGCGACGATCGGGTGATCGGGATGCCGTCGCACGCGGTGGACGAGGCGTGGCACGGGCTCATCCTGTGCACGAAACGGTATGCGCGCCTGTGTGATGACGCGTACGGGCGATTCCTGCACCACTTCCCGGACGGGGAGGGCACGGGGTCCGGGGACCCGATGGCGGAGCAGCTGGGACGCACCGTCGTCGCGTGGTCGTTCGTGGCGCGACCGGGCGAGGAATGCGTGCTGTGGAACCTGGACAGCGTTGTGGGAGTGGACCATCCGTGGGGTATCCCCACCGAGCAGGTCCACTCGATCGAGGCGGAGTTGCGGGCGGGCTAGTTGCCGCCGCCGCAACCACCGCCGCCACAGCTGCTGCTGGAGCTGCTGCCACCGCCGCAGCCGCTGTGCCCGCCGCCGCAACCGTGGTGGCCGTGGCTGGTGCCACCGTGGTGATCGTGGCCGCTGCTCCCGTGGTGTCCGTGGCCACCGCCCATGTGATGGCCGTGGGCGTCGCCTCCGGGGGACCATCCGCTACCGCGGTCGCCCGAGTCGACGGTCCAGTCGCCGCCGCCGGAGCCGAGTCCCCAGCGCTTGTCGCGTCTTCCACGCGCTCGATCGCGTTCACCTCGGTTGGTGACCACCGCCACGACGACCAGCGTGAACACGATGAAGACAACAATGAATCCGACAGCGAACATCGTCGGCCTCCTCCCCCGTCCCGCGGCCCCTGTGGCTGCGAGGCTGAGCCGAAAGCTACGCGGGGAGGGGCGGTGCGACAAGCGCATTTACCGAGGGGCTCATCACCGGCGTGAGCCCCTCGGGGGCGCGTACTCGCTACGTCAGCTTCACGCGGGCCGCGAAGAAGCGGGCGACGGCGGGCGCGAAGCGGTTGAAGCGGTACTGGAGCCACGCCTCCGGTGTCACCGGCACCACGTCGCGTCCGTTCTCGACGGCCTTGACGATCTGGTCGGCGACCTTCTCGGGGCCGTAGCGGCGGGCCGCGTACAGCTTGTCGTAGCGCTGCTGCTTGGCCGCCTCTTCCTCGGCGGAAACACCCGAGAACCGGGTGTTGGCAACGATATTCGTATGCACGATTCCCGGGCAGATGGTCTGCACACCGATGCCGTTGCCCGCCAGTTCGGCGCGCAGGCAGTCGGAGAACATGAACACCGCGGACTTGGAGGTCGAGTAGGCGGCGAAGCCACGCTGCGGGGTGTACGCGGCCATCGACGAGAGGTTGACGATATTGCCACCCAGGCCGCGGTCGGCCATGGCCTTGCCGAACGCGCGGCAGCCGTTGATGACACCGTGCAGGTTGATGTCGAGCACCCGGTTGAATTCGGCCGCGGAGGTGTCGAAGAAGTCGCCCGCGGCGCCGATGCCGGCATTGTTGATCAGGATGTCGGGCACGCCGTGCGCGGCGATGACCGCGTTCGCGTGTTCGGCGACCGCTTCGGCGTCGGACACGTCGAGCTGGTAGGCGTGCGCGATACCGCCGATCCCGGCGATGAGGTCCGCGGTCTCCTTGGCCGAGTCCAGGTTGATGTCGGACAGCACGACCTCGGCGCCCTTGCGGGCGAAGCCGAGGGCGGTCTCACGGCCGATGCCGCTGCCGCCGCCGGTGATCACCAGCAGCTGGTGGTCGAAAGGCCGCTGCTCCGAACCGACCTCGGCCCGGCGCAGCGTGCGCGGCGTGTCCCCGGTGCGGAGCGAGTCGATGAGCTCGATGGTGGAGGTGGCCAGCAGTTCCGGGTGCGAGAACGGCAGCCAGTGCCCGCCGCCGACCTCGCGGCGGTACAGGTTGGGCGCGTACTCCTTGGTGTCGGCGTAGCCCGCGGGCCGCACCGCCACATCGCGGCGCGCGATGACCAGCTGCACCGGCACCTCGGTGCGGCGGTCGCGCGGATCACCCAGGCGCTGCAGGATATTGGCGCGGTAGATGCGCATGCCGTCGAAGAAGTCACGCCGGAACTCCGGTCCCAGCTTGATGTTCTCCGGCGAGGTCTCGTTCATCAGGCCGACGAAGCGCGACCACATCTTCTCGGTGCCCAGCGGCTTGAGCACCACCCGCGGCACGCCCGGCGTCATGAACAGACCGGTGTACAGCGAGGACAGCAGCTGGGTGAACGGACCCCACACCTTGCCCTGCGACATGCGCGAGCGCACCCACGCGCCCAGGTGGTCGAGGTTGGGCCCGGACACCGAGGTGAAGGATGCGACCCGGCCGACGGCCTGCGGCTCGCACACGGCCTCCCACATCTGCACCGAACCCCAGTCGTGGGCCAGGATGTGCACGGGCGCATCGGGACTCACGGCGTCGGCGACGGCGAAGAAGTCGGCCGCGAAGTGCTCGAGCCGGAAGTCCTCGGTGCGGTCGGTGCGGGTGGAGCGGCCGTGGCCGCGGGTGTCGTAGGTGACGACGTGGAAACGGTCGGCGAGCAGCGGCACCACGCGGTCCCACAGGTGGTTGTCGTCGGGCCAACCATGCACCAGCACAACGGTTTCAGCGGACGGCTCACCGTATTCGTAGACGGCGATATCGAATTCGCCCGAGCGCACCAGGCGCTCGGCGGCGGGGATGACGGTGGCTTCGGTCACGATCTTCTCCTCGTTGAGACGGTGCTAGAGGTCCAGCACCAAACGGTCCCCGCCGCAACGGGATACACAGATGAGCATGTCGCCGGCCGCGCGCTCGGCGTCGGTGAGCACGGTGTCGCGGTGGTCGACCTCGCCGGAGCGCACCCGCACCACGCAGGTGCGGCAGAAGCCCTGGCGGCACGAGTACGAGCTGTCCGGACGGGCTTTCAGCACTTCCTCGAGCACCGACTTGTCGGCGGGCACGTCGAGCACCTCGCCGGTGCGGGCCAGTTCCACCTGGAAGGCGGTGCCGTTCACCACCGGCGGCGGCGAGAACCGTTCGGAATACAGTTCCACGCCGCGCGCGCCGTTGCCTGTCATCGTGCGCACGGCGTCGGCGATGACCTGGGTCATGACGACCGGTCCGCAGCAGTAGACGGAGGTGTCGGGCCCGACGCCGGGCAGCAGGTCCGCGGCGGTGGGGATGCCGTGCTCGTCGTCGGTGCGCACGGTGACCCGCGACCCGAACGACTCCACCTCGGACAAGAACGGAATGGTGTCGCGGGACCGCCCGGCATACACCATGGTCCAGTCGACGCCGAGCCGATCGGCCATCCGGATCATCGGCAGGATCGGTGTGATCCCGATGCCTCCCGCCACGAAATGCACTCGCGCGGACGAGGATCCGTAGCCGGGCAGTACGAAAGGGAAGGCGTTGCGCGGCCCGCGCACGATGATCGTGGTGCCGACCCGCACCTCGTCGTGCACCTCGAGGGAGCCGCCGTTGCCGTCCGGAATGCGCCGCACCGCAACGCGATACGCGTGCCGGTCGGCGGGGTCCCCGCACAGCGAGTACTGCCGCACCTTGCCCGAGGGCAGTTCCAGATCCAGGTGCGCGCCGGGCCGCCAGGCGGGCAGTTCCCGCCCGTCGGGGGCGGTCATCAGCAGGCTGATCACGTCGGTGTCGTGCGCCTCGACACGGCGTTCGACGACGACCAGCGGAATCCGCCAGGCGTCGACCCGCACCTCGGGTTTGTACCGGTTGACGAAAGTGCTCCAGCGCAAACGGCTCTCGGCGATGAAGTCCAGGACCCGGGTGGTCCGGTCGGCACGTCCCTTGCCGAACAGATCCTGCGGTGGTGTGACGGGGACGGGCCGGATCGCCGCGTTCACGAGGCCATCACGCGCGCGGCCGGGGACTGCGCCAGGTAGGCCACGGCCTGCGCGGTGGACCCGACGCCTTCGGGGCTGTAGCCGGGCTTGAAGGTGGACAGCGCGCTGATCAGCAGCGACGGGATGCCGGGCACCGAGCCGCGCCACATGCCCGCGAAGATCCGGGCGACCAGCATCGGATAGCGGTGGTCGGGCAGCGTGGGGTCGGCGTGCACCAGGTACTTGGTGCCGCGCAGCAGCAACGCGATGAAGATCGGGAACACGATGAGCATGAGCGCGCCGCGGCGCACGTAGCCGATCTCGAAGTACTCGGCCACGTCGTGGGCGACCATGCGGTGCTCGACCTCTTCGGCCCCGTGCCAGCGGAACAGGTCCAGCATCTGCGGGTCGGCGTCGAACTGCTCGAGGTCGGCGTTGATGACCCAGTCGCCGAGGAAGGCGAAGAAGTGCTCGAGCGCGGCGATGACGCCCAGCCGTTCGACGAGCTGTTGCTGCTGGGCGGCCGTGGTGCCGAGCCGGCGCGGGCCCAGCGTCTTGCGGAACAGGAATTCGGCCTGCCGCACGTAGGGCTCGACGTCGATGCCGTGGGCGGCCAGTACCTCTTCGAGGGCGCCGTGGTGGCTCTCGGCGTGCATGGACTCCTGGCCGATGAACCCGATCATGGCCTCGCGCAGCTTCTCGTCCTTGACCAGTTCGAGGGCTTCACCGAAGGTCACCAGGAACATGCGCTCACCTTCGGGCAGCAGCATGCTCAGGGCATTGAGGACGTGCGAGGCGATCGGTTCCTGCTTCATCCAGACCGGTTCGGTCTTCGACCAATCGAACCGGACGTTGCGGGCGTGCAGGGCTACCTCTCCGGGTTCGGTCACCTCTCGGCGGCCCAGCTTCGGAAGTAGCTTCATCGGTACTCCTGGTCTCGTAGCGATTTGCTGCGTGAGCGTAGCAACATTCTACCTATGTATGAAACCAGGAGTTACAGCTAGATTTTTCCGCCCCGATCAGCTATCGACGTGCACGTGCGGCCGCTGCGACCGGCGCGGGATGGCCCGGCGCAGGATCTCCCGGGTCACCGGCGCGACCTCGCCCTCACCGAAGAACATGAACCGCACCAGATTGACGAGCGGGTTCCCCTCGGTCCATTCGAAGTAGACGTGCGGGCACTCCCCGGTCCGGTCCCGGATGGCGATCAGGATCGACGCGATGCAGTTCGGCACGGCCGCGGCCTCGACGGTGAGGATGTGATAGTCCTCCACGTCCACCTCGGTCACGTGCAGCGTGGTGCTGAACTCCGAGGGGTCCTTCACGATGACCTCGAGGAAGAGGATGGGCTCGCTGTCGGGAATGTGGCTCTCCCGGCGCTGGTCGGCTTCCTTCTCCGCGTACTCCTGCGGCGAACGCCCGTCGGTGATGTCGTGGGTGACGATGCGGATCTCGCCGCGCTCGGCCAGCCGGTCGATCACCGCGCAGGCCTTCTCGTCGAAGATCACCTCGACGGCCCGCAGCTCGAACGCCCGGCGGATGCGCGAGGCGAACGACACCACCAGGGTCGCCAGCACGAACAGGATCGCGAGGTGCAGACCTTCCGGCTTCTCGATGATGTTGTCGATGGTGGTGTAGACGAAGATCAGCGACACCAGCCCGAAGCCCAGCACCCGCGAATACTGCTGTTTGCGCCAGGCCGAAATGGACACCGCCACCGCCGCGGAGGTGATCAGCACCAGCACACCGGTCGCGTAGGCCGCGCCTTGCGCGTCCACGCTCGCGTCGAAATACCAGGTGATCCCGAAGGCGATGAGCGCGAAAACCAGGGTCAGCGGCCGGATCTGACGCGCCCACTCGGGAGCCATGCCGAAGCGCGGGAGGTAGCGCGGGACCAGGTTCAGCAGGCCCGCCATGGCCGACGCGCCCGCGAACCACAGGATCGCGATGGTGCTGATGTCGTAGACGGTGCCGAACGCGTTGCCCAGATGCTCGTGCGCCAGATACGCGAGCGCCCGCCCGTTGGCCTGCCCGCCCTCCTGGAACTCCTGCTCCGGAATCAGGATGGTGGTGATGAAGCTGGTGACGATCAGGAAGCCGCTCATGATGAGCGCGGCCGTGGTCAGCAGTTTGCGGGTGCCGATGATGCGGGTGCGCGGAAAGTCCTTGGGGTCGGCCGGATTGCCCTTGATCTGCGGCATGACCGCGACACCGGTCTCGAAGCCGGACAGACCCAGCGCCAGCTTCGGGAACACCAGCAGCGCGACGCCGATCATCGCGAAGATGTTGCCGTGCTTGGCCGTCAGCAGATGCGTCCAGTCGGTCACCAGATGCGGGGCCTCCAGCACCTTGACGATGCCGACCACGGCCACCACCAGGTTCAGCGACAGGTACACGCCGACCAGTCCGACCGCGATGCCGATGGCCTCGCTGAACCCCTTGAGGAACACCGCCGCCAGCAGCGCCAGCAGGACCAGGGTGATAGTCATGTTCTGGTCCGCCAGCCACTCCGGCACGTACGGGTTCTCGACGATGTGCGCCGCGCCGTCCGCGGCCGACAGCGTCATGGTGATGGTGAAGTCGGTGGCCGCGAAGCCCAGCAGCACCAGGATGAAGATCTTGCCCCACCAGTTGGGCAGGAATTTGGCGAACATGGCGATGGACCCGCCGCCCTCGTGGCTCTCCGTGGCCACCCGCCGGTACACCGGTAGCGCGCCCAGCAGGGTCAGCGCGACCAGCACGATGGTCGCGAGTGGGGACAGCACGCCGGCGGCCAGCGCCGCGATGCCCGGCTGATATCCGAGTGTCGAGAAGTAGTCGACACCGGTCAGGCACATCACCTTCCACCAGGAGTGCTGATGCTCCTTGGGCGGCTTCTTCACCATCGGGCCCTGGATCTGCGAGTGGTTCTCCCCCGCGTCTTCCAGTAGCCAGTTCGCGAAGCGCGAGCGCGGCCGTACATCGGTCGTGGTCAAGGAGTCCTCCCCGGATCGCTGCGGTCCGGTTTCCCGTAAATCTTCCGAAATGACGTGATGAATGTACTCACGGCAAACCGGGCACGGTCAGAGCCCGCGCCGTGAGTCGATCAGGGGAATGTGCTAGCCGAGATAGGCCGCGACGGCGTCGGCGATGGCCCGCGCGAATCGGGCACGGCCGTCCCGGGATTCGATGAGGGCGGCATCGCCGGGATCCCGCATATTGCCGCATTCGACCAGAGCCGTCGGACGCTCGGAGAAGTTCAGCCCGGCCAGGTCGGGCCGCGGGTTCAGGCCGTCGGAGCCGACGTAGGTCGACGGCGTGAAGCCCGCCCCGGACAGGGTGTCGCGCAGCCGGGTGGCCAGCTGCACCGACGGCCCGGACTGGGCGTCGTTGAGCGCGGGCGAGGAGTAGGCGACGTGGAAGCCGTGCGCCCCGGCGGGCGCGCCGTCGGCGTGGATCGACACCACGGCCGCTGCGCCGACCCGATTGCCGAGGGTGCCACGGTCGTTCACGCACGGGCCGACGCCGGTGTCACTGTCGCGGCTCATGATCACCTGGAAGCCGCGGGCGGCGAGCTGATCGCGCACCAGCTGGGCCACCGCCCAATTGAATTCGTGCTCGGTGTAGCCGTCGTCACCGCTGGTGCCGGTGGTGTTGCAGGGCTTCATGCCGCCGCGCCCGTCGGGCACCTTGGCATTGATCTCGTCGGCGTGGGCCGCGCCGCCGCCATTGTGGCCGGGATCGATCACCACGGTCCGGTTGGCGATCGGAAAGACCGGGAGGGCAGGCAGATCCGCTTTCGCGGGGGCGTCCTGCGCCGGGCGCGACTGCGAGACCGGGACGGCTTGGCTCTGCACGCAGCCCGCGAGCAGCAGCGCGCCGCACAGTGCCGCCATGGACTTCCAGTGTCGGTGTCGCACGCCTCGACGATAACGGTTGAATCACGAAGAGGTAAGTCAGTGTTCGAGCTTGCGCAGGATCTCGTGGAGGGTGCGCAGGTCGGCCGGGGTGAGGTCGGCCAATTCCGCGGGCGCGGGGTCGGGCGTGGCGAGCGCGTGGGCCACCACCCGCTCACCGGCGTCGGTGAGCGAGATCAGCTTGCTGCGCCGGTTGGTCGGGTCTATCTCGCGGGTCACCAGTCCGCGTTCCTCGAGGTCGTTGACCACCACCGTGGTGGCGGGCGCGTCCATGGCGGCCGCCCGGGCCAGGTCCTTGGCGCTGAGCGGCCCGGGCCGCAGTCGCCGCAGCACCCGGATCCGGCTGAACGGCATGCCGGTTCGCTCGGTCACCGCGCGTTTCCAGCCGTCGCGGGTGTCCATCACCAGGTGGGTGAGCTGCCGCCAGACCTGGTCGGTGGTGGGCGTGTCATCCGGCATGAACGGGGACCTTCTGTTCCAGCAGGGGCGCGATCCGGTCTCGCGAACGGTACGCCCAGTCGGTATTGGCGGCGACGCCGAGCGCGGTGACGGCCACGGCGAATCCGCTGATGGTCCACCACAATCCCGCGCCGGTGAGCGCACCACACAGTGCCACACCGAGACTCACCCCGACCTGGCGGCTGGTGGAGGCCACCGCCGCCGCGGCCCCGGCCCGATCGAGCGGCATCCCGCTGACCGCGGTGGTGGTGATGGGCGCGTTGACCATGCCGAATCCGATGCCGAACAGCACGAACGTGACGATCAGCTGCCAGATCGGGGTGTCGGCGCGCAGCAGGGTGAGCAGGACCGCGGCCGCACCCATCAGCGAACCGGAGGCCAGCAGCGACGGCCGGGTGCCGTAGCGGCCCACCAGTCGTCCCGACAGCGGTGAGAAGAACAGCATGCCCAGCGCCATCGGCAGGTACAGCAGTCCGGTGTGCACGGCCGAGAAGTGCCGCGTCCCTTGCAGATACATCGACATGCTGAACAGGAAGGCGCCCAGCGCCGCGAACGAACAGACCGCGATGACGGTGGCCGAGGAGAACGGGAAGCTACGGAAGAAGCGTAGGTCGATGAACGGCGACCGGTGCCGCGACTCGTGCCACACGAATCCGGCCAGCGCGGCCGCCGCGATGACGAAGACCGCGGGCTCGGCTTCGATGAGCCCGAACACCAGCGTGAACAGCACCGCGATGGCCAGCAGCTGTCCGATCGGATCCATGCCGCGCGGATTGGCCGACTTCGATTCCGGCACGAAGATCGTGGTGAGCGTGAACGCGACCGCCACGATGGGCAGATTGATCCAGAACACCGACTGCCAGCCCAGACTGTCGATGAGCACACCGCCGACCATGGGCCCCAGCGCCGTCGAGATGCCGACCACCGCACCCCACACCCCGACCGCGCGCGCCCGCTCCACCCGCCCGGTGAAGGTCGTCGTAATGATCGACATGGCAACGGGATTCAGCATGGACCCGCCGATGGCCTGCACGAACCGCGCCCCGATCAGGATCTCGATGCTCGGCGCGAGACTGCACAACAGCGATCCGGCCGCGAAGGTGAGCAGCCCGATCCGGAACACCCGCTTGCGTCCGAACCGGTCCGCCGCCGCGCCCGACAGCATGAGCAGGCTGGCCAGCGTCAGCGTGTACACGTCGACGATCCACTGCAACCGCGACAGCGGCGCCCCCAGATCGTCGCGAATGGTCGGGATGGCGACGTTCACGATGGTCGCGTCCATGGAAGAGATCAGCAAGCTCAGGCAGCAGGTGACCAGGATGATCGTCTTCCGGCGCGAATCGAGGCCCTCAACGGTTGTATGCACACAACTATTGTGTGTTCACAACCGTTTGGGACGCAAGGTCTCATGCAGTGGCCCCGATCACACCCCGATCATCCGCACCGAGAGGACACTCGACACCCATGACGGGAAACGTGAAGCGGCGATTGGTCATCGCCGCGCTGCTCGCCGCCGGACTGGTCACCGCGACGCCGACCAGGGCGCAGCCCGCACCCGCCGCTGCCACCGAGTACCCGTGGCGTCAGCTCATGGTCGATACCGGGCGCGAGTACTTCCCGATCGACTGGCTCGAGGCGCGAGTGCGGGAGCTGTCGGCGTCGGGGATGAACACGCTGCATCTGCACCTGTCCGACAATCAGGGCTTCCGGCTGCGCAGCGACACCCATCCGGAGGTGAACTCGGCGCAGACCTACTCCAAGGACGAGATCCGCGCGCTGGTGTCCTACGCCGAGGGCTACGGCATCACGGTGGTGCCGGAGATCGACATGCCCAGCCACATGGGGCAGATCCTCGCCCACCATCCGGAACTCCGGCTGGTGCCGGCGCACACCACACCGGCCGAGGCCCAGCAGGATTCGCTGCTCGGCGGACCGGAGACCAAGATCGACCTGTCCAACCCGGCGGCCTATCAACTCATGGGTGATCTGCTGCGCGAATTCCTGCCGCTGTTCCCCGGCCCGTACTGGCACCTCGGCGCGGACGAGTACGTCAGCGACTTCGACCGCTATCCCCAATTGAGCCCGTACGCGGTGCGCGACTACATCACCTGGGCGTCAAGCATTCTGGCCGAGACGGGCAAGACGCCGATCGTCTGGAACGACGGGCTCGACTGGCCCGGCGGACTCGGCCTCGACCCGTCGATCATCATCGACTACTGGTCCGCGGGCACCGCGCCGTGGATCCGCACCGGCCGCGGCCCCGCCGAGCTCGCCGCGAATGGAAACCGCTTGGTCAATGCCGGTTTCACCCCCACATACTTCGTCACCGGCGGACCCGCATCGGGCCTGAACACCCCGCCCGCTCTGCTGAAACTGTGGGATCCCGCGATCTTCGTCGACCTCAGCACCCTGCCCGCCGCGAGCCGATCCCAATTGATCGGGTCGGGCGTCTTCGTGTGGTGCGACGATCCCACGGCCATGACCCCGGACGAGATCTCCGCTCCCCTGTCGGAACGGCTGGTCATCATGGCCGACAAGCTTCGCGGGCGGTAGCGCCGAGTCGCGGTGTCAGTGTTTGGGATTCACCTCGGGCATCAACGCCGACCATGCCGCGAGCACGTCCTCGGTCTGTTGTTCGGGGGTGCCGTAGGTGTGGGCGGCGACGGTGAAACCCGGACCGAAGGAGACCGACGACACCTCCGGATCGCCGACATCGGACCAACCCCACTTGGTTCCGTACACCTGCGGCAGCCGGGCCGTGCCCCAGTCCTGGCGGGTGCCGTCGGCGGCTCGGTCGGCGGGCTGTTCCATCCACGCCAGGATGGGGCTGTCGGGTTCGTCGCGGATCTTGGCGGCGAGGAAGTCGGCCACGTCGGCGGTGCTGGTGGTCGAGAATTCCCAGCCGCCCTGGCTGTGGGTGGAGCGGAGGTGGTATTCGGTGGCCTCGGCGTCGATGGCGTACGGGTATTTGGCTTCGATTCGATCGGCGGCGGCGTCGTCGGATTTGCGGATCATGCGTTCACCGAGGTCGCGGTCCTCGGCGGAGCCGTCGCCGTGTTTGAGGGCGTAATCGGCGAGGTAGAGCTTGGCGAGGGACAGGGCCGCGCGCTCCTCGTGCTGGTTGGTGGTGCCCCAGCCCGCGCCGGGGACCAGCGTGCGCACCGAGAGCGCGGTGCGAGGCGGGATGCGGGACGAGTCGAAGGCGCCGGGGTCGAGCGCGGGTTGCGCGCTCGCCGCTCCGCCGGCGCAGACGCCCAGCGCCAGTCCGACTCCGGTCGCCACGGTCTCGACCACACCTGCCCGCCTGCCCATCGCCCACCTCCGCGTCGCGTTGCACCCGGTGTCACCTTGCTCCGCGGCGCTGGGCGGAGGCTCACGACACGCCGATGGCGGTCAGACCGTGAGCAGGGTGCGACCCAGCGCGGCGCGCGATCCGATGGCGGTGTGCGCCGCCGCGGCCCGGTCGAGCGGGAAGGTCTGGCCGATCACGACTTCCAGTCGTCCGGCCGCGACTTCGGCGTGCGCGCGCTGGTGCAGCGCGAGCCAGTCGGTGTCCGGGGTGGTGAGCTCGAACAGCGTCACGACGGTGACCTCCTGGGCCGCAGCGGATTCCGCGTCCACCGCGGCGAAGCCGCCGGCGGCATTGCCGTAGGCGATGAGCAGACCGCCCGGCGCGACGGCGGCCAGTGCCGCGCGGCCGATCTCGCCGCCCGCGCCGTCGAGGACCACCGCGACGCCGCCGGTGCGTTCGCGCACCCGCTCGGCCCAGCCGGGCTCGGAGTAGTCGATCACCTCGTGCGCGCCGAGTCGTTGCGCCAGCGCGAGTTTCGCCTCACCGCGGGCGGCCGCGATCACCCGCGCTCCGGCGGTCCGCGCCAATTGGACCAGCAGCGTGCCCAATCCGCCCGCGGCGGCGGTGACCAGCACCCACTGCCCCGGTTCGATGGCGGCCCGGTCGGCGATGGCGAGCACGGTGCGGCCGTCGTGGACCAGGGCGGCGGCCTGCTCGAAACTCAACTCGGCGGGGATGGCCGCGAGGGTGTCGGCCTTGGCCAGGGCTCGTTCGGCGTAGCCGCCGATGGGCAGGCCGCCGCTGACGCCACTGGCCGCGGTGGGGGTGGCCACCCGCTTGCCGACCCACGCGGCGTCGACGTCGGGGCCGACGGACTCGACGGTGCCGGTGACCGCGCCGCCGGGGATGAAGGGCGGTTCGGCCGGGAAGTAGTCACGCGCCGCGCCGCTGCGCAGCATCGTGTCCAGGAACATGACGTCGGCGGCCGCGACCCGCACCACCACTTCGCCGGGCCCGGCGACGGGGTCGGGAACCTCGTCGATCTTCAGCACCTCGGGTCCGCCGAACTCTTCGACCTGCACTGCACGCATCTCGTTGCCTCCCTCTCGCTTCCGACGACCGCTTCGACCGGCCGTCGCTGCACCCAGCATCGAACCTCGACATATGTTGAGGTCAAGGCCGGGCGGCGAAGGTTCACTCCGGGCGAACACGAGAGATCCGTTTCCGAGCCACGCGGCGCGCCCTGACCTGCGCCGTCGATCCATTGTCCCAACGGATGGGACGGATGTTTGCCCGTGGGTACGCGCTCGGGTAGCGCCACTGACCGGGTGCGCTTATGCTGCGTCCGGCAGAACCGAATCCGCTTGGCGGTCCGGGCATTTCGCACGGCATTCCGCGGGGCGGGCGCGGTCGGGGGCATCGGGGCGTCCGCCCTGATGGACGTAGTTCGGAAGTGCGGAGCGTGTCGGAATCAGTCAATCCGCCGAATGGGGAACAGCACACCGTTCGGGGTCAGCGCCCGCCGTATGTGACGACGGCCGTCTCACTGGTAGCCACCGCGATCGTGGTCGCGGTCGCGGTTCTGCTGTCCCCCAACGAATTCCGGATACCGATGGCCATCGGGGCGAGTGTGGCGGCGTTGTTGCTGACCGGAGCGCTCACCGCGGCCGCCTACTACCGGGACCGGGCGCACACGGTGCGCCGCGAAGCTCTCGCCTACACCGCGCAGGCCGATGCCCATGTGGCCGCGACCATGTCCGCCGCCCAAGCGCGAATCACCGAGTCCGAGGCCCGGGTTCACGACATCCGTGAGCACGCCGCCGAACAGGCCCGCGCCGCCAAGGACAACGAGCACCGCCGGGCCGCGGCCCTGGCCGCGTTCGCCGGGGCCGCGGGCCGCATGCAGGCCATGAGTACCTCCATGCTGGCCGAGCTACGCGAGATGGAACACCGCCACGCCGATCCGAAGGTGCTGGCCGACCTGCTCGAACTCGACCACCGCACCGCCCAGGCCGGGCGACTGGCCGACAGCATCGCAGTGCTCAGCGGCGCCCGGTCCGGTCGCCGGTGGGCGAAACCCATTGCCATGGAGTCGATCCTGCGCGGAGCCATGGGCCGCGTCGCCGGGTACCAGCGGGTGCGGCTGCGCGCGGTCACCGAGATCGCCGTGGCGGGCCACGCCGCCGAGGGCGTCATGCACGCGCTGGCCGAGCTACTCGACAATGCCTGCAACTTCTCCCCGCCCACCACCGAGGTGCATGTCTACGCCGCCGAGGTCCCGGCGGGTGTGGTGATCACCATCGAGGACAGCGGCCTCGTCATGAGCGAATCCGCTCTCCGCAGAGCCGAATCCGCGGTGGCGGGCCCCCGCGCCGACACCGACCTCTCCTCACTCTCCGGCACCCGCCTGGGTCTGGCCGTGGTCGGGCACCTGGCCCGCAAGCACGACCTGACCGTCAGCTACCGGCCCTCCGCCATCGGCGGCACCGCCGTCGTGGTGGTCATCCCGCGCGAACTGACCACCCGCCTGGAACGCCAGTCCGGCGCCCTGTCCCGCCTCACCCCGGTGGCCGCCGGTGCGTCCGCCGACACCGCGGAACCCCAGATCACCCGCGTCCCAGCGCGGCCGGATGACTCGGTCGCCGAATCCGCGTGGGCAGGCTCGGCCGCCGCACCGGGGCGTGGCCCCGGGCTCGCCGGAACGGCCCGCACCGGATCCTTCGACCCGGCGAGCGCAGAACGATCCGAGCCCATCGCGGCCGCGCCCGATTCCACCGCGGCGAACCATGCCGATCCCGCCGGCTCGGCACACACCGCCCCGAGCGGTCCGGCGCAGTTCCCCGCGCGCGGCAGCGATCAGGGTCGTCAGCCGGATGAATCCGGCACGCACGCAGCGACTTCCAGCGGTCTGCCGAAGCGGCAGCGCGGCAGCACCCTCGCCGCCGTCCACCCGGAGGGCTTGACCGTTCCGGCGGCCCCGCCTCCGCCGCGTCCGCCGGCCGCCCCGTCGTCGATGGCCGCCTTCCAGCGTGCCGTCTCCGGTCGGGAGACCCCCGCCGACGCAGGGTCTTCGCCGCTCACCAACCTCGATCCGCCCTCGGGCGGCCGCATTCCCACCGTCTCTACCCGGCCGGATCCGCTCGGCCTCGACGGCTCGAGCGACGCCTCCCTGCTGCCGAGGTCATTGATGGACGCGGTCCGGCGCGGGATCGATCTGCGCGACAACGCCTCCGCGGCTTCGCCTTCCGCCGGTCGGACCGCACAGCTCCCGGACGGCGAGATCGGTCGCGAGCCCGGCACCGGCGCTTACCCTGCCCCTGCGAACCCCTGGGAGACCGATCGATGACACCGTCCGCCACACAATTGGGCTGGCTGTTGGAGCAGCTGCTGGTGCGCACGCCGCGGGCGCGGCACGCGCTGCTGCTGTCGGGGGACGGTTTGAAGATCTGTCATACGCCGGGGCTGGGGAACGACAGCGCCGATCAGCTGGCGGCGATCGCGGCCGGGATCCAGAGCCTGTCGCACGGGGCCTCGGTGGAGTTCGGGGACGGGCGCGGCGGCGTGCGGCAGTCGATGACCGAGTTCTACGGGGGCATCCTGTTCATCGTGGAGGCCGGGGTGGGCGCGCACATCGCGGTGGTCGCCGCGGAGGACGCCGACGCCGGACTGGTCGGCCACAATATGCGCGAGCTGGTCGAACAGCTCGGCGAGCATCTCGCCGCCGCCCCACGAGTACCGGGGGCGAGCGTGCCGTGACCAGGCCAGACGAGGATCCGGATCGGCTGTACACGCTGACCGGCGGTCGCAGCCAACCGGATTCGGACGCCTTCGACCTGGTCACCCTGGTGGTCAGCGAGAGCGCTCCGGTGCGCGGCATGCAGTCCGAGCACGCCGCCATCCTCGATATGTGCCGCGCGCCGACCGCGGTGGTGGAGATCGCGGCCGAGCTGCGCCTGCCGGTGGGCATCACCGTCATCCTCCTGTCGGACCTGCTGCACGCGGGCAAGATCACGGTGCGTCATCCGGATCACGCGTCGCGGCAATGGAATTGGCTGCCCACTACCGACACGCTGGAAAAGGTGCTCGTTGGACTCCGCAAACTCTGATCTCCGCCCGTCCCGGGCCGAGGCTCCGCTGCCCGCCGACGCCCGTCAGGGCCTGAAGATCGTCATCGTGGGCGGCTTCGGCGTCGGCAAGACCACCATGGTGCGCTCGATCAGCGAGATCCGCCCGCTCGACACCGAGGCCACCATGACCCAGGTCGGCCAGGGCGTCGACGACCCGGCCGGGATACCCGGAAAGTCCACCACCACGGTGGCTTTCGACTTCGGCCGCATCACCATCGACAACGAGCACGTGCTCTACCTGTTCGGCGCGCCCGGCCAGGAACGCTTCTGGTTCCTGTGGGATCGGCTGTTCGCGGGCGCGCTGGGCGCGATCGTGCTGGTGGATCAGCGCCGGATCGCCGACTCCTGGTACGCCATCGACCGGCTCGAACATCAGGGCACACCGTTCATCGTGGCCTGCAACAGCTTCGGGCCCGGACCGTCCCTGGCGGAAGTGCGGGAGGCGCTGGATCTGGGCCCGCACATCCCGCTGGTCGAATGCGATGCCCGCGTGCGCGATTCCTGCAAGAACGTCCTGATCACCCTGGTCGAGTTCCTCTACCACCCGGAGACCGTCTCATGACCTCGCCCGCGCAGAGCGGCTGCCCGGTGCCGCATGCCGCCGCGGCGGCGGTGCCGCTGAGCGGCCCCCGCTTCCACACCGACCGCAACTCCCTCTACCGCGAGATCCGCCGCGACCGCGGCCCGGTCGCCGCCGCCGAACTGATCGGCGGTATCCCGGCCTGGCTGGTGCTCGGCTACCGGGAGATGCACCAGGTCACCAGCTCTCCCGAACTGTTCCCGCGTGATGTGAGCCTGTGGAACCAGTGGCCCAATATTCCCCCGGACTGGCCGCTGCTGCCCATGGTCGGCACACCGATGCCGTCGATCTACTTCACCGCGGGCGCGGAGCACCGCCGCCACCTGGCCATGGTGGAACCGGCGCTGGAATCGGTGGACAACTTCGAATTACGCAGGGTCGCGGAGGGTTTGGCCGATCAGCTGATCGACGCCTTCTGCGGGCGCGGCTCCGCGGACCTGGTCGCCGAATTCGCCGAGCCGCTGCCCGTGCTGGTGCTGGCCGCGCTGCTGGGTTTTCCGGAGGTCGAAGGCCCCGGCCTGGCACGGGCCATGAAGGTGATGGCCGACGGCGGCGCCGACGCCCAGACCGCGCACCTGCAGTTCATGCAGTACATGCAGCACCTGCTGGCCATGAAGAAGGCCGCGCCCGGCGACGACCTGGTCTCGCGCATGCTCGCGCAGCCGGGGCGGTTCACCGACGAGGAGTACGTCAACGACCTGATGGCCGTCACCGCCGCCGGGCATCTGCCCACCGCGGACTGGCTGATCAACTCGGTGCGGCTGATGCTCACCGACGACCGGTTCGCGGCCGCGCTCGGCGGTGGCCGCCGCAGCGTGGATCAGGCCATGAACGAGGTGCTGTGGGAGGACTCCCCCAACTCGATCCTGGCCGGGCGCTGGGCCGCCCGCGACACCCGGCTGGCCGACACCCAGATTCGCGCCGGTGATCTGGTGCTGCTCGGACTGGCCGCCGCGAACACCGATCCGCATGTGCGCCAGTCGGTCGGCGACGGCATCAACAGCGGCAACAACGCCCACTTCGCGTTCAGTCACGGCGAGTACCGGTGCCCGTTCCCGGCGCAGCAGATCGCGGAGACGGTGGCACGCACCGGCATCGAGGTGCTGCTGGACCGGCTGCCCGACATCGATCTGGCGGTGCCCGCGGCGAGCCTGGTGCGCCGGCCCTCCCCGTTCCTGTGCGGAATGACTTCTCTGCCCGTTGTTTTCACACCTGTTCGCGCTCTCGGAGGTTTCCAGTGAGTTCCCCCTGCCCGCATGCCATCGCCATCGATCCGATGGTCGGCGATCTCGCCGGTGAGACCACCCGTCTGCGCGCCGCCGGACCGATCACCCGCATCGACCTGCTGGGCGCGCCCGCCTGGACCATCACCGATCACACCGTGGCGCGGCAGCTCCTCACCGACACCCGGCTGGTCAAGGACATCAACGCCTGGAAGCTGTTCAGCGAGGGCGTGATCACCCGGCAGTGGCCGCTGATCGGCATGATCGACGCCGGGCGGTCCATGTTCACCGTGGACGGCCCCGAACACCGCCGCCTGCGCATCAAGACCACCCAGGCGCTGACCCCGCGCCGCCTGGAGGAGCTGCGCCCCACCGTCGAACGACTCACCAAGGAGCTGCTCGACGACCTCGACGCGGCGGGCGGCGAGGGCGCGGTGGTCGACCTCAAGCAGGTCTTCGCCTACCCGCTGCCCATGCGCGTGATCTCCGAACTGATGGGCGTGCCGCGCGAGGACCACCCCATGCTGCTGGACTGGTACAAGAAGTTCTTCTCGATGATGACCCCGCAGGACGAGCGGCTGCGGGTCATCGACGACATGGACGTCTACTTCACCGAGATGGTCCGCCGCAAGACCGCCACCCCCACCGACGATCTCACCAGCGCGCTCATCCTGGCCGACGAGGGCGGCGAGCCGCTCACCGAGGAAGAGGTGGTCGGCAACCTCAAGGCGCTGGTCGCGGCCGGGCACGAGACGACCGTCAGCCTGATCCTGAACACGGTGCGCGCCTTGCTGACCCGGCCCGAACAGCTGGCCCGGGTGCGGTCGGAGGAAGTGGAGTGGAAGCAGGTCATCGAGGAGTCGCTGCGTTTCGACGGGCCGGTCACCCATCTGCTGATGCGGTTCGCCACCGAGGACATCACGGTCGGTGACACCGTGATCGAGAAGGGTGAGGGCGTGGTCATGTCGTACCGCGCGATCGGACGCGACACCGACGTATTCGGTGACGACGCCGACGAGTTCGACATCACCCGGCCGACCGCGCACCGCAATATCTCCTTCGGGTACGGCCCGCACATCTGCCCCGGCGCGGCGCTGGCGCGGCTGGAGGCGGCCATCGCGCTGCCCGCGCTGTTCGACCGCTTCCCGGCGCTGCGGCTGGCCGACGCGGATTCGGACATCGTGAACCTTCCGGTCATGACGCAGAACGACATCGCGGCGCTGCCGCTGCACCTGGTCTGACCGCTCGCCCACGTGCCGGGACCCCGCTTCCCGGCGCGTGCGGCCGTGTCCGCCACGGGCGAATTGGGGTGTTTCGGCTCGCTCATCACCGACCTTCGCCCTGCTACCGTCGATGCAGCGGAACCCAACGACAAGGAGAATGTCATGGGCGGCATCATCACGATGATCATCATCGGCCTGATCGCGGGCGCGATTGCCCGGCTGATCGTCCCCGGCAAGGAGGACTTCGGCATCATCTGGACGGCGGTGCTCGGCATCGTCGGCGGCTATGTCGGCGGAACGCTGGGCAGCCTGCTGTTCTCGCCGCACGAGTTCAGCGTGCATCCGCCGGTCAAGCACGCCTTCCTGGGCGCGATCGTCGGCGCGATCGTGGTGCTGGCGATCTACAAGTGGATCCGCGCACGCGTCTGAGCGCCTCGCGTATCGAAGACCACCGCTCGGGGCGGGGCCGCTGGAAGGCGGCCCCGCCCCTTGTGGTTTCGGCGGCGTTGCACGCGATGAGGGGTCCGTACAAGGCCGCCGCCGCCACGACGCCGTCCCCACGGCGCCCCCGGGCCGCAGGTGGTCTACGCCCCAAGCCTTTCTACGTACCTACTTAGTAGATACGTAGAAGTTAGCAGAAGGTTGCGGCCGGATCAACGCGCGGATTTCCTTCGCGGGCGGGCTGCGATCAGCCGCAGCCGGTCTCGCGGTAGGCGGCCGGGGTGGTGCCCATCTCGACCCGGAAAGCGCGATAGAACTGCCGCTCATTGGCGAAGCCGGAACTGTGCGCGACCGCCGCCACGGGGAGATCCTTTCGCGCGGTGAGCAATCCGCACGCGTACTCGATCCGCATCCGGCGCAGCAGCGTCGCCGGGCCCTCCTCGAACTCCTCGAGCACCCGGTACAGCGTGCGCCGCGACACCCCGCAGCCCGACGCGATCGACTCCACGGTGAGTGACGCGTCGAGGCAGTGCTTCCGGAGGAAATCCAGCACCTGACGGCGGGTGAGGGTCTCCGACGCCTCGCCCGGGATCGAGCGGCCGGCCGTCAAGGCGATCGCGGAGGACAGCAGATCCACCGTCGAACCGGCCAGCACCCCGGCCTGCACGGGGTCGGTGTTCTGCAATTCGGTCAGCTCACGCAGGAAGCTCGTGACCACACCGGCGGGACTGTTCCCCGCCACCGTGGTCGCGGTCGGGATCTCCGACGGGGCAATACCGGAGCGCTGCCGCAATCGGCTCAGCGGCACCTGGACCGCGGACATCTCCCACGCGCCCTCGAATTCCCAGTGGTACGGGCGGGTGCTGTCGTAGAACACCATCTCGCCCGGACCCACCTCCGCGACCCGGCCGTCCTGATGCAGCCGGCCGCGGCCCGCGATCTGAATGCTGGTGTGCAGGAACTCGTCATCGGTGCGGGCGATCAGGGTGCGGGTGCGATGAACCCGCTGCTTGCTCGCGCCCAGCGTCGACAACTCGACCTCGTTGTAGCGGCCGTGCACGATCCAGCCCTGGAAGCTCTCGCACTCGCCGGGCGATACCGCCAGCGGCACATAGGCTTCGCTGAGCCCCGCCTCCCATTGTTCGAACAGCCGGCCCGAATCGGCCCCCTCGCCGCCGCGGACCTCGACTCGCCGGATCCCCTGCAACGCACCTACTCCGATCGATCCTGCACCACGCTCTTCAACATTTTGTCATGGCCGGATTCGAGCCCCGAAGAGCGCCAAGCCCTTCGACGCCGTCCGGCTCGCCGCGGGCGCGGCGCTCGTCACGCCGCGGTGTTCTCCTCCGCCACCGCATGCCGGGTCGCGGCACGGGCCAGGGCCGACCAGTTCTCGGCCTGTTCGGCGGCCAATTCGGCGAGGAAGGCGGCGTGATAGGCCGGGAGATCACTGATCACCTCGGCCCAGGTCGCGGGATCGGCGGGGATGGTCGCCAGCAGGTCGAGCAACTGCCGGCCGGATTCGGTGCGGTGCAGCGCGGGGTCCGAGGTACGCAGGGCCGGCGGATGATCGGCTCCGGCGGCCGGGACCGAACAGCGTTGGACCGGACGAGGATCGGCGTGTGGGATGCGCTCCGGACGGCGATGAACCTCGCCCGGCGCGGCGACCGGGGTCGGGCACGGGCGCGGCTGACAGGTCGGCAGCAATGCGGTTCGGCGCCGCACGGCCGCGATCGTGCGCTCGGACAGACCGAGTGCCATGGCCAGCCGGCGATCCGACCAGTCCGGGTAATACATCAGCACCTGTTCGGCGGCGGCCTTGCGATCGGCGGCGGACAGCGGCAGGCCGTGCGCGGTGTTCAGCCGGATGGCCAGCAGCAGCGCCTGCCCGTCGTCGCCGTCGAAGTAGACCGCGTCGATCCACTGCGACCCGCTGCACTGCGCGGCCCGTACGCGATGGGCGCCGTCGATGACAGTCATGCTCGGCCGGTGCACCACGATCGGCGGCAGGGCCCCGGCGACCTCCGACAGCGCGGCGACATGCCGGGCGTTCTCTCCGGATTGCCGCAGCGTCGCGCCGATGTGCACGCGGTCCAGGGGGATTCGGACGATCTCGGCGGGATTCGGCTCCAGTCCGCGGACATTCGCGCCCCGATAGGTGCGCAACCCCATCGATCGCACCATTCGAGCCGCCAGCCACTGCCGGATACCGGTGAGAAGACTCAGCCACCACGCATTGTTCGGTCCGAGCACTGTTGCCGCCTCCCTACGCCGAGCAGCCACGACCGCCGGAGCCGCAGCAGCGTTTCCGGGCAGGGCCTGTCAACGACGCGCCAGGCGGTCTCACGGGGAGAACCGGCAAGATTCCCGCTCGCGCGGGTGCGTACTGGCGGCAGTGTAGCGATCCGGACATTCCGTGATCAATTGAGCAAATCCCCCGCCCACCTGCGTATTTCCCCCTTGATCACGCTGACCTGCCGCAAACCCGCGACGCGCGGCCAACCGCTGTTATATACCCAACAAACATTACTGGTGGTTTGTTTGCTGGCCGGCTAATCCACCAGGTCCGGGTCCCGAACGGTCACCAAAGCGGCCGTCGTGTACTGATCCAGCGCCATCAGCACCGCCCGCGCCCGCACCACCCGCCACCCACCGTCCAACGCCCGCAACCGCAGCACCCCCGACGTCCGCGACTGCGCCAGATCCCGGCTCATGGCCTTCGCGATCGGCAGATCCTCCGGATGAATCCCCGGCTCCGGCTCCCCCGCCAACGACTGCCACGCGATCCCCGGCATCGCCGGTCCCATCCACCGCAACAACCGCAGATTCCGCAAATCCATGATCGCCCGATAGTCACCTTCCGCCGCAGCCGCATCCAGCACCCGATGCTCCAGAATGACGGGCGGCGGCGCCGAACTCACCTCGGTCGCATCCCCGATGTCATGCGTGACGCCCCGCATGAAGATCTCCGGACCCGCGGCGGACGTGTGCTCTTCGAGGATCCGGCAGGAGAAGTGGGCCGCCCGCAACGCACCGTCATCCCGCCGCACGGTCCACACCGCCTGATGCTCGGTCCCCGGAGCCGACCGCACAATCTTCGCCAGCGCATCGGACTCGTCACTATTGGTGATGACGCGGGCGAACACCCCCGCGATGGCATGCTCCCGAGCCCGGTTCTCCGGCGCGACCCCGTACAGATCGAGCAGATCATCCGATCGCGTGGATTTCGACGTCGAGAGGTTGAAGTACCACGCCCCCACCCGATCTCGCGGCGGCAGTTCCTCCTCGACCGGGCCCGACCACAACAGCACCGCGTGCACTCGTTCCGGTGTGATGTGCAGCGGCACCGTCACCGTCCGCCGCCGTCCGTCCTCGCTCACGACATCCACCGACTCGAGGCGGGCCAAGGTCGCCGCCACCGCACCACGAATGGCCGAGAGGGTCTCCCGCTGCCGGAACATCTGGGTGAGCGGGACGAATTTCCTTGGTGCACTTCCGAGTCCGACGACCGTCGGCTCGCCGCCGCCGAAGGTTTCGATCAACAGCCACCGGGTACCGCTCACCGCATACTCCCCTCTCGTCCCCCTGACCATGAGTACACGAGTCTTCCCCAGCCCGGCACCGGTCCGTATCCGTTACTCGAGTCAGGCCTTCCCCCAAGCCTTTTCACCGAGCACTCGGCGTTGAGCCGTTCCCGCCAAGTTTCACGTTCAGCCTGCGAATGATCGGCAACGGGGTTAAGTTGGTCATGCGTCCAGGTTTTTCGGGGAAAGCAGTACTTCGATGCGAAACATCATTCTGATCACCGCTTCTATCGGTATTTCACTCGCCATCGCGGCCGGGCCGGCGGCCGCCGAACCACTCACAGTTGAAGGCCCGGGGGTTGCCCAGGCCGATCCCACCGCACTGGATCCCGGCATGACCTGCCTCGAGGGATTCCTCAAAGGCTGGGCCAGTTCGGCCGCCACCGGCTCGGTGACGGGTTCCGCGCTCGGATTCCTCGGCGGTTCCGCCGCAGGCCCCGAGGCCGGTCTCGCCGCGGGTCTGACGAACGGCATCATCACCGCTCTGACCAGCGGCTCCGGCGGCGGACTCGCCACCTGCGCCCTCGACGAGCTGGCCAACGGGGGCGGCGACGCCTTCCTCGGCTCGACGACCGGGCCGGGCCGGGGATATCTGACGGGCTCCGCCAGCGGGTCCGCGTCCGGATCGGCCACCAGCGACCTGCCGGGTGCGGTGATATCCAGCATCCTGTCGGGACTGCTCGGCGCGGCGACCAGCGGCTCGAGTTAGCGGGCCAGTCGCACGAAAAGGCCTTCACCGACCGGTTGATCGGTCGAGGAAGGCCTTTTCGGCGCGGTGGATCAGTAGGTCGGGAGGACGTAGTCCTGGGTCTGGTCCAGCATCTTCATCATGATGGGGCGGAACAGCTTGGTGGTCATGAGCTTTCCGACCTGCTGCATCATCTTCAGGCCGAGCTTCGAGGTGGGGAGCATCATCTGGATGCCGCCGCCGGGGAGCTCCTTGGCCTTCTCCAGGAACGGGGTGACCTGCGCCTCGTAGCGGGCCAGGGCGCCGTCGATATCGGCTGGAGTAGCGGCGATTTCGCCCGCCAGCAGGTAGGCGCCGACGATGGCCATGGCGGTGCCCATGCCGGTCATCGGGGAGCCGCAGAAGCCGGAGTCGCCGAGCAGGGTGACACGGCCCTTCGAGAGCGTGGGCATGTCGACGCGGACCAGTTCGTCGAAGTAGAAGTCCTCGGTGGTCTCCAGGTGCCCGAGGGCCTCGGGGACAAGCCAGCCCGCGTCCGCCAGCATGTCGCGAATCAGCGTGCGCTGGGCCGGGATATCGCGGCGCAGGGCCGGGTCGGCGTCGGTGCGCAGGGTGATGATGGCCTTCGAGGTGGCCGGGTCGAAATCGGGGCGCAGGCCGAGTGAGGCGCGCGGCACCACGTGCATGGACATCCAGTCCTGCTCCACACCCGCCGGAGTGGGGATCGTGTAGAAGGACATGTAGCCGCCCAGGTAGGTGGTGAACTCCTCCTCCGGGCCGAACACCAGCTTCCGCGTCCGCGAGTGCACGCCGTCCGCGCCGATCACCAGGTCGTAGCGCTCCTCGCGGCCGGAGTTGAATCCGACCGTGACGCCGTCGGCATCCTGGTCGATGGTCTCGATCCAGTCGCCGTAGCGGTAGTCGAGTTCGCCTGCGGCACCGGCGAGTTCGGTGAGCAGCACATTGTTGAGGTCGCCGCGGCTGATCTCGATGTCGGCCACCGGACCCTTACCGTCGAACATCTCCATCGACATCCGGTACACCGACGACCCGTCCGCCTTGACGACCGCCATCCCCTTCTCGTGCAGCAGGCTCTTCTCGATCCCCTCCATCAACCCCATCCGCTCGGCCACCTCCCGGCTGGGCCCGCGCAGGTCGACAGCCTGCCCGCCGGGCCGGGGCGCGTCCGCCCGCTCGACGACGGTGACCGCGATGCCGGCCCGAAGCAGCTGCAGGGCAACAGCATTGCCGGCAATGCCGCCGCCGGCGACCAGGACGCGGAGGGTGTTGGCGGTGGTGCTCATGGGGTGTCTCCCGGTTCGTGGTGAAGAACGTCTGTCTAAGACATATGTCTACACGAGGTCTGACACGTTTGTCTAGAACAAATGTCTAAAACGGTGGCGAGCGTAGGCTCGAACACGAATCGACGCCGGTGAGAGGACACGAACGTGACGACCCACAGGGGACGGATCGGGCTGTCGATAGGGGCAGTCGTGGCGGTGAGTCTCTGGGGTGAGTGGGAGAACTGGCGCGCCTCACGCAGATTCGTGGGGTCCGCTCCCGGCACCACGGAGGCGGTTGTCGTGCTGGGCTACCGCAACGCGGGCACCCGGGCCAATGCGATGAACCGCTGGCGGGTGCGCGCGGGACTACGGTCCGTCGACCCGGCCGCGGCCAGTAGCCGGCTCGTCCTGTGCGGCGGCGCGTGCGCGGGCCCGACCCCCGAAGCCGCACTGATGGCCGACTACGCCACCACCCACGGCTATCGCGGACCACTCACGGTCGAACCGCAGAGCCGAAGCACCTGGGAGAACATCGCTTTCGCCCTCCCGTACCTGGAGAGCGTCGACCGGATCAAGATCGTCTCGCTCCCCTACCACGCCGAGCGAGGTCGGTCCTACCTCGTCCGCCAACGCCCGGACCTGGCCGAGCGGCTCGTGCGCGGCGCCGAGTACCGCTTCGGCGAATGGATGCCACTGAAACCCCTACTCGCCCTGTACGGCCGAGGAAAACTGGCGCCATGGCCGATCTCGTTCTCACTCCGGAGCGGCACGACCAACTAGCCGCCCTGCTCGGCGACGAACACCAGCCGCGAACGCAATTCCCCCGCGTTGCTGAGTATTTGACGACAGCACCGATATGCTGTCGGGCACCGGCGACGACACCGCGGACGCCGCCTTCGACCTTCGCCTGGTTCATTACCTGACCAGCGGCGAGTCCCGGAACCCGTACTGGGACACCGTCGCGGCATCCGTGAGCGAACGCGACGGTCGCCGAGTGGTGAACGGCGGCAGGACATCCGGCATCGGACGCCTCGCCTACGCGCAGTCGATCCTGCAGGCAGCCTACGCGTACGCGATTCCCTCGCCGCGGACGATCGCGTCGGTTCGCGAGTTCTGCGGGACCAGAACGATGGTGGAGCTCGGCGCGGGACGCGGTTACTGGGCCGCCCAGCTCGCCGGCGAGCGATACGAATAGATAAGGCGGTACGCTGAAGTTGCTACAGGTTTGTTGACGGATAGCGCCGACTCTCGACTGTCTGGCCTGGCTGAATCAACTAGGGCGGGGTACCAGCTCGGGCGGGGGTTGGACCGCACGCAAGTACACCGTTTGCCAGTCGGGTGGTCACGGGACGGCATAATGGACGACACGTCAGTTGGTGGCAGAGACACCACCTCAGCGGAGGTGTTCGGGCGCTATCGGCTGTTGTCCCTGCTGGGACAGGGTGGCATGGGCCAGGTGTGGCGGGCGCATGATTCGCTGACCAACCGGGTGGTGGCGGTCAAGGTGTTGCCTGAGCGCTTCGCCGATGACGAGGAGCTGCGCGAACGGTTCCGCCGGGAGTGCCGGGCGGTGGCGCAGCTGACCGAGCCGCATGTGATCCCCATCCACGATTTCGGCGACATCGACGGTCGGCTGTATCTGAACATGCGCTTGATCGAGGGCACCGACCTGCGTGAAGTGATCAGCCGAGAAGGTGCCTTGTCGCCGCGGCGGGCAGTGGCGATCTGTGCACAGGTGGCCGGCGCGCTGCAGGCGGCCCACGACGTCGGGCTGGTCCATCGCGATGTCAAACCCTCCAACATCCTGCTGGGGGCCGACGAGTTCGCCTACCTGATCGACTTCGGGATCGCCCACGCCGCCGATGACCGTACGCTGACCACGATCGGCGAAACCCTCGGCACCGTCGCCTACATGGCGCCGGAGGAGCTCACCGCGGAGGTCAAGGCCGATGCCCGAGCGGACGTGTACGCGTTGACGTGCGTGCTGTATCAGTGCCTGACCGGCCAACCACCGTTTGCGAGCGCAGCGGGGGTGCAGGGTGTGATCGCCCATCACCTGCATACCCCGCCGCCGCGCCCCAGCACCATGACACCCGATGTACCGGCTGCGTTCGATGCGATCATCGCCAAGGGAATGGCCAAAGACCCCGACGATCGTTACCAGACAGTGCGCGAGCTGGCCGCGGCGGCCCGCACCGCGGTGGGCGATTCCGCGGTCAGCACCACCGGGGGCATGGCTGCGCGCCATGGGCGGCGAATGAGATTGTCGCCCAAGACCGCCGGGCTGCTCGCCGCCGCGGTCGCGGTTACGGTGGTGGCCGCCATCATCGGCGTCCGCCTCGGATCAGGCGGTGGCAACTCGCCCACACCTATCACCTCGGGCTACTCGGCACAGACTCCGCTGCCGTTCACCGGCGTCAGCTTGCCCACCGATGTGGCTGTCGACGCGGCGGGCAATGTATACGTCACGGACATGGGTAACGATCGGGTGGTGAAATTGGCGGCGGGCGCATCGACGTCGACCCCGCTGCCGTTCACCGGGCTGAATAATCCCCAGGGTGTGGCGGTCGACGCGGCTGGCAACATTTACGTCACCGACACGAGTAACAATAGGGTGGTGAAATTGGCGGCGGGCGCATCGACGCCGACCCCGCTGCCGTTCACCGGACTCAAGGACCCCCAGGGTGTGGCCGTCGACACGGCGGGCAACGTGTACGTCAGCGACCGGGGTAACGATCGGGTGGTGAAGTTGGCGGCGGGCGCGTCGGCGCCGACCCCGCTGCCGTTCACGGGGCTCCAGGATCCCCAAGGGGTGGCGGTCGACGCGGCGGGCAACGTATACGTCACCGAATTGAGTACCGAGCGGGTCGTGAGGTTGGCGCCGGGCGCGGCGACGGCGACCTCGCTGCCGTTCACCGGGCTCAAGGATCCCCAGGGTGTGGCCGTCGACACGGCGGGAGACTTGTACGTCGTCGACTGGGGTAATCAATGGGTGGTGAGGTTGGCGGCGGGCGCGTCGACGCCGACCCCGCTGCCGTTCACCGGCCTGAAGAATCCCCAGGGTGTGGCCGTCGACACGGCGGGCAACGTTTACATCACCGACCAGGGCCCCGATCCGGTGGTGAAACTCCCGGTCGGCTGAGCCCCGTTCCGCCGCCCAAGGGTGTCAACCTCCGCGCCGCAGATCTGTTGAAGTCCGAATCTCATTTGCTGTTCGGGTGCGCCGAGACCGACGGTGTTCTCGAGGCTGCTCGTTCCCGCGCCCAACGAGCGGACCCGCCGGCACTACGAGCGCCTGCACGCCGAGTTTCAGCGCACCCCGTGCTCCCCGCAGTGCTCGGTCGGGCTGCGCTACGGCATCGTCCCGCGCGGGGCCAAGGCCAAGACCCAACCGGGCCGTTGCAAGGGGCGTGCGCACCGCCGTGACACCCTCGGTCTGCGTGGCCGGCGCGTGACCGAACCGGGCGATGTGGAGGTGCCCCCGCGCGAGACCTTGATCAAGTCCTCGGTCGCCCAGCGCGCCGCGTAGCAGAACGAATACCTGACTGCCAAGGGCCTATTGGCGGATATCTCTGAACCACAACGCGTTTCGGTTCCGGTGATCGACACGCGGGAGGTGCTGCGATGAGTGAAACACGGCCGCGGTGGGTCAATACCAATGCCGCTGCTCGGATCGTCTCCTGCCACCCCGAGGTGCTGCGTCTTTATGACCGGAGGGCCGCGGTCCTGGTGCAGGAGTATGGCTTCCGGCGGCACCTGCCGGCCGAGTTCTCCACCGGTGACGCCGAGGAGTGCCTGGCGGTGGTGGCCGAGGGGCACGGGCGTGCCGCGATGCTGAACGCGCGCTCGATGCTGTCGGGCATGTTCCGCTTCGCGGTGCGCAAGGGGGCGTTGAGCGTGAATCCGGTGCGGGAGGCAGAGGTTCCGCACAACTGGCCAGCGGAGGTCAGGCCAGCCGATCGGGCTTCGCTCTCAGGCCCGCGTGCTTTTCCTATCCGTCCGTTAGCGACGTGGCTCAATGGGATCCGATTCGCGGCGTGCTGGCGTGCGCCGCAACGCCTGCCCCGACGCGCGTCGTAACATGGGGCGGCGCGCGCCAGCACGCCGCGTTTGAAGCCATCGAGGCGAATTCGGAAGCCAGGCATGAACTTGGCCGCGAAGGCAAGTTGTTCGGCCGATCAGCGGCAGACGAGATGACCGCGCAGTCCGCGGCGAAAGCCAAGACCATGCGGGTGATCCTGCTGGGCATGTTCGCTCTGCCGGTGCGCCATGACGTCCTGGCGGTGAACCCGCTGCGCGAGACCAGCCGGGCACCGGGGAAGCGTTCCGGCGCCCGCGCACTGACCGCCGAGGAGTTCGCAGTTGTCCGGCAACCCTCCGCGACTACCGCGACAACGGCAGTGGCAGTGGCAACGGTCCTCGACCTGGCAGGCAGCTTCCGGAGCTCGTCGACGTGCTGGCCTCGGCCGGCTGCCGGCCGAATGAGGTTCTGCCATTGCGCTGGTCGGATATCGATCTGCTCGCAGACCCGCCGCAGACGACGGTCGCAGACACGATGATCGACCACGGGGCGGTGAAGAAGACCGCGCTCCATCGCCAGGAGGAGCGGAAGGGCGGCGCTCCCCCGCACACGGTCTATCTGCCAAAGCTGGCGGTGGAAGCGCTGACTGTGCTGTTCGCGGAGGCTCAAGGACCGGATGCCCCGTGTTCAGCAATCGCGATGGCGGCCGGATGAGCCTGGCCAATCTGCGGCGGGCGCTGCGGGCCGCGCTGCCGGAGGACTTGCTGTGAGTCACACCGCGAAGCTTCCGGCCGACAACGGCGGCGATCGTACGCGATGGCCTCGGCCCGTCGGAGGCGCAGGCGCAGTTGTCGCACGCGAAATTGGCGACTACGGAACGGCATTACTTCGAACGCCGCAGGACGGGCCCGGACGCGCGTGCAGCATTGGATCGGTACACGGAGGGAAAGTAGCGACTTGAACGTAGTCGGAAAGTATCCAGTTTGGCCGGATGCGGCCGGATAGCAGAAAGGCCCCGCTACCTGCTTGAGTTGGTAGCGGGCCTTTCGGAGCTCTCCCATCTGGACTCGAACCAGAAATCCGCCGATAGCGAGCTCCAAAAAGACGCTGGTCACGCCAAGCGTTACGGGCATTGCGCGCTTACAGGGTCGAGTTGAAACGCATGAAATGCCCTATGTACCCAGGAGGTACACACACGGAACCCCCGAATCGACTCGAATCTTTGGTGAACATTTGGGTAGGTCGAATCCGACCGGGCGCTGCCGACCACACCGAACAGCAGACGAGCGGCACCTGATCGACACCAGCACTCATAGGCTTGCCTGCAGTCGATCGGTGGAACCCATTGCGAGCGCGCCGACCGACCCGCAGCCTGGCCCAGCGCCCAGGTTGCGTCAAAGCGGATATTCGGCTGACTTCCAGCCTCCGATGGTCAACCATTCCATTTGGAACTCGACGAGTGTGGTTTCCTCCGCCGACAGGTGCGGTAAAGTAACGACTTCCGCTTCCACGAAAACGACGACGGCCCTGAACCGAGAACCAACCACATGCGAGTCCGCCGCGCCGACCAATCGAAGTCCTCATGAACGCGTTCCGGCCTAGCGCCGCGAAGCTTCACTCCCGCACCATCATTCAGTCCGGTTGGGAGACATTCCTCATCGACCGGAGGATTGCCCGGGCGTGCTGGCGATGTTCAATGCCGCCGGATCCTGCCCAGACCCGGCAGTCCGCCACGCAGGACGTGCGGTCCACCATCCAGGTGTCCCAGACCACACCGTGGAGGACGTCTGCGCGAACGAAGATACCCTTGTCGGCTCGGCGCTCCTTCATGCTCGGCAATTGCTGCCTGGCCACGTCGCCGTGTCGGGGCCGCGGACGCGGAGGTGTTCGCGGTGACTGAGTGGGGCTGCGAACTGGGTGGATGGCGTTTCCGGCGGATGGGTGTGGTGAATGCGGCGCTCGCGGCGAATCTGCGGTGGCTCTCGGGTTACCGGCATCCTCGCAACTAGGTCGAACCGTCGGCATCGTGGCTGATGTCGGAATTTGCCACGGAGAGAAGGCTATCGGAGGGCTGTCCGCTGTGGGGGATCCGATCGCTGTGCTGCCGACGCTGTTTCATATGCTGTGGACCGGTCACCTCACGGCGGACCTGCCAGGAACTCAACGTTTTTCGGGTGTGGTGGTGTGTGGGGGGTTAGGACCGCCTACAATCATCCTGAAATTCTGAGGTCGTCGAGTTCTGCTTCAACTGCCCTCAGCATCGACGCCGATCCAGAGCCGTCCGGGTAGCAGATCCTGCCCCGACCAGCATTATCGACAATAAACCCGGTTGCCGCGTGAGCGGCACGGCGTGTAGCGATCGCGATGACGTCGGCATTGCGACTGTGTTGTCGAAGGGCAGGATTGCCGACCTTGTCGGACGACTTACTCACCTGGAAGGTGGGGTACTGCGCGGACAACGCGGTCGCAACCCGATCCAGCGTTCCCGTGTCTAGGCTGTACAGCAGAACGTGGAGCCCTACTGGGAGTTCATGTTCAACCAATTGCTCCTCGAACTGAGAGGATATCCAGTCGAATTCGAGGCTCAAGTCACTCGAAATCAATGCCGCGAGTGAGCGTAACGACCCTGCCAACCGGTGACGTTGGTGGTGCAGCGCACCAAGGATCGTGGTGACAAATGCAACCTGTGCGTCGTTGTCCGGACGCGGCCCGCAGGTTACGACATCGGCCAGGTCAAGCGCCTGTGCCGCGGAATTCACGGATACCCAACGGCCGGCGAATGCACCCATGTCGTCGAGCAGCATCGCGTAATCGTCGGCCCTTGGGGCGCTGCTGAGGACAATCGCGAGAAGCGACGTCAATGCGCTCAAATCTGCTGGTGCGAACCGCTCTTCAATCAGATAACGACGTATGAACGCATGTGCGGTATCCGGTGCCGGCACGCCCAGGGTGGACGTCTCAAGGAAAGCTGCGACTCCTGCCAACAGCGAATCAGTCGCGATGTCCGGCAACGAATCGATGCGGTGTGCGATCTCTTGATCGTGCTCCGACGCTGGAGTCCAAGACTCCACAAGTTCCATGATGTCGTAGGGTGTCGATACGCGGTCGAGGCTATCCAGCCACCCAATCCACGAACCCGGTGTCCGGTCTTCGACATCGACTGACAGTTGTTCGGCAGCGATCAACGCTTCCTGGATAGCCTCGGCAGGCACGGTCTCCTCGTGAACCGCCTCGGACCGAGCTACCAAACTTAGATCCGACACGAGCACAGTTCGCGCGTGCTCATCGAGCGAATCGTTTTTGAGCAGAAGGAGCGCCAGCTCGTGATCACCACGCGCCTCTGCGACGACCGCACCGAGGATTACCGCATCCATGGCTTGCGATCGTGTCAGAAAGTCACCCACGAGCATGGCGACATCGAGTGGATCTGTGTGAAGGCGCTCTAGTGCATGCTGGGTATCTATCTCAGCGTTGACGTAGAGGTTGACTCGGGCCCAGGCTCCGAGAATTGCCTCGCGAACCGCCGTCGGAGGTTCGGTATGGACGACGGTAGGCAGTGAGCCGTGCGCCAGGAGTTCCGCGTCGCGTCCTAATCGGCCGAGTCGTTGCAGTTGCAGGAATGCCAGATTCTCGTGGGAGATGCCGCCGACCCGTTCGATTTCCTCGAGCAGAATTCTCGACTGCGCGATCGCGCCCGTAGCAAGAGCCAGGTCGAACTCCCGAAGGATTCGGCCCGCGGGCCGTGGAAGCGAAGCCTGCCGTCTCGGGCGTCCTGCGAGGGTACGTACGAATCGGTGTAGACCGCTGACAAGGTCGCTTTCGGTTGTGGGATCAGGGCGTAGCACGAAAGTGGTTCCTTGTCCCACCAGATCGTGGACGGCACTTTCGGGGCCGTCGGACCTTTGGAGGTGCTTCACCCTGCCGTCGAAGGGTGCAAGGTAGGAAGCAAAGGCCGCGTGCAGCAGTGGCCGAATCCGCCCTGCATGGGCGTGGTCCCAGCACACGACGTAAACCGTTGCGGCATTATCGCTACGCTCGCGACGCGGCAGAACCAGCGGGCACTCCCCCCTACCACGTGCTGCGTGGACGAAAGGGGATATCGCACTGGCTGCCCCGGCCATCGGATTCATGTCAGGCCATATCAGATTCGGAGGTGAGAAGAATCGCCGTACGGCGTCGTCGAAGTCAGATGATGTCATTCGCAAGGACCGATCCATCGCGTTTGCAACTCAAGACGCTCCCTCGCCGCCGCCGTGCCTCCGACCTGTAGGTCGATGCTTTCCTCGTTGCGTTGCAACCCATTCCAGGTGAAGTTCATGGATCCTCTCATCACCCAGTCGTCACCGACAAGCAGTTTCTCGTGCAGGTCCGGACTCGAGTGCGTGTAGAGCGGAACACCACGATTCTCCAGTCTACGAAGGAAACTGGTGTTGTGATCGACGTCTCGAACGGCGACATGTACCTTCGCCCCACGACGGGCCAGTTCGACGAGAACATCGGACAGGAATAGTTCAGTCGGAGCGCCGACGCCCAACAGATCGTCGAATCGGTGTGCTGCGTTGTCGAGCACACGAGTCTCGCTCACCCACCCACTGACGAGCCAGAATTCGGAACTCGGTGAACAGAGTTCCGATAGCAACAGGCCCGAAAGCACATCTACGATGGCGAGGCCGTTTCGCGGCCGGGTCCGAATTGTGCGCTGTGCGGCGACGTTCATTGCAACTCCTCGGCGAGGTCCATGTGTGCCAGCCAGTCGGTTCCGCGCCGGGTGACGGCGGTGACGCGGGCGTACACGCGGAGGCCGGCGCGTTCGATGGGGGTGATGAGGCATTCGCGAATTGCTCGCGCGAACTCGTCGTTCCGCACTCCTTGCGCGCACAATCGGACGGCACCATCTCGTTCAACGGCCTCGACGTAGCGGGCCTGCCACCCCTCCTGTGAGATATCCACCACGACGGACCGGTCGGCGACGAACGGTTCAATCACGAGTCGCTCGACGACCGGATCATCACGATAAGGATTCCAGTACTGCAATCGCTTGTTGCGTGCTGCGTGCCCCCTCGCCCAGAGCATGCCATAGGCGGAGTCGAGCGTGAGGGGTCTGATCGACATGCCAAGCGTGCCCTTGTCAGCGTGGTAGACGAGCGTGCGGGGATCGACCTCCACCCCGAGTCGGCTTTCGATACTGGTCCAGGCTTGCACCAACTGATGTACGGTTGCATCGATCCGCGGGTTCGAACCAGGACGCAGGAGACGGGTCGAGAACGTCGACAGCGTCAGATGACTGGGCGGGCCGTCGAACACCTCCCATTCACGCCGAATAGCGTCGAGTGCCCCGTCCAGTGCTGATGCGTCTCGCGCTGCGCGGAAATCAGCGACCGCACGCGCAAAGGGGGATAGGTCTTCCACCAACACTCCCAGCGCAATCTGTAATGCACGGTCGCTGTCTTCGACGTCGGTTGGCGCGACTGCGCGGCCAACCCCATCCCAGAACCGACGCGGATCCAGCGCATAGGCGTTGTGCAGGGCCTCCATGATGCCGAGGCCACCAATGGACGTCTCTGAAACGAGTATTCGATACTCGTTTGATTCGTGATCCAACTGCACGTCAGCAACCAGGTCACCGCCCTGGGCATCAGGCACGGCGTCGAATGTGGCATCGAGGATTGCGGCGGCAAATGTGTCGGCGAAGACCTGCCGATGGAGATCCTGGGTCGTCACGTCTATATCTGTGGAGGTAAGAAGTTTCGAATGATCCTCCACGACCGCACGCACGTCCGCGTCAGCGGCCAGGCTCTCGAGATCGGTCAGTACCCGTTGGTTCTCCACCGTCGCAGTGTCATCCGACCGATAGGCAGTGCCGAGGAATGCCACGAGGTCGCGCGCCCATACTCCGTTTGCAAGACCGGAATATCCCGCTTCCTCAATGGAATTCGTGAGAACCGCGTTGACGTACGCATGGAGGTAGACCTCGACGAGCCATCGCCGCTGGAACACGTTCGCGATGCCGTCCAGTCGCCTGTCCGAGAGCACGCTCCGCCGGAACGCGAGCGTTCTCCACTCGGGTGCCTGCGCAAGCGCCACCCATTGATCCCCTTCAGGGACAACACCGGACACGATGAAGGCATCAACCTCCATCTCAAATCCCATTGCGGCCGGGGCACCCTGATGTACGTACCGTGTCGTGTGGGCCCGTCGGTCGATCCCCGAACCCTTCTGAAGTGCCAACTCGCCCTGAGCCCCCACACACATCCGCCGGACCGTCAATGGGCCGCCGGCGATGTGGAGTGCGAAGGCAACCTTCGTGACGAAAGCGGACCACGGCGAGGGCGAAGGGATATCCATTTCATGGAGCGAGGCGTCCTCGTACTCGAACGACGACCGCCAGATGGTCTGAGCCCCCGACGTATCCGCTACCTCGCGGGGTGGTGTCTGTAACTGGATCTCCAGTGGACGGACGACGAAGAAGCCCTCGCCCGACTGTGCAGTCCATGTACCCAGGGCATGGCCCTTCGACACGACGTTTGTCAATTCGACTTCCACGCCCTGGGTTGCCAGCGGCAGCCAGGTCCGGTGTGACGCGTGCGCGAATCCGAAGCGTCGACTGACTCGTCCTGGTACAGCCTCCCTGAGTGCCTGGAGCACAGGCATTACTTGCGGTTCTCCCGTGCGGAATTCGGGCGGCATTGCCAACACCACGTCGGGGGTGTTCAGGGCGTCGAACAGCGTCGAGGTGAGGAATTCGGGTAGCGGAGTTCTCGGGATAGCCCCCGGATCGACACTGCCTGGCAGTGTCCGCCAATCACTTGCGAGTCGTTTCAGCAGTGTGGGTATGACCGAGAGCATCATCGACCGCGGCTCTTCCCACATGACTGCTTCGGCGTCGTCGACCGATATCGACAAAGCGCGCTGGATGAAGCGCTTCACCTCATCCTGGCGTTGTTCTGAATCCAGCACCTGCTGAAGGAGTTCGACGACGGCCGAGTTATCGGGGGCATGACCCGGTCGAGGCGGTGTCGCCAGAGCCCGCGCGTCACGTCCTGTTCCCCGTGCTAACCAGTTGAGCAATGCATGCGTGGCCTGGATCTTGATGACGAATCGGTTGCCCACCGGCAGTGTTCGCACACCGAGCTCCGGGCTCAGGAGCCGTTCGTACTCTTGGTAAGCGGTGTGATCACGACCGAAATCAGAGAGAACCACCGCCGTTAACGGGCGCATCTCGAGGCGTCGGCCCGCCCGTCCACGGCGCTGCAGGAACGACGCCATGTCGCGCGGAGCCTTGTGCTGAACCACCATGCCCACACGGGGATCATTGAACCCCACCTCCAGCGATGAGGTCGCAACCACGACATCCGCGGCCACGTCCACGCCGGAGTCTTGCGAGGATGTGCGCGCCACGCGAAGAGGTGCGGCCATTCGCCCCAAGCGGCTTGCCAGATCCCACGATTGGCCGTCTTCGTAGCGACCACCGGTGTGCGGAAGCCCCGGATCGCGCAGTTGACCGAGAACCTCGCCGCGCGCTCGTCCAAACCGTGAATGCCCTTCAGCGTCGCGCAGGTTGTCGTAGAGGCGATTCACCACGTCGAGGTCGTCTGTGAATGCGAATGCGATAGAACCGAACTGGCTCGGTCCGCGGTCCAGCATGCGCCCCAGAAGCATCAAAGCCTGAATCGTGGTCGAGAGGAGTGCTGCTCCGGACAGCGGATCCCCACGCAGAACGACACCGTATTCCCTGCTGACCGGGCTGAGTTCGTCGGCAGTTGGCGCGATCAGATCGACATCACCGCGGTCGACACCGGTCAGGTCTGAGAAGAACTGACTGGCGTCGCGCAGTGTCGCCGACAGACCGACCATCGCAACACTGTCGGAGCCGCGCTGTCGGTTGGCGTGTCGCCACCGACGCAGCGTGTATGCCACTTGCGCCCCGTGGACGCCGGAGTACGTGTGGACCTCGTCAAGCAGCACGAGCCGGGTTCCGTTGGGCCCCTTCCATCCGAGTACTTCCGCAATGCGCCCGGAGGTCGACTGTTTGCTCAGCATCTCGGTGGTCGTGAACAGAATGTCTGGCGGACGTTTGATAATGGTCTCGCGGGTCAGCGCGATTGCGTCGGCCTCGGTGGCCCTTCCGCAGATCGAACATGTCAGGCGTTCCGTGCCTATCTGTCGATCCCGGTCGAGCCAAGCCATGCCCCCCGGGCATCCGTCGGACAGACACGGGAAGTACGGGGAGGTCCATCCCGCATTCGTGCGGGTCCATCCGCGCAGGTCCGAGTCGTCGAAGTCACGACTGTAGGGTGTGCCTCCGTACAGCAACCCCACACGAACCCTACGACCATCCTGAGCAACGGCGCCAATGCGTTCGCTCATCAGCATCGCTTCGCGTGCCTGGTCACGGAGGAGTTCGATCCGTGGGTACAGCGCCAACGTGTGCGGCCCGCGGCGACGTGCCGACGCAGTGGCTGCGATGTCGAGAACGGCAGGTAGGTAGAACGCCAGCGTTTTTCCAGAACCTGTGCCGGCTGTGATGATCTGCGCGGTAGGCACACCGGCGGCAATCCCCGTGAGAACGGCACGCGCAGACCGCAACTGGAATCGCGCCAGCGACGAGCCTCCCACCACACGGTCCAAGATCTCCTCATGGGTCGGTGACCAATCGGGCAGCGTGCGCAGGTCATCGCGGACCGCTTCGGCAGCGATGTCGCGGCACGGGTACCGACGCGGGCCCACCCATAGCCTGTAGTCGGCGACCAGGGTCACGTACCGTCGCCACCACCCGTTAGCGGCAGGGTCTGATGGTGGCCACAGTTGCCGGAGCAGACGGAGTAATCGGAGTTGCTCGGCGAACCTCGTTCTGTAGCGCTCCTCCCCGATGGGGAGGCGGAAGAGCAGGTTCCGCTCGATCAGCAGGTCGAGATACTCATCGGTGGACGGCACACCGAACTCACCAACGGCGAATGCTGCACCGCGTTGATCGTCGATCGTCGAGGTCACATCGTCAGCGCTGAGGAATCCGTCAACAACTCCCCACGACAGCAGTGGGAGTTCCAGGTCCTCGAGGCGGCTGAGAAGCTCTCCCAAACGGTGCTCGTTGACGTGCGTCATCCCATCCTCAAGGAGATCTGTGAGTCGACGTCATGGGAACGCAGGAGTGCGATGTCCTCATCCGACAGGTCACTGAGTGGGCAGGGGAGCTTCGCCAGAACCTCGTCCAACTCTGCGGTGGGGCCGAGTTCGTCGAAGCGCGCCTTGACGGACGCGTACTTCGACAGAAATGTCTCGACGCCGGCGATCGTTGGCGGTTTGCCCGCAGCCTGCCTCATCTCCCGCACGGCCGTCTCGACCGACATCCGCCACGCACCCAAAAGTGCGATGCGTGCGAGTGGCAGCCCACCGAACTCCGCCTGCGACCAGTCTGCCCACGACCTCGCCGCACTCGCATCGAGCGCTTCGCGCGCCTTCTGCGCGTCTTTCCTACGTGCATTCAGGAATTGTGGGCTGGGCCTTCCAACCTGGTCGATGTGGTTTCGCAGGTCGCGTGGCGCCTTGCCGAGATCTAGTTCTACCTCGTCCGCGATCGACTTCCCGACCAAGAATGCGTGTAGCTTCAGCGACGCGTCCAGGGCAGTCAGTTCCTTGTCGAGTTCCTTGAGAGCCGTGTTCGTCCTTGTAACATCCTGGATTTTCTCCGCGCCTTCTCGCCGCTGCCTTGCCAAGGCGGTCAAACGCCTTGACCGGGTCAGAAGACTTGTACCCAGGTGATCGTCAGACATCGGTGCCGCCCTCTCCGGCCATCGTGAGCCACCGCACGACCTGCTCATCGATTGCGACATCGATATCGATGGCTGCGCCTTGATCGACCTCACCGTTCCGAATCCCTAGTTCGATCCACTTAGCCGAGTCTTCAAGGAAATCAACGATCTTCGTGAGATCGCTACCAACTTCGGAACCGACGACACAGGCCAGGTCGTAGCCGGACCGCCCCTCGGAGTTGGTGAGGGCCTTCTCGACTCGCGCGATGACACGGTCGTTGAAGCCCCGAGCGCCAGCATTCGTAGCTGCAAGGGCGGACAAATTCTGGACCGGTACCAAACCCTGCCCTGATGCTTCCTCGGCAGCTCGGCTGACAGCGTCGACCGTCTCCACGTACGACTCACCAGGTGGAAGCAACCCGCGGAGTCGACCGATCAACATTGTCCACTCGCTCACCTGCAGTGGGGCGAGTTGGATCAACTTGGTGAGTTGTTTGTGCGCTGCAGTACACCAACCGGGTAATTGTTTCTGATCTACCGGATCTCCCAAGCCGGCGCGCACCCTCTTGACTATCTTCATGAGCCGTTCGTAATCGAGTGCGTGGACACCACCCGACCCCTGCGCGGTACCCGCACCGGCGACGAACTTGTCGACCGACTTCTGACGTTCTTCGATGTACTTCCTGTACTCGGCATTGCACTGCGGGTTACGGGAGTCCTCGTCCAGGCGGATTGGTGTTCCCCTCCATAGGAGTGCGCGGACCAACTCGGCGTTCGTCTGTATCGAAGTGAAGTGGCCACACACATGAGCGCCTTCGATCAGAGAACGAGCCGCAGCAACCAACTTGCCCTCGTCGTACTCGAGTGTCTCGAGGATCCGGTCACGCACCACCGGAATCGCGTCGACCACAAGAGCATCCAGCCGTGCGAGTGCATCGCCCGACAGATCCGGCCGTTTGGCATCAAGTAACACCAGCCCTCTAAGCATCTGAGCATTTCGCGCCGTTCGGCTAACTCGAATGACCGGTTCAACGCTGGAACTGAGCGATTCCTTAGCCCCCTCGATCGACACGCTGCGGGCGTTATTCGGTAGCGCCTTTGCCAACGCCTCCATATCGGGTGATTTGATCGCAGGGGAAATCCATTGCATACGACTAAGAATCGCATCATGAATGCTGCTCCGAGCGAGGCCGGCGATGTCCTGCTCCAAACGCTCGCCACGGGTGGCCCATGCATCGATCTGATCGAGTCGCCGCTGGAGTGATGGGCTAAGCGTGCCCGGGCCGCTCAACCGACTCTTCGCCTCACCAGCAGGGTTGCTTGGGGGTTCCTGCAGCGACTTGCCCGCGGAAGTCGACTGCTGAGTTTGCGTTCCAGACTCCAGAAACAAGGCATGTGGAAGCTGGTCGATCCCAAAGGTCGCAAGTATCGTATCCACCGGACGACGAGTCCCATTCGCCCCCCAGAAGAGAAGGAACGTCTGCAACCGCCGAGCGGTGTCAGGCGAGTACTGTTCCTGCAGTTCCGCCGTCACATCGACAGTGAGTCCCTGCAACTTGGCGTTCCTTGACTCGTCAGCGAGAAGGTTTCCTGGAGGGAACTCCCCCTTCTGCAACAAGCCCTCGGCCGTTTCCAGAACGTCGCGCACGGCCCTGGCAAGGACGCGTCGTGGATTGAAAAGTGCATGCTCACCGCTTCGGTCAACATCCGCGCATGCACGCACGGCGCGTTCGACGGCCGATCGATTGTAAGGGTAAAGACCATAGCCGGAATCGGATGTTCCGAATGCCTCATGACACGCATCCTTGAATGGACACTTATCACATGCGTTGGGAGGAATCTGCGTGGAAGTCGCACGCATTGATGACTCCAACTCGCCCTTACCGACCCGCGCCGCGTTAAGATATCGACTGACGAAGTCGACCAACTGTGAGTTCTCGGCACTATTGGCCGCAAGCTCGATATCCACGACATACCGCGGAGAACTCGCCTCCACGCGTGTTCGGAACGTCTCGGGAAGCTTCTCATTGTAATATGCCGGCGTCACCGCGAGGAGGGCGCGGACAGTGGCGTACTTTTCCCTGCCTTGCACGATGCTGGTCTCGATGATGGCGTCCAACAGATCGCGCCGAACGCCCTGGATCAGTGCCACATCCTCGATCAAAAGGACGATTTCATGTCCGACCAACTCCTCGCGGAGTTTCATAAACGCGCGATTGATATTTCCGACTCCAATGTTCGCCGCCTTCATGACGGCGACATCGAGAACCTCATTGAGGATGCGGATAGCCTCCACTTGCAGGTCGGAACGGACTGCCAGCGTTCTGAACAGCCGTCGAGTGGCAGCGGCAGCATCAGCCAGACTCTCCGAATCCTCGATGTCCAAGGGCAGTTCGTCGACGGTGAACTCGAGGGGCACATCTGGCTCGTCGGGATCACGCCCGTTGAGAGCATGGAGGGCGCGTCGGTTGATAAACGAACCGGGTCGAAGCAGGTGTTCACGGAACAGAGGATCGTGAAACAGCAGGCCTAACCCGTTGTCGCCGACCAGTTTCTTATCGAGTGGGCCCTGCGGCTCTCGGGAACGCAAGGCCTCGGCAAGTTCGTTGAGGATCCTGCGTTCCATTTCGTCGACAGTGATCGAGGCGCCGAACCCCACTTGTCCGCGGATCTCGTCGAAGACGGGGCCTTCCTGATCGTTCAGGAGTTTCTCGACGACATCCCGGAGACTGGTCTGCGTCTTGGGCAGATAGATGATGTGGCGTTTCTCCTCCTCCTTCGGCATCGTGGCGTAGACCCACCGGACAAGGTGCGACTTTCCAGTGCCGGATTCACCAAGGACCGGAGCGATCACGACGCCGGCATTGGGGGTCGACCCGAGGAACTCGTCGAGCACCTCACGTTCGGTCACACTGTCAACTCTGGTGCCTGCGCGCGAACCTTCGCGCCGGATGCTCAGCGGCGAGTGAGTGGCCAACAGGACCTCATCCGAGGGAGTTGCCGCCTCTGTGGAAATTGTCGCGGCGACAGTTTCCGCTGTCCAGCACGCAAAATTGGCTGGGAGTGTGGTCATTTCAGCACCTCGATCCATGAGACATAACGAGGACGGCCGGATCCCTCGTTGCTCGGGAGTGCTGCCACCCCTGTTGGGTCCGATTGGTAGCCCATCTTCAGCACGCCCCGTGCTTCAGCGCAGTTGAGAGCCAATCCCACGGCAGCCCACTCGCTCGACGCGTCGGTGTCCATACCGTCGTAAACAGCCGACGGATGTCCCGGGAGGATCGGCAGTTCATTGCGCAGGGCGTTCATGAAGGTCTCGACTGGTACCTGCTCCCCGCTGGGGAAGTGCGATGCCGCCCCTGGACTCAACAAGACATCGAGGATGGCTTCTGTCGGGTCCGCTGTGATGTGGTTAGCCGATCCGTTGGAACTGGGGACGAGGACCTTCAGCGCCGGGCGCGCAAAGCCCAAAGCTCCACTCCAAAAGCGGAATCCGTTCCAGCGAGTGTCATTGACAAACAACCCTGCTGGCATCTGGGTCTGGACGCCAGTTTTCCAGTGGAGCGCGGTGAATGGACTCTGCCGCATGAGCCAGATCAGCCCAGATCGAAGATCGGGTGCACTGACAGTAGAAGCATCAGTGGGAGGCGCAACCACAGACCGCCTAAGCCGCCTCAAGAACCCTGCAACATCGGTTGGCTCAGCGCTGATCATGCCCTCGCTGTCGATGTCGACGAGACGCAACTCTCTGAGGGCACTGATCGCTCTCTTGGCGTGAGCACCCTCCTGCGGGACGGTGCCCAGCATGTTGTCAGGAACCACCAAGCGGACCAACTGTTCCTCGGCCACGCCGCTGTTACGGGCCGCCGCCGAGTAGCACAGCCACATAGTCTGTGGTAGTACGAGGGCAGGACTCGGGTTCAGGACTTCCATTCACAACTCCGTCAATAAGGTCGATGCACGAACGCTCGAGGCGGTATCCGCCAGGCTCCATCCAGGCTTGTTCGGGTTCGCGAGGGTGCGTGGACCCACGATGTAGGTGACGAGCCTCATGTCAATCCGCTCCCAGATCTCGACAGGAACCGATCCCCCACTCACGACAACCACGAGTGGACCCTCGTATCCGAGCATGAGTGGCTCGTGAGAATCGGGATCGTCCACGATCACCGGCACCGAGGGAACACTGCGCTGCAGGCGATCACCGTCGGTCGTTGTGAGGCCTGCGAAGAGTTGCAGCCCGCTCTGGGCGAGCCGCGTGAGAATGCTATCTGGCTGTTCGGTGTCGGTGTGCCAGATGAACGCCCAGCAGGAATCGCCTCTCCAACCGGCGAGTGGGTCTGCGCCGAATGAGTACGGCAGGGGTGGACTTGACTCACCCACCGATACTCCCGGTGAACGCGCAGGATCCCTTCGGCATGCAGGGCACCCCCGACATGTAGGGGAGGTGATGAGTTGTCCGCCTTCACGCCGCACCTTGTAGTAGCCGGCGAGAATTCGCCCCACACACCGATCACTGGACAGGATCTCGAACATTGCCTCCAGCGACTGCTGCTGGGACGCACGGATGTCCTCACGCACACGATTCGCCGCCAGTGTCCATCCGTCTTGATTGAGGCACTCGCCGTTTGCCAACTCGAACTCGACAGCGTCGGCTGCAGACTCGAAGAACGCATCCCGATCCTCACCGTCAATATCCGGTCGCCACTGCGGTACTCGGAACTTGATGGCCCCGGCCTGTGCCATGAGCAGCAGCGTGCGAACGTTCCATTTCGCGCTTTCCCCGAAACCCTCGGACAGGTAGGCCGGGACCAAGGAACGATCGACTCGATACCGCAGGCCCGAAATGTGTGTCGCCTTCTGCAGCAAACCCTGCCATCGGTGCCAACCCTTGGCATCGCCGATGAGCGCCGGCATGTTCAGTTGCTTCGCGAGCTGCCGATCGCCGGGAGCTTCGCACAGGTAGGAAACAGTGGGTCGACCATCGCGACCTGCTCGCCCCACCTCTTGGTAGTAACGGTCCACCGTCTCGGGAACACAGGCGTGGACGATCGTGCGGATATTCGAGATATCAAGGCCCAGGCCGAAAGCAGAGGTCCCTACCACGATGTCTACGGTGGTGCCGATCCTCCTATCATCGGCGTCAACCCCACGGACTGACGCCACGACCTTGGCTCGCTCATCACCCGGTGAGTCACCCGTGATACACGCAACACGGTGATAGCCCACGTTCCTCAGTCGCTCTGTCCACTCCTTGGCGTCCTTCACAGTTGTGGTGTATAGGATCAGCGGCTTCGGCAGTCCATCCACCGCACGGATCACCGCTGCCTGGCGGGCGGCCTCGTCCTGAGCGCGGTCTGTGAAGAACGCCGGTTCGGTCCGAAGTTCAGATCCCCACACCAGGTTCGGGAGACGGTCTCCTCCGAACAGGCGGTCAACCATATCGATCGCGCGCTGCGCGAAGGTAGCACTCAATAGTGTGACCGAGGGGCATGCGTTTTCGGGCGCGCACGCCCGCACTTCGGCGATCAGCCCCGCCATCGTCTGAAACGCAGTGCGGAAGTCGTTTCCCCATTGATCGACTAGGTGAGCTTCGTCCACAACGACCTGCTGCAGACGTCCCTCCTTCGCGCAGTCGAGGATCGCAGGCGCAAGGCCTGTGACCAGCGCCTCGGGGCTGGTGTACAGCAGTCGCTGGGAACCATCTCGGACTGCTCCACGAATTGCCGACTTGGCATCGGGACCCATGCTTCCCACATACGCGAAGCGCCCAGTGGGGCTGAGACTTGTTCCGCGCTCCCGAGCCAATTCCCGTGTCCGCCGTTCCATGTCGAGGGCGAGGACAACGGTCGGGACCACCACAACAGTGACCCCGGTCGTGGACATCAGCGACTTGGACCACGCAACCGCGGTTTTTCCCCTACCGGTGGGTAGCGAAACGACCAGTGTCTCATCGTGGTTCAGCACCGCGGCACGCGCTGCCTGACGCTGAGTCTCGCCGCGATATGTTTTGAAGTCTTGGCCGTGTGCCCTGCTCCAGAACGGGTCGGCTGGCACCTCCGGAAACTCTGGAATCGAATCCTGGAACGCCACGCTGATTTGAGCATGGGCCTGGTCCGCGATCGTGTTGTCGGATGCGCAACTCGCAGGAATCCACCGTTGCGGGGTGATCCTCACACCGCCGTCCGAGAGTGGCATGGTTCGGCAGTTGACGCGCTGCCATTGTTCGGCAGTAGGCCATCCGGGCCCTTGCGGGACAGGCAGCACAGCATCGGAGCCATACGTGGCACTCAGGCCGATGAGGACCTGGCGCAGTAGTGTGCCGACATCTCGCCAGCCAGCATGGCCAGACGCCAATTGGGCAGCAGCATCCAGAAACCGTCCGCACGCATCCGAAATCTGAGCCGTGGATGCCGCCTCGTACTCCGACGGCCACGAACGAAGCGCGTCCGCGACGCTGGTGAAATCGTCGCTAGACATATTCGCCCCAGTTCTGCGCCGAGCGAACAAGGCACGACACCGACGCAAGGTGAATCCGCGGCGTCCTGACACCTTTCTCCAGCGCTCGCCCTGCCTCGACCTCGCCGGCCAACAGGTCCACATCCGGTACCAGCCCCGCGGCGGCGTGTCGCGCCTTCGACTGCGCAATGATTGAATCAGTCTCCAGTGCAACCTGTTTCGCTGCTTCTTCCGTAAGGTGTGCGAGGTCGGCAACGTTACGGAGGTGACCATGGGCGACGTCGAGGCACTGGTGCGCGATAATGCCGAGAACCGAGGGTCCTCCCAAGACAGAATGCAGTGCCCCAATACGACCCGGATTGAGATTGGCATCCCGCTTGTCGAGATAGGGCTCATTCAAATACCTGATCGTGTCTGCATCCTTTACCGGCGCCACGGTGCTGACATCGACCCACACCTTCCGGTACTGAGGGCGCAACGCAAGATCACCACGGCGGCGCGCGACTGGAATCGAGCCTGTACCGTCGCGGAAGACCGCAAGGAGCGGGTCCAGGTCGGTTTCGACGAGGAATTCGAAGCCGAAATACACAAGTGGGTCATACTGCCATGCGCGATCCAGTCGCCACTGGGCCGTGGCCTGGCCCCTGTCATCGATTGCAAGGATGGACTCCACACCGTCGATGAACGGGTTCCCGCGGCGGAACAGGCGCCGGTTGGGCTTGACTCGCCAACGGTCGAAATACCCAGTGCGCGACTCCTGGCTCGTGCTCACCCGCTCCAGCAAGCGTGGGCTGACCAATGGAGACTGGAGTGAATCGCGTTCGAATGTAGTGCTGCCATCGGCGTTGTGTCGTGCAGCCAAGGCAAAGCCTTCGACACCGGTCAGCAAGTGCCTGAAGGCACTCTCGACCGCGTCGTGGCGCACATCGTATTGTGCGATGCGTTTCGCCAGAATCTCGCTAGCGCTGTCGCCATAACTAGCCTCGAGTGCATCGAGTCTGTTGATGCGAGTACGTTCCTGGGCGAGGCGCTGTGGGATCTCGGTGATCTTCTCAGCCACTGCCTCACGACCTTCGTTTAGAACACTCACCCACACGTCGTCCGCCAACTCCTCAACCGCGTCCTGCAGCGAAGAGATTGATTCATTGAAGATGGAGAACCCGGACGCCAAGATCTGAAGCCACGCAAAGTGAATGCCGTCTCGATCGGGATCCGATACGACCAACTGGTCGGCGGTCCTGTGGGTTCCGTATCGGTCCACACGCCCGATCCGCTGTTCCAGTTGGTTCGGATTCCAGGGCACGCGGGCGTGGAACACAACCTCAGCCTGTTGAAAGTTGCGCCCAACGTCACCGCTCTCGTCCGCGACCAGGACACCGCCCGAGGTCCGCCAGACATCCACCGCTTGTTGGCGGACCACGCCGGGGGCCTGGACCAAGTGCTCCAGTACGGCAACTGATTGTCGGCCCGCGGACTTCAACTGCGACGACAGGGCGGATGCGAGGCGACCCTTGCCGCAGAACACAACTACCCGTTGGCCCGGCTTGATCTTGTTCAGCAGGTTCATCGCCAGCGTTCGCGGCCCGTCGGCCGTCTCCGACAGACGCAGTCGTTCGAGGAGGTTCGCTTCGAACGGTAACGGTGGCACACTCCGCAGCAGCGCCATCTCACTCGGCGCGAAGTCCCCAGCGTTGCGCCCGGAAACCCTGGCTTCAATGACATCGGCCATATCGTCCGCGGTGGCGGCACCGAGCCTGGAAACAAGCATCCCGGCGATACGCGCATACGGCGCCGACGCCACATCGTGGTCGAGAATATGGTCAGACGTCCTGCGCAACCACTCGTCCACAACGCCCACCGAAAGCGCCCCCTCGGCGGTGTCCAGCCGAACCACATTCGGCCGACCGCGTCCGGTGAGCTCGAACGGCGTAATCGTTCCTTCATCATCCAACGCCTGCCGCTGAACAGCGTGTCGGCGGTTACGGATTACCCGATGGTGAAGGCGGTACGTCTCGGCAACATGTGTGCGAACAACGGCAACCGAACGCAGGAACGCATCCTCGTCAGATACAGCGCCCGCCGAGTAGGTGGCCATGGAGTCTGTGATCGCGGCGTCGAGCAACTCATCCTGCGGTAGGAATACCTTGAGGCGATCATAGAAGTACTCGACATCCTCAGGATCCTCTGGATCGGGGTCTTCCAGCCCGGTAATCGTCTCCGCCAATTCAACTCTCGACTCTAGCAAGCGTTCGAACTGTTCGTGCTCCTGCCATTGAAAGTGCACCGGATCGAGAAGATGGAGAAGCGCAAGGTGGGTGGTAGCGCGTCGGCCGAAGGGCGTTGCTGAGATCAGTAGGATGCGCGGGACCGCCCGTGCCACCTCTGCAAGTAGGTTGTATGGCTCTTCGTCGGAGGATTCGACACCGGCAAGCAGGTGCGCTTCATCGACGACGAGCAGGTCGGCGCTGGCGAATTTTTGCCATTCATCGGATTGCTCATGGCTACGGATCGCAAATGGCAGGCGCCCATCAGAGGTGGGGAAGTCGTCGAGATAGAACTTCTCGAGGAGTTCATCCCGCCACTGCTCCCTCAGCGCCGACGGGACGATCAAACCGATGCGACGGCTTGGGTCATCGATGAGCAACTGGCGTATTACAAACCCGGCTTGGATGGTTTTGCCCATCCCCACTTCGTCGGCCAACAGGTACCGCTGAACCGGGTCGTTGATGATGCGCAGAGCAGCACTTACCTGGTGCGCGTGGATCTTGACGCCGGACGAAGTGATACCCGTCGCGGACATTGATGACGCCCGGTCTGCTAGGAGGGCGCCGCGCACCGACTGCCTGGCGTCCCGAAATCGCGGAGTCTCGTTGGCCCCTCCGATCAACACCTGGAGAGGGTCGCTGACCGGCAGTTCCCAACGTACTCGAAGGGCGTGCTCAGGCACTTCGATGTCAGTTGTTTGATTGGGGAACCGGACGTGGTACGCAGGCGACTTTCCGCCGACTACCCGGCCCGCGAGCCAGCCGCCATCGTTCTTGGGGACGAATACACGCGTCTCCTTGTCCAGACGGACGCGACGAAGACCCTCTAACGCGACCCACCGCGACCCGACGACCGGTTCGGTTGCGGACTCGAAGAAGTCGACACGCGCCCGGTTGGCACGCACGGCAGCGATGCGGCCGATCCCCGGAGCACCATCAAACGTGACCAGAACCCCTACGGTATCTGACACGTACACCCAGCCTTCGACATCCCCCGCCCTAGCCCTTCCAGTTTGTGTAACAAGAACCGTAAGCCAACTGGAGGCGAGCATAGTCGTTGGAACCGACACTTCCCTTCTGTACCAGTAGAACTCCCGGAGATGCGGGGCTGACCCGTGCGTCGCGCGGTCGCGAAGGACATCGATGGCCCGAATGGCCTTGCTGCCAGGGAGCCGATCAAGGCCCGCATCCACGACGCCCCGCCGCCTCGCGCGGGCGACCGTGAAAGCCTGTCCCTGCCACGGCCTTCACCGGTCTATGGGACAACAGCCCCGCCGAATCACTGTGGTCGACCTTCAAGCACGAGTTCTACTATCGTCACACCTTCACCCGTAAGGCTGAACTCGTTGGCGCGGTTGGTAAATGGATCGACCGCTACAACGCTACCCGCAGGCACTCCGCCATCGGTGGGTATCAGTCCGATCCGCTACCAGCGGCCGCTCCTGACAGAAGCGGCGAACGCTGCGTAACCCACTGTCCACCGCTCCCAGGGAACCCCATGCCGCGGTGGCAGGACTTCTGGGTCTCGGAAGCTCAGGTAGCCGCGGGATCGACTCCTGGACTGCATAAAATGTGTGCAGTCCAGGAGTCCGCGACCGGACTCACGGTTCAGTAGAGCGGGACGGGCTCTTGCTGGTCGACAACCTGCAGCAAGTAGTTCGTCAGCAAACGGACGTCACTCGGTGTGTTTTGCAGGCCGTTCCATTTGCGCTCGCCACTCTCACTGAAGTTCCAGGTGCCCGAGGTCCACCTGGCTACACCTTCGATCCGCTTCATCGCTTCGATGACGATATCTGTGTCCACTTCGTGTGACGCGAGGTGTTCAGTAAGGTGATCCATGACAAAACCCATGGACTGTATGCCCACGCCATGCGTGAGGCGGGAGTTGCGTGGGTCCAGCTTCCACGCCTCGGGAAAAGTGTCGCGAACCAAACCCCAGAAGGTGTTGAGGTGCGCGAGCATCTTGTCGATATCGCCGGTGCCGTCCGCAGGGTTGCGGTACTGATAGAGGGCGCCCTCATAAAGGCTGTGCTCGATCATCTTCAGAACGCTATTGTCCTTGATGTACCCATCGGGAGCCGTCGGTGTGGCAATGATTCGGTAGAACGGACCCCTAATCGTCCCGTTGAGCCGGGTCATGATCTCCGCTGGAAGCTGCCGCCGAGCGTACGCGGGGGGCAGATGCCCCGTCGTGTCCGGCAGCAACTCGTTGACCAGACCTTTGGGGAGAGGCTTTGTGTTGTTTACAAGAATGAACTGCGAGCGCTGCTCGGCCTCGTCATCGGCGATGAACGCCACCGCGGCGACGGGAAACTCACCGATGTCGGCATCCCGGATCGCTGCGCTACGCTGCTGCCCGTCCACCAGCCACGCCGGCTTATCCTCCTCGGCGAGCGTCTCGTCGATCGGGACTACCAACTCGCCGGGTGTGGAGTAATGCACGGCCTGCGAGGAACCCGATGACGGCTCGAAGCTGACCCGATTGTCGAATGCGAGGACCACAGCGTTCGGAAGCATCGCCTCATCCGATTCAAGATAGCGCTTGATTGCCCGAATATGACTCGCAACCTCAGGCCGCTGGTACCCGTGAAGCAATTCCTCCGGGTCGCGACGGATGCGGGAAACTGCCGCGAACTCATGCAGCCGCTTGCCGTCCACTGCGAAGCAGTAGATGCGGCGGGTTCCCTGCCTAACCTCCAGCGCAGGAAGGCGAAGCGTGTAGCGGTCGGCCATTATCTCTCCTCGACAGACGGACGGACGGCGATGTTGTGCATTTTTTCACAGAGCACCGACAGGTTATGGAATCCACGACTCTTGTTACGTTCAGTGCCGCGAAATATGACGATTTCTATCCCATGCTTCTGACAGAGCTCACATTTGCATGCCTTCCATGGTTTCGCTTCAAGGGTCCGCCTATATCCAGGGAGCCGCGACTTTTTGACTGGGTCGACAAGGGGTTCGTAGTCACCGAGTGCGGACAACACTTGCTCCAACGAAGCATCGCCGGTATCGAAAGCGCGCAATCGCTTGAGACACTCACGCTCAGCAGCTTTTACCTTTGATTGACAGACAGCACCAGACAATATTCTGCGCTTGAGTGCAGGATTTCCGTCCGACTGCGGGACACGGATGGCATTGAAGGTTCCATCCGTCGTATGGTAGTTGTCTCGATCGTCCATGAAGGCTTGTTTGAATGGTGACGTGCTATCGAAACTTGTAACACCGTACCGAGCAAATTCTTCCATGGATGCAACACGCGTGATTCCCAATAGATGGAACTCGGTCTCCGGGCTCCGAACTCCGTCGATCTCCCTCAGACAAGCGAGAATCTCATGAGTCTTCAACGGCACCATGCCTCCCAGCGCAATCCGTTGGTAGCCCATGCCCTGAAGGCGTTGCACACTGTCCGCGTAACTTGCCGGACTCCATCCCTGGGCCGCGCCGACAGGTTCAATCTTTCGGCCCCGAGCCTCGACACCTGCCAGGAATTTTTCGGCGTAACTGAGCGATGTTTGTCGACGCTCCGCCCAGGCCGGGTTTACATCACTATCCGCAACATCTGGATCATATCCGAAGATGATGTGGTCGATACTGATTCCAGAATCAAACCCACAGCCTTCATAGAAGTCGAGAACGTCGTCGACCGTGTATGGCGGGAGTTCCTCATTGATATAGTTGAAGGCTCCACAGTCGCCGAGTGATCTAACATCATCGGGGAGGCGGAAATACTTCTTTACGCCAAGGCGGTACAAGCGCTCCCGCTGCGGCATGGAGTATTTTCCGGCACCTTTTATAGAGCCATCAACGATGGCCTTACTCACCAATATTCCATCATAGGGCGCAGGGCTTAAAACCTCATGGGCGTACTTGTCATCTCGCTGCCGCACACGAAATGGAGAATACTCGTCGTTAATGAAGTCATAGTTCGGACTTACCATGTCCTGACTATCGGGAAAGTAGAACTTCACATGAGTTCCCTACGTGTCGATTGATAGGTGCGAATGAGATAATTGGAGAGTTCCTGGAAGTATCTACTGCCGTTCTCGATTTCATTCCAACGATATCCGATATCGTTCCATGTGCCTGCCGTCCATCGACAATAAGGCACCACAAGAGCAAGATGCTCACGAATCCGTTCAGGAGAATCCTCCCGTAACGGATCTACCGTTCCCAGAATCCGATCCATGAGACGACCCATTGCACGAATCCCAGCTCCATGCATGAGTCGACTTTTTTCCGGAGACTTTCCCCATGCGTCAGGGAAGGTGTCTCGAACAGCCGACCAGTAGATAATTAGGGCTTTGATAATGCTGTCGAAATCGGTTTCACCTCGGCCGATATCCCTATAGGGGTATAAACAGCCTGAGGGGGATGTCAAACTCTCTTGTATCATTTCAACGATCCCCGTGTCAGTAACGACCGCATTAGTTGGCTTGTTACCAGACATCGAGGCACGTTTGATCATGCCCAGGAAAGGCGAGGATTTGTCTGTGTTCAGGACATCGCAAAGTTTCGATGGGGCCTGACGGATTGCCAGACGAGCCGGGAGTGGGCTGTCCACCTCCGGCAGCAACTCGGTGACCAAGCCGCGGGGAAGAGGCCTCGTGTTGTTGATCCGGACGAACTGATCACGCTGCAAATTGACAGTGTCAGCAATGAACGCCGTGATCGGAACGGGGAAGTCCTTGCGTTGGGCACGGGAGAGGGCCAAGGCTCGCTGCTGACCATCGACGATCCAGGCTGGTTTGGCCTTGCCCTCTTCCGGCAGTGGAATGGTGAGCCTGCCGGTGTCGGAGATCCCGTCGTCAGGATGGCGGTTACCGCCCCGGGTGCTCCTGAAGACAACGTCAGGGGACAACGCCATGATGATCGGGTTCGGGAAGATCGGTACGTCACTATCCAGATACTCCACGATCTCCTGGATGTGCTTGCGTACCTGTGGTCGCTGATATCCGATCAGCTTCCCCGCCTCATCGCGACTGACGCGTGAGATGTCAGCGAAGTCCAGGATCTCGCTCGCTCGGAGCATGAAGACGTACAGCGGATAGTCCTTGGCCTGGACGATCCGGAGGGCGCGGACCTCTCGTGTCGGGGTCACTCTGGTCGCCGCCATCAAAACAGCACCTCACTGGATACTTCGACGAAGAGAGCTTTGAAACGAGCTTGCTCGCACGACAGGCCCGAATCCCTCAGCGACCGCAGCAGTTTCGTCGCCGATGTCGGTCCATCGGATATGTGCTCTCGGATGAAGGCGCGAACGTCTTCATCGGCGAGCTTCATGCCGACTGGTCGACGTCCCGGATCTGCAGGCGCCGCTGCAGTGGCATTAGAGATCAGTTTGATGAGCAATGATCGGCGTAATGGTGTACCAGACTCACGCGCTACCCGGAGAACATGGTCGGCAGCGCGCACGTTCAGAGCCTGCAAGCTACCGCCAACCGATGGCCGTAGTGCCGCAGTTACAGGAACGATCAGATCGTCGATGTCGGAACAGCTTCGCGGCGGCCCGAATACCGAAATGTTCTCAGCATCAACCAGCCGCGCCGCCGCTTCCTTCAGGTCACGAGAACACGCACGCAGGTACGCATCCGACATTACCGCGATGATCACCGAGTCGGGGTTCCGCTCGGCCAGTGCCGCAAAGGACCGCGGTTCGCCAGCGCACGGCCCTTCCCATTTCGACAAATCAAACCACCAACGCCGCGCGGCATCGGACGTTGTTGCTACGGAGTCAGGTTGGCCGTTGGCAAAAGTCGCCGCGTAGGGATGGATCGGAGCGACGGCTGGGATCAAGCCGTAACCGGCCGAGTTGACCCAGAGAGTTGCGGACGACCCAAGCGTTTCAGGCAGATTCCTGGCCACCTGCCAGTGCTCGCCCGCATACATGCTTGTCGCAGTGATCGTCGGTGAACCTGTGGAGAGCCGCTCAAGCCATGCGGCGCAACGCTTCTCCGGCGCTTCGACGTTCAAGTTCTGAAGTCGAAGGTGTTCCGGCACAATCCAGCGTTTACGGTTCGCGCACGTCACCACAACGTGAATGGCCGGATCCCGCCGGTCTGCGAGGTTTTCCATGCCTAGACGCTTCCAGCCGCGCTGGTCCAGGCAAGTTCGGCGAAGGCAGCGTGGTTATGAATGCTCTCGTCATTGACAGCCCGGATACGGTATGCCCCAATACGATTCGAATTTGCAAGCGCCTGGGCGACGTTGCGGACCATATCTTCGACGAAGACGGGGTTGTCATATCCCGCCATCGTCACGTGGCGCTCGTCAGGCCGCTTCAGCAGCGCATAGACCGGCGATGAGCCAGCGGCCTCCGCGATCGCGATGAGTTCATCGAACCAGAGGTCGGTCGGATGGTCCGCTGGGCGGACATCGATGGTGATCCAGCCTCGCTGGTTGTGCGCACCTCGATCACTGATCGCCTTGCTACATGGACAGACACTGGTGACCGGGACTACAACCTGCAGCGTAAGGCTGCTTCCCTCGCGTGCACTAACAGCGGAAACGGCACAGTTGTACTCGACAAAGGCAGGCGCACCCGTAACAGGAGCCGACCGCTCGAGGAAATAGGGAAACGCCATATGAACACGGGCACGAGTGCTCCCCATGCGTTCGCGAAGGTCATCCGCGATGCCAACGGCGCTCGCCGCACCCAACTGTTCACGCCAACTGTGAAGTACTTCGATGAAGCGGCTGAGATGCGCTCCCTTGACCCCGGGATCGAGGCTCACCGACATGTTCGCAGTGGCTACGGTCTCTCGTTTGTCTCCCTGCCCGTTCGAGATCAGCACCGGGTAACGAAGGCCCTCGATACCGACCTCATCGAGAGGGATACCTCGTACATCTGGAGCAGCCTGTACGTCCTGGAGCATTAGTCCTCCCCACGGTAGATACAACCAGACGTGCATGTCTCGCGCACTTGGATTGCGGCCAAAGGCAACTGGTCAATCAAGCGTGTCCAGATCCACTTCGCGAGCACCTCGCTGGTCGGGTTCTCCAGCCCCTCAATGTCATTGAGATAGTAGTGATCGAGTTGCTCCTCGATCGGCTTGAAAGCGACCTTGAGGTCGCCGAAGTCCATAAACCAGCCCAGAGAAGGGTCGATCTCGCCCCGTAGATGCACCTGGACTCGGTAGCTATGGCCGTGCAGGCGACCGCACTTGTGGCCCTCAGGCACGTTCGGAAGCCGGTGGGCTGCTTCGAACGTGAACTCGCGGAAAATCTCGATCAACGGATCCCCAATGTCTTGTGCGTCTGGACGCTCAACTGCCACTGCGGGTTTTCGAGGCAATAGTCGATCGCTGCCTGGGTGTTGGCGACCAGGTCAGGCCCGTCCATCGGCTGCAGCAGGAAGCGAGTGAAGTCGAGGTCTTCGAATTGATCTGGCAACGCGCCCTTCTGCGGGTAGACCAGTTTGAGGTCATCACCCGAAGTCAAGACAACCTCGGCACCCGCCTTGGGGCTCACGCACACCCAGTCAATCCCCGCTGGGGCTCGGCGAGTGCCGTTCGTCTCGATCGCGACTTCGAATCCCTCCGCGTGGAGAGCGTCTACCGCGGCCTCGTCCAACTGCAGCAAGGGCTCACCGCCTGTGCAGACGACATAGGGACGGCACCGCGAATGCGGACGGCCCTCCCAGGTCTTCGCCACTGCCGCCGCGAGGTCTGATGCAGTCCGAAACCGTCCTCCGCCCGGCCCATCCGTGCCAACGAAGTCGGTATCACAGAACTGGCAGATCGCTCGATGTCGATCCTTCTCCAGTCCAGTCCACAGATTGCAGCTCGTGAATCGACAAAACACGGACGGTCGCCCAGCGTGGCTGCCCTCACCCTGAAGCGTGTAGAAGATCTCCTTCACCCGATACATACGCGGGATCAGGCCTTGAGAGAAGTGAATGAGGGGTCGACCAAGCCGAGTTCGGCGAAGCCACGGCCGCGCAACAGACACGAGTCGCAGGTCTCACAGGCGCGTCCGTCAACCGGGTCGTAGCAACTGTGGGTCCAGGCGTAGTCCACGCCGAGTTCGAGTCCCCGCTTGATCGTCTGTGCCTTCGTCAGGTCGATCAGCGGTGTGTGGATCTTGAGCAGTTGCGTGCCCTCAACGCCAGCCTTTGTCGCCAGATTCGCCATACGCTCGTAGGCCTCGATGTACTCGGGCCGGCAGTCCGGGTAGCCGCTGTAGTCGAGCGCGTTCACACCGATGAAAACGTCAGAGGATCCAAGGGTCTCGGCCCAGGCGAGAGCAAATGAGAGAAAGACCGTATTGCGCGCTGGCACATAGGTAATCGGGATGCCGGAGTCCATGTCGTCGACGTGGTCGTAGTGCGGCACGTCAAGGGCACGGTCTGTCAACGCGGAGCCGCCGAAGACAGCCAGGTTGATGTCGGCTATCACGTGCTGTGCAGCGCCAAGTTTCGTAGCAACGAGCTTCGCGGCCTCGAGCTCCTCAGTGTGTCGCTGCCCGTACCGGAAGCTAAGTGCGTAAGTCTCGTACCCTTGCTGCTGAGCCATCGCGAGGACCGTCGTCGAATCGAGCCCGCCACTGAGCAGGACGACCGCCTTGCGCTTATCTGTGGTCACTGCATCTTCCCATCGCTTGTAACTAGAGGAAACTGCTCCGTCATTCGACACCTGGTGAGCGTAGTTTTCCAGGACAGTCGCTGCAACATTGCCACGGCCTCCGGACCCCTTTCCAATCGGGGCCGTGCAGCCGTCAGCAACCCGCCTCAACAGGCGCGGCGCCTCACCGACCTGACTACCATCCGGCTCTTGACCTTGGCTCCGTATGCACAGTGCGACTATGCCATGCCACGCAGCCGAAGAAACTGACATCCAGCTGGATTGGTAGGAAGGAACAGTTTCTCGCTACCTGACGACCATCAAGACTGTTCGATCGGCTCAGGCGCATCGGAGACGTACACCCTGACCTGACTCCATACCTGACGTTGATCAAAGAGACTGCGTTCGGAATCAGGCGACCTGATTGTAGGCATCAGCACGCATTATCCAAGGACCCTGACGTCGTCGATTGCGTCGGCGAGTCCGGTGCGGATTGTCCGGATTCTTGCCTCGAGTGGCACGACTTGTGCTGTGCTTCAGCCTCATTCAACTGACCATCGGCATGGCGTACCCGAGTCGAACCAACAGGCAACGTCAGTTACTCTGGTCCACAGCAACAGGTTGCGTCCAATAGCGTGGTACAGCAGCTCGTAGCTCGGCCGATGGGGCCAGCCTGGATACGGACGCCGTCGAAGATGATCAAGCCCCAACCGATGCGGGGCGATACAGACCCAGCCCTGCTCGAAATAGCCAGCCCCCAAAGGACGCCCAGCTCGGACTGTCGAGATGCTATGCGACAGCGATCATCTCGTTGCGATTTCAGTACCGGAACCTCAGTCTCATCACACACCTCGTAGACAGACAGCATCTCGGCCTCGCACCGAGACAGGACCTGCGGGGCCCCGGCCCGAGCGACCGACGAAACCTGTCCGGAAGCCCGGGACAACCTCAACCGGTGCGGACGTGCCGTTGTTCGGAATCATCACGCTGACTTGGATAACTTGGCCGGACTTCGACAGGAGAGCCCCGGAGTCTGGTTGCCGGATCGGACGATTCGCCGGGTGGTTCAGCCGTCGACGAAACGTTCGGCGGCGAATTCTTGGGGTCTTCTTGGTGTGGAGTCCAATAAGTGGACCGAACGAAAAAAGCCCCTGACCGTGCGGGGTGAACCGCTGGTCAGGGGCCTTTCGGCTCCCCCATCTGGACTCGAACCAGAAACCTGCCGATTAACAGTCGGCTGCTCTGCCAATTGAGCTATAGGGGATTGTTTCCCTGGCTGACCCTTCCGGACCGGCCGGAGAAAACTTTAGCGTATCGGTTGTACAGTTCCCAAATCGCGGCTCTACCTGCGGGAATGTGGGTGGGGTGGGGACGGGGTGCCGGATCGACAGGGTGGGGTGGGGTCGGGCAGGATATGGGGGCGGACTGGTCTATGGGAGGAGCTTCTCGGGATGCTGCGGTTGATCATCGGTGTGGCGGCTGGGTATGTGCTGGGCGCCAAGGCCGGGCGGGTTCGATATGAGCAGATCAGTAAGACGACCCGCGCGATCAGCGAGAGCCCTGTCACGCGGAAGGTCGTGATGATGGGGCGGCAGAAGCTCGCGGACAAGCTGAACACCCAGCCGAAGCTGGAGCCGATGGTGCCGCTGGACGAGCGGACCACGATCCTGGTGCCGCAGGACCAGCTGCGGCGCTGAGGGATTGGGGCTTTGCCCCTTGCCCCCTTGTGGGGGCCGCGCCCCCACACCCCTGCCCCGGGGCGGCGAGCTTCGCCGCCTGCCGGCTGGGTGTGGTGTGGGTATAGCGCTTATTCGTCAGACGCCTGCGAAGTCGCCTGAGTTGCCCATGGCCTGGGTGAGGAGGCTCTTGCGGTATTGCTCCAGGGCCACCAGGTCGCCGAACAGGGCCATGTAGGCGTCGGGCTGTTCGGTGGAGGATATGCGCTGGAGTTTGGACTTCAGTTCGGCGATCTGGCGGCCGACCCAGGATTCCTGGGTGCGGGCCAGGACGCCGGCGACGAAGCGAGGGATGTCGTCGGCGGATTTCACCGGGAGCGGTTCGGCGGCCAGTTCGGAGACCATGGCGCGCAGGGTGAGGTCGTCGGTGTTGTCGGCGACGGCGGTGACCCATTCGGCGCCGGTGAGGCCCGCGGCGGTGCCGCCGGCTTCGGCGATGGCGGCGCGGACGGCGACGAACGCGGGGTGGGTGAAGGCTTCGGGCTCGAGGGAGTCGAAGACCGCGCCCGCGAAGCCGGGGTATTGCAGGGCGGCGGCGAGGGTTTGGCGTTGGGGCAGCAGGGCCGGGTCCGTGGGGTTGGGACGGGCGGCGGGGCCGGGTGAAACCTCGTGGTGGGGTTGGCGTTCGGGGATGCCGGGCTTGGCGCCGGTGCGGGCGCCCTTGCGGGCCTCCTCGCCGACGCGGCGGACCACCTGCTGGATGTCGTCCCAGCCGACCCAACCGGCCAGTTTGGTGGCGTAGGCCTTGCGGAGGGCGAAGTCCTTGATCTGGGAGACCACGGGGACGGCGCGGCGCAGGGCCTCGACCTGGCCTTCGGGGGCGTCGAGGTTGTGTTCGGCGAGCAGGCCGCGGATGACGAACTCGTACAACGGGACTCGGCGGGCGACCAGGTCGCGGACCGCGCCGTCGCCGTTGCGCTGGCGCAGTTCGCACGGGTCGAGGCCGTCGGGGGCCACCGCGATGTAGGTCTGTCCGGCGAGCTTCTGGTCGCCGGAGAAGGCCTTGAGGGCGGCGGCCTGGCCGGCGGCGTCGCCGTCGAAGGTGTAGATGATCTCGCCGCGCCAGAAATTATCGTCCATGAGCAGGCGGCGCAGGATCGCGAGGTGGTCGTCGCCGAAGGCGGTGCCGCAGGAGGCGACCGCGGTCTTGACGCCGGCCAGATGCATGGCCATGACGTCGGTGTAGCCCTCCACGACCACGGCCTGATGACCCTTGGCGATCTCCCGCTTGGCGTGGTCGAGCCCGAACAGCACCTGGGACTTCTTGTACAGCAACGTCTCCGAGGTGTTGATGTACTTGGCGGTCATGGTGTCGTCGTCGTAGAGGCGGCGCGCGCCGAAGCCGATCACCTCGCCGCCGAGATTGCGGATCGGCCACAGCAGACGGCGGTTGAAACGGTCCATCGGGCCGCGCTGGCCCTGCTTGGACAGGCCCGCTGCCTCCAGCTCCTTGAACTCGAAACCCTTGCGCAGCAGGTGTTTCGTGAGGGTGTCCCAGCCGCCGGGGGCGTAGCCGCAGCCGAACTGGTGGGCGGCATTGTGGTCGAAATTACGGTCGGTGAGGTACTTGCGGGCCGCCTCGGCCCCGGGCTCGCCGAGCTGCGAGATGTAGAACTCGTGCGCGGCCGCGTTGGCGGCGACCAGGCGGGCGCGGGTGCCGCGGTCGACGCGGACCGCCGTGCCGCCGCCCTCGTAGTTGATCTTGTAGTTGAGCCGGTCGGCCATCTGCTCGACGGCCTCGACGAAGCCGACGTGCTCGATCTTCTGCAGGAACGCGAAGACGTCGCCGCCCTCACCGCAGCCGAAGCAGTGGAACACGCCGTGATTGGGCCGCACGTGGAACGACGGCGACTTCTCGTCGTGGAACGGGCACAGGCCCTTCATGGAGTCGGCGCCGGCTCGGCGGAGGGCGACGTACTCCCCTACGACATCCTCGATCCGGACACGTTCACGAATCGCCGCGATATCGCGGTCCGGAAGTCGGCCAGCCACCCAGCGAGTCTAGCCCCCGGGGCCCCGACACGCGCTTCCCCGCCTCTCCGCGCCTCGGCGCACGACACAGTGCCGTTGATTGCCATGCATGCGGGCCGGCGGCCAGGCTCCGAACCGATTTCGGACGTCCCCGATGAGTTGCCCCACTCGCACCGAAACCAGTCGTCCGATCCCCGACGACCTGCGGCGGAGCCGAGCTGCGAAGATCGATGCGTGCTCAGCCTCTACCACGACGCCCGGACGCCGGTGCACGTCGTGCCCGCGGGGGTGAAACTGGCCGGGCTCGCGGTCGCGGGGACGGCGCTGTTCTTCGTGTCGTCGATCACCGTGCTGACCGGCGCGCTCATCGTGGTGCCGGGCTTGTACGCGCTCGCGCGGATTCCGTGGCGGACGACCGGGCGGCAGGTCCTTACGCTGCTGCCGTTCCTGGGGTTGATCGTGATCGCGCAGGTGATCTTCACCGATGCGCGTACGGCGGTCCTGGTCGGGGAACGCCTGCTCACCCTGGTCCTGCTGGCCAATCTGGTGACCTTGACCACCCGCACCTCGGCCATGGTCGACACCATCGAACGCGCACTCACCCCGCTGCGCCCGCTCGGCGTCCGCCCCGAACGGGTGGGCCTGCTGGTCGCGATGACCATCCGATTCATCCCGGTCATCCGTGAGCAGGCCGAACTCGTGCGCGCTGCCCAGCGGGCTCGCGGCATCGAGCGCAGCACGGTCTTCCTGGTCCCGCTACTGATCCGCACACTACGGATGGCCGACGGCGTCGGCGAGGCCCTGGACGCTCGCGGCCTGGACTGACCGGTCGGTCCGGCACCCCTTTAGGATGCCTCGGGTGCGTAGTAGGGATTTGGCGCAGATCGCGCTGTTCGCGGCAATCATGGTGGTCCTGGGATTCTTCCCGCTGATCCAGTTGCCGGGCGCCTTCGCACCGTTCACCTCGCAAACTCTGGGCGTCATCCTGGCGGGCTCGATTCTGGGCGCCAAGCGCGGCGCGCTGGCCATGTTGCTCTTCGACGTCATGGTCTTCGCGGGGCTGCCGGTGCTGTCGGGCGGGCGCGGCGGCCTGTCGGTGATCATGGGCCCGACGGGTGGCTTCGTGATCGCCTATCCGATCGGCGCGCTGGTGATCGGCCTGCTCACCGAACGGGTGTGGAAGCACTACAACCTGCCGCTGGCCCTGCTGATCAACTTCCTCGGCGGCGCGATCGTGCTGTACGCCATCGGGATCCCGTGGATGGCCGCGGCCGCGCACATCTCGCTGGGCAAGGCGATCACGACCTCGGTGGCGTTCCTGCCGGGCGATGTGGTCAAGACCGTGATCGGGTCGCTGGCCGCGGTGGCGGTGCGCAAGGCGTATCCGATGATTCCGGCCCGAGCATGATCGAACTCGACGGCGTCTCACACCGATTCGGCGAGCGCGAAGTACTGCGCGACCTGGATCTGCGTTTGAGCGAGCACCGGATCGCCGTCGTCGGCGCGAACGGTTCGGGCAAGTCCACCTTCGCGCGGCTGCTCAACGGCCTGCAGGTGCCGACCGCGGGGACGGTGCGCGTGGACGGCCTCGATACCCGCAAACAGGGCCGGGCCGTGCGCAAACTGGTCGGATTCGTCTTCCAGGATCCGGATGTGCAGATCGTCATGCCGACGGTCGCCGAGGACCTCGCCTTCGGCCTCAAACACCACGGCGTCGCCAAATCCGACATCCCGCAACGGGTCACCGAAACCCTCGCGACCTACGGCCTCAGCGAATTCGGTGACCATCCCGCGCATCTGCTCAGCGGCGGCCAGAAGCAACTGCTCGCCATCGCCGCGGTGCTGTCGGTGCGACCGGAGTACGTGGTGTTCGACGAACCGACCACCCTGCTCGACCTCCGCAACACACGCCGCATCACCCGGATGCTGCGCGACCTCCCGCAGCGACTGGTCGTGGTCTCCCACGATCTGGACCTGCTCGCCGATTTCGACCGCGTGCTGGTGTTCGACGAGGGCCGCGTCGTGGCCGACGGCCCGCCCGCGAAGACCATCCCGCACTACGTGGCCATGCACTCCGACTGACGCTCAGTCCGTGCGCTCCGGCTGAGCCTCAGTCCGTGCACTCCGGCTGAGCTTCAGTCGATGCACTCCGGTTGAGCCTCAGTCCATGCGCGCCGACTGAGCTTCAGGCCATGCGCGCCCACCAAGATTTCAGTCCTCGCGCCCGAACAGATGCCGCCGCACGTGCGCGTTCAACCGCTGCCCGGGCCGCGCGTTGAACGCCATGTGCACGCTCACCCGCGGAATCTCGCCCTGTACCGGCGTCACCCGGTGCCGGGACCGCCGCCCGGCGTGCAGCACCAGCGTCCCGGGCACGGTCGGCAGCATCTTCACCATGTGCCGGTGCCGCATCGGCAGCCCGCCCCCACGCTCGATGAAAGCGCCGGGCAGCGGGATGTATTCGAGCGCTCCGCCCCGCTCCGGCGCGACGATGTGCAGCATCACCGTGTAATCGGACATGTCGTAGTGCCAGTCCTGCGCGTCGCCGTTCTCGTGGATCTGCACCGTCATGGCGCCCAGTTCGTCGGCGGACCGGTAGGCCTGCTCCCCCACCAGGTGGGAGACGAACTCCCGCAAGGGTTCCCAATGGTAGAGCGCCTTCAACGGCGAGGAGTCCGGAATCCGGTCGCAGGCCACGGTGTATTCGAAGCGCATGGCGTCGCCGAGTCCGTCGGAGAGCACATCGGCCGCCATCTCGGTGACCGCGGCGGGCCGCAGGAATTCGGGCAGCACGGTGACTCCGCTGACCAGGAAGTCCGCCTGCGACCGCTCGATCACCTCACGCAGCCGCGCCACGGACCGCCGGTCGAGCGGATATCGCTCGAGGTCGACCAGGTCGTCCACCTCGCGTGTCATCGCGCGCCCCCTGCCGCCGGATTCACCGAAATCAGGGTATCGCGGCGGCGATGCGTTCCAGGCGGCTCTCGGTGTAGGAGGCGATCTGGTCGACGATCACCCGCACCCGCGCGGTGTCGTCGGCGGCTTCCTCCCACCACGGCAGCAGCAGCCGGTCCAGCCCGTGCGGGGCGGCGGCGAGCAGCCGGTCGGCGACGAGCAGGATGCGTTCGCGCTGCCCGGCCTGCCGCACCCGGTGGATGGGGTCGGAGAGCACGTAGCGCAACGCCATGGTCTTGAGGACCGCGACCTCGGCGGCCACGATGCGCGGCACCTCCAGATCGGCGTCGTAGCGCGACAATTGGCGGCCGCCCCACGCGGCGCGGGTGGCCTCGACGGCGGCGGTGGCGAAGCGGCCCACCAGATCGCTGGTCAGCCGTTTGAGCGCGACGGAGGCGAGCAGCGAGCCGTCGTACTCGGCGGCGGCCGCGACCACCGGTAATTCGGAGAGCCGCTGCGCCGCGGCCACCATGTCGTCCACGGAATGCGCGGCATGCCGTTGCGCGCCGAGTTCGGCGAGCGCCACCTGTTCGACCGGATCGGCCAGGGCGCGCAGGTCGATGCGCCCCACGATGACCCCGTCCTCGACATCGTGCACCGAATAGGCGACATCGTCGGCCCAGTCCATGATCTGCGACTCCAGGCACTGGCGGCGTTCGGGCGCGTCCTTGCGGACCCAGTCCAGCCGGTCCATGTCCACCCCGTAGGCCCCGAACTTGGAGCTGGGACCCGTTCTGCCCCACGGGTATTTGATGACCGCGTCCAGGGCCGCCCGGGTCGGGTTGAGCCCGAAACTGACGCCCTGGTCGTCGATCACCTTGGGTTCGAGCCGGGTGAGGATGCGCAGGTTCTGCGCGTTGCCCTCGAAACCGCCGTGCGCGTCGGCGAATTGGTCGAGCGCCTTCTCGCCATTGTGCCCGTAGGGCGGGTGCCCGATGTCGTGGGCGAGCCCGGCCAGGTCCACCAGGTCGGGATCACAGCCCAGGCTGTCGGCGATGCTGCGGCCGATCTGGGCGACCTCCAGCGAATGGGTGAGCCGGGTGCGCGGGGTGTCACCGTCGCGGGGGCCCATGACCTGGGTCTTGTCGGCGAGCCGCCGCAGCGCGGCCGAGTGCAGTACCCGGGCCCGGTCGCGCGCGAACTCGCTGCGCCGGGCGGGGCACGGCGACCAGCTCAGTCCGGCCGTGTGCTCGGTCTCGGGAACCATGCGTTCCCGGTCGGCGTCGGTGTAGACCCCGTCATAGTCGATGCGTGCGTTCATTGCTCACTGATCCGCCGTGTATTTGAAGTCCGCCGAGAAATGGGTCAGCTGATACCAGAGCAATGCGAAGGTCTCCCGGAAGATCCCGTGCGCCTGCGATTCCCGCGTGTACACCGCGGGCCCGGTCCTGGTGGGCGCGGTCCAGGCCGACAGCCCGGCGTCACGCGCCATGGTGCGGGTGCGCAGCGAATGCCAGGGGTCGCTGACCAGCACCACCGACGATTTTCCACGCGCCAGCAGCGCTTTCGACACCGCTTCCACGCTTTGCAGGGTGTCGGAACCGGTTTCGACGGCCAGGATCCGGTCCTCCGGGACGCCCTGGTCCTTCAGGTAGTTCTTGCCCGAGGCCGCCTCGGTGTAGTTGTCTCCGACCCGTTTGCCGCCCACCGTCACGATCATGGGGGCGACCTGCTTGCGGAACAGCTTGTGCGCCTGGTCCAGTCGCGCCTCGAACACCGACGACGGGGTGCCGTCGTACTGGGCCGCGCCCAGCACCACGATGGCGTCGGCGTGGGCGTAGTCGTCGATGCGGGCCACCTGCCACACGTGCAGTGCGGTGCCGCCCACCACGACCAGGCCCATCAGCACCCCGCCGACCAGCAGCCGCCGCACCCAGCGCAGCGTGCCGCCACCGCGTCCGGAGGCGGTGGATGTGGCCATGTCCTGTGCCGACCGGTCCGGTTCGGCTCGATGGTTGCGGAGTCTCACCAACCGCGTTGCCGCCATTCGGGCAGGTGCGGGCGCTCGGCGCCGAGGGTGGTGTCGTCGCCGTGGCCCGGATACACCGCGGCGTCGTCCGGATAGCGGTCGAACAGTTTGGTCTCGACGTCGCCGAGCAGCGAGGTGAACTGCTCCGGCGACAGGGTCCGGCCCACGCCGCCCGGGAACAGCGAGTCACCGGTGAACAGGTGGACGCCGCCAGCGCCGTCGGTCAGCGCCAGCGCGACCGAGCCGGGCGTGTGCCCGCGCAGGTGAATGGCCTCCAGCACGAGGTCGCCGACGTGAACCTTGTCACCGTCGGCCAGCAGCCGGGCCGGGGGCACCGGTAGCGGCGCGGCGTCCAGCTCGTGCGCGGCGGTCGGAATGTCGGTGGCCGCCACCACATCCGGAAGCGCGAACCAGTGGTCCTGGTGCTGGTGGGTGGTGACGATGAGCTCCACCCGGCCCGGGGCCTCTTGGCCGATGAGCTCGAGGATCCGCCCGGCCTCGTTGGCGGCGTCGATCAGCAGGGTCGCGCCGGTGGCGGCGCACTGCACCAGATAGGTGTTGTTGTCCATGCCACCGACCGACATCTTCACGATGCGCGCGCCCGGAACCTCACGCTGCTGCGGATTGGAGCCGGGCGAGACGTGGCCCGTGTAGGGCGAATCGATGGTGATCACCTCACCGATCGTAGTCATGGCTCCCGACACAGCGTGCAGAAGAAACCGACCCTCCGCGTTCCACAGTTAGATTCGATGCATGCGGCCACCGAAGCAGCTGTCCCTCCTCGTGACCGGTCTGCTCGCGGCCTTGGCCCTGGTCGGCGGCCACGCCGCGCCGGCCGCGGCCGAGACGCCCCTGCGACTGCCCGGCTATGTCACCGACAAGGCCGGGGCGCTGGACCGCGGGCAGACCGCGGAGCTGCAGCAGGCCATCGACGCGCTGTACTCGCGTGACCACGAGCGGCTGTGGATCGTCTACGTGCGCGACTTCAGCGGCCTGGACTCGCACGCCTGGGGTGAGCAGACCGCGAAACTGTCCGGGTTCGGGGATCGCGACGTGCTGCTGTCGGTGGCCGTCGACGATCGGGCGTACGCGTTCACCGGGACGGTGCCGCAGTCGGTCAGTGACAAGGAACTCGACCGCCTGCTCACCGACAGGGTGGAGCCGAAGCTGCGCGACGGGAATTGGGCCGGGGCCGGGCTGGCCACGGCGACCGGGCTCTCGGACGCCATGAGCGGGTCCGGCGGCATCGGGCTGTTCCCGATACTGATCATCGCGCTCCTGGTGGCGCTGGCGGTGCTGGGGATCTGGTGGTGGTCGAAGCGGCGCAAGACGCGGCGGGAACGCTCGGTCATGGATTCGGCGCGCAAGACCGATCCGACCGACGCCCGGGCGCTGGAGGCCCTGCCGCTGGTCGTACTGGACGCCCTCTCCAAGGAGACCCTGGTCGACACCGACAACGCCATTCGCATCAGCACCGAGGAATTGCGGCTGGCCACCGACGAATTCGGGGGCACCGCCACCGCGCCCTTCACCGCCGCCCTGGAGGGCGCGAAACGGGCGCTGGCCAAGGCGTTCTCGATCCGCCAGCAACTCGACGACGATATCCCCGAGACCCCGGATCAGCAGCAGCGCATGCTGATCGACCTGGTCAGCAGCTGCGGCAGCGCGAATCGGGACCTCGATGCCAAGGTCGGCGAATTCGACGCCATGCGCAATCTGCTCATCAATGCCGGAGAGCGGCTGGACGCGCTGACTCGCGACCTGATCGAACTCACCGCGCGGGTGCCCGGTTCCCAGGCCACGCTCACGGCACTGGTGGCCGCGCATCCCGCGTCGGTGCTCGCGCCCATCCACGACAACGTGAGCATGGCGAGCGAGCGAATCGGGTTCGCGGAGAAGACGATCGCGGACGGCCGTGCCGCGGCCGCCAAACCGGTCGGGCAGCAGGGCGCGGCGGTATCCGATATTCGCGCCGCCGAATCGGCCGTGGACGCGGCTCGCACGCTGTTGGACGCGGTCGATTCGGCCGCCACCGATATCGAGCAGGCGCGGGCCGGACTGTCGGCCATGATCGAGGAACTGCGCGGCGATCTGGCCACCGCCGACGGACTGTCGGAACACGGCGGCACCGATCTGCCCGCCGCGACGGCCGTCGCGCGCGCGGCTCTCGATCAGGCCACCGCCGACGGGGCCGCCAATCCGCTCGGGGTCTTCCGGCAGGCCGTCGCCGCCGACGCCGCGCTGGATCAGGCCATTGCCGCGGCCGGCGATCGCAAGCGGGCCGCCGATGACCTGCGTCGCCGTCTCGACCGGACGCTGACCGCGGCCCGCAGCCAGGTCAATGCCGCCGCCGACTACATCAGCACCCGCCGCGGCGGGGTCGACGCCGAACCACGCACCCGCCTCGCCGAGGCCCAGCGCAGTCTGGAGCAGGCCGCTCAGCTCGCCACCTCGAATCCCGAGCAGGCTCTCCAATCCGCCCAGCGCGCCGTCGAACTCGGCGCTCGCGCGCTGCACACCGCGCAGGCAGCGGTGCAGGAGTGGCAGGCCCAGCAGCAGCAACGCGTGTCTTCCGGCGGCTCCCAGACCGGGGCCATCCTGGGTGGAATCCTCATCGACGGCATGCTGCGCGGGATGGGCAATGAGTACCGCCGCGGCGGTGGCGGATTCGGCGGCGGTTTCGGCGGCGGGGGCGGTGGCCGCAGCTACGGCCCCGGCTCCTTCGGCGGTTCCGACGGCTCCCGGCGGATCAGCCGGGGCGGCCGGTTCTGAGGGTTCGGCTCACCGGAGGCGAGCCGAACCCGGCGCACTCACCAGCCGGAGCCGGTCCCACCCGAACCCGTGTTGGCCACGATGGTGCCGATGACCATCTGCGCGAGCCCCGCGATCAGGCTGAGAATTCCCATGGTGTCCTCCGACTTCCGCTTTTCTCACCGACTGTCCGGTGTAGCCGTGAACCTAACCCAGCAAACTTGAGAAAGTGGCTCATTTCAGAACATTTCCCACACTGTGCCACCCGTGGTCATGATTCAGTTAATGCCCCGGGGTGCTAGAGCCAGCCGAGACGCTCCGCCGCCCGGACGGCTTCGGCCCGCGTGCGAGTGCCCGTCTTACCGATGGCGGAGGACAAATGGTTGCGGACCGTGCCCTCGGACAGGTGCAGCAGCTTGGCGATGGCGCCCGCGGTCGCACCGTCGGCGGCCGCGGCGAGAACCTCGCGTTCCCGAGCCGTGAGGGGTGAGGTTCCGACCGTGAGGGTTTCGGTGGCCAGGGCCGGGTCGACGACGCGCAGGCCCATGTGGACACGCCGGACGGCGTCGGCGAGTTCCCGGGCGGGGGTGTCCTTGACGACGAAGCCGGAGGCGCCCGCGTCGATGGCGCGGCGCAGGTAGCCGGGGCGACCGAAGGTGGTGACCATCAGGATGCGCACCGCCGGATGGGCGGCGTGCAGCTGGGCGGCGGCCGAGATGCCGTCCAGGCCGGGCATTTCCACGTCCAGCAGGGCCACGTCGGGGGTGGTGCGTTCGACGGCGGCGAGCACCTCGTCGCCGCGGCCGACCTCGGCGACCACGTCGAGGTCGGGTTCCAGGCTCAACAGGGCCGCGAGGGCGCCGCGGACCAGAGCCTGATCGTCGGCGAGCAGCAGTTTGATCATTCCGGCTCCTTGATCGTCTCCGGGAAGCTTGCCAGCACCCGGAAGCCGCCGTCCGGGCGCGCGCCCAGGGTCAGTTCGCCGCCGGTGGCCCGGACCCGCTCGCGCAGTCCGGACAGGCCGGATCCGGTGCGGGCCGAGTCGCGCGGGCCCACACCGTCATCGGCGATCTCGATGCTGTTCGGGGTCACCCGGACCCAGCAGTGCGCCGCGCCGCTGTGCCGCACCACATTGGTGACGGCCTCGCGCAGCACCCAGCCGAACACGACGCTGTGCCGCGACGGTAGTTCGCCGGGATCCGGCAGCACGCCCTCGATTTCGGCGGCGTTCAGCGCCGTGCGGGCATTGGTCAGCTCGCCGGCGAGCGACACCGCCCGCAGCCCACCGACGGTCGAGCGCACTCCGGCCAGCGCTTCCCGCGCCAGCTGTTCCACATCCGCCATCTCCGTCTTCGCGCGCTCGGGTGCGACGTCGATGAGACGTTGCGCCAGTTCGGTTTTCACGGTGATGACGGTGAGCGAGTGGCCGAGGATGTCGTGCACGTCGCGCCCGACCCGCAGCCGCTCCTCCGCCACGGCCAGTTCGGCGAGCTGCTGCCGGGCGATGTGCAGTTCGTGATTGCGTTGCAGGATCACCCGGATCCCGCCGACCGCGAAGGCCGCCAGCACGATCGACTGCATCAGCGAGTACGCGGGCGGCTGCCCGGTGAGCAGTTGCGGCAGCACCGCGAACACCACGATCAACGCGAGTTCGAGTGGGACCGCCCGCCGCACCGGCAGCGTGAACGCGATGTAGGAGGCCATGTACACGCCCAGCCCGAGCATCTGCGAGTGCAGGGTGACCGCCGCGGCCGCGATCAGCGCCGCCTGCACGGCCAGCGATCCGGCCACCACCAGCCAGGGCGGCTGCGGTGGCCAGCCCTGGTCGGACGGGCCGCGCACCAGCAGCCAATAGGACGCCACATAGGCGATGCCGAAGGCGACGATCACCGCGATCGTGTACGCGCGGGCCACCGGATTCTCGAGCTGCCAGCCCTGCCGCAGCGGGTCGAACAGGTACACCGCCCACACGGCCGCGAGCAGCGTCCCGAACCGTCGCCGTCGCCGAATACCCGCCTCTTCCGCGTCCACACCGCGGGACGCTACCCGAGCCCATGCCGATCGTCGCCGGTCAGCGTGCGGTCGTACGGCGGATAGAGACGGTATGACAGCGCTCAGGGACAGCATCGGGGCAGCCGGCAGCACCGGCCCGGGGCAAAGCGGCACACGCCACACGCCGTGAGTTTCACACCAATACCGTCACCCGCCGCGACCTGCCACGCATCCCCGGTTCGTCACTGTCCGCCCATGACGGATGTCACGGGCGAGGCGACGATCAGGCCGTGACGGTGACGCTGTGCAGGCCGCCCGGGCCGATCGGGAACGGCGGGCGCTCCTCGGCGTCCTGGACCTCGCCGGAGCGGCTGATGGCGCGAGCCTGAATGGTGTGGGTGCCCGGCGGCACGTCGACAATGGTGCGCCAGCGCCGCCAGGCGGCGGGGGCCAGTTCGGAGCCGAGTTCGACCGGCAGCCAATCGGTTTCGCCGATCCGGATCTCCACCCCGGCGACCCCGTGCGGCGGGGCCCAGGCCACGCCCGCGACGGTGAACTTGCCGCCGCCCGCGCCGCCGCCGGAGGCGACGTCGATGCGGGCCTGCGGCCGCACCCACAGCGGTTCGGCGGGCCAGCCGCGCTTCCACCAGTAGTCGACGTGACTGTCGTCGGTGAGCTTGAGTTCGCCGACCCACTTCGCACCCGAGTACTGGCCGTAGATGCCGGGCACGAAAACCCGTGCGGGGAAGCCGTGTTCGGGCGGCAGCGGTTCTCCGTTCATGCCGATGACCAGGTAGCCGGGCCATTCGCCGGTGCGCAGCGGTTCCAGCGGCAGCGAGATGGTGTAGCCGTCGACGGCGCGGGTGACCAGGCGGGTCGCACCGGATTCGGGGACGGCGTGGTCGAGCAGCGCGGTCAGCGGGACGCCGAGCCAGCGGGCATTGGCGCAGCGGCCGGAACCGACGGTGTTGTGCACGCACACCATGACGGCGTCGAATTCGACGGCCTGCTCGGCCAGATCGGCCAGCGACAGCCGTAGCCGATGGGCGACCCGGCCGCCGATGGATAGCCGCCAGTCGGCGGGGTCGATGCGCGGGGCCCGCGAATTCACGTCCGCCACATAGAATTTGCTCGCGGGCGTGATCAACGGGGTCAGGCCGGGTTCGCTGCCGATGCCGTCCTCGGGGACCGGGACGTGCGCGCCCATCGGGCCGATCCGGCGAGCCCGTTCCCGGTGCCGCTGATCCTCGCGTCGCACCAATGTCTCGGCGGCGGCGATCATGCCGGTTCCCGCTGCGGCCCACAACAATCCGTGCCCGCCGGGCTTGCGCAGTCCGGCCCGCAGGACGGCCGCGGCGGCCACCGCGCCGAGCGCCCCGGGCACCGAACGGTCGGTGCTGCGCAGGGCCGCCGCCGCCGTGGCGGCCCCGAATATGGCGGCCGCCGGGGTGCGCAGTCGCGGCGGGAGCAGCGCCGTGCCGACAGCCGCGCCCACACTCCACAGCGCGACACCGAGCCGGGTCATCTCCTTGTCGTGGTCCCCGGCCTGCGCCACCATGGTCTCGACCACCTGCACGGGCGCGTAATCCGCGGCCAGCCGCCCGATTCCGTCGAGCATGGAGCCGCCGCGCGCCGCGGCGAGCAGCTCGCCCGCGCCGAGCGCGCCCACCCCCACCGCGACCGCGTGCAGCAGCCCCTTCTGGTCCGCCGTCCCCTTCACCGACACTTGTCCGAACCTTCCGTAGCCCACCGGGTTTCCGGGCCCATTGTTCCCCAGCCGACCCGCTCGCGGCCAGGATCAGCGGCTCAGATACGCCGCGACCAGGGGGCCGATCACCTCCCAGGCCTCCGGGGTGGTGAGCCGGTTGTGCCCGAACTCGACGGGGCGGTCGTCGATCCGGCCCGCGATGTAGGGCCGCCAGGTGCTGACATTCGGGATCGGCTCCGGGTTGCCCGAGGCGGCGATGAACAGCAGGTCGCCGTCGAAGACCTCGTGCTCGTGGACCGCGATCTGACGCAGCAGATGACACATGTCCCCGTAAACGTTCTCCAGTTCGGTTGCGGAGAAACTGATTCCGGCCGTCTCCAGTAGTTCGGCCGCACGGTCCGCGGTGAGGTCGTCGAGTCCGGGCGGGACGTCGATGCCGCCGAATTCGGCCAGCAGCAGCGACAGCGGCGGAATGGCGGTGTCGTCCGGCACGGTGACGTCGGCGCGGGAGTCGAGCATGATCAGCGACGGCACCTCCGCACCCCGGCGGCGCAGTTCGACGGCCGTGGCGTGCGCCAGCGGACCGCCCGCCGAGTAGCCGAGCAGCTGGTAGGGGCCCTCGGGCTGCGCGTGAAGGATCTCCTCGGCATAGCGCACGGCCAGGTCGCGCACGGTGCGGTCGGCCGTCCCGCCGTCGGTCACACCCGGAGACTGGATGCCGTAGATGGGGTGCGCGCCGTCGATGTGGCGGACCAATCCGCCGTAGCACCAGGCCAATCCGATGGCCGGATGCACACAGAACAGGGCGGGACCGTCACCTTGCGGGCGCATGGGCAGCAGGACCCGCATCGACTGCTCCACGCCCGGTTGCGCGGCGGCTTCGCCGAGGCGTCGCGCCAGCGCGGCGGGGGTGGGATCGAGGAACATCCACTGCAGCGCCATCGGAAGGCCGGTCGCCTCCCGCACCTGGGTGACGACGCGGACCGCGCCCATCGAAGTGCCGCCGACATCGAAGAAGTTGTCGTCCACTCCGACTCGCGGAGACTCCAGCACGGCTTCGAAAGCGGCGACGAGGATGCGTTCCTCCTCGGTTCGCGCGGCCCGATAGCCGCGCTGGACCGGAGCCTGCGCCACCCGGCTCGGCGCCTCGTGGGGAGTCGCCGTCAGCGCCGGCAGCCCTGCCCCGGCCACCTCGATGGTGCCGACCGCCGCCAGGGGATCGGCTGTCATCGCGTCCAGGATCGCGAGGAAGCCGTCGACCATGGCCGCGGCGGTGGAGCGGTCGAACAGGTCGGTGGCGAAGGTGAGGGAGGCGGTCATACCCGCGGGCTCCCCCGCGGCGCCGAACTGTTCGGCCAGCATCCATTCGAGATCGAACTTGGAACCGGGCGCGGGCGCGTCCAGCGGGCGAACCGCCAAGCCCGGCAGCGCCGTTCGCTCGGTCCGCACGTTCTGGAAGGCCAGCAGCACCTGGAACAGCGGGTGACGGTCGGTGGAACGGACCGGGGCCAGCGCCTCCACCAGTCGTTCGAACGGCAGGTCCAGATTGCCGTAGACGGCCAGGTCAGCGCGGCGGACCGCGTCGAGGGTGGCGGCGAATCCGGCGGCGGGATCGACCTGCGAGCGCAACACCACGGTGTTGACGAACATGCCCACGAGGTCATCGAATTCGCCGTCGCCGCGACCGGCGACCACCGAGCCGAGAGCGATGTCCGGATGACCGGACATCCGCGCCAGCAGCACCGCGAGGGCGGCGTGCACCGCCATGAACGGGGTCGCGCCGTGGGCGCGGGACAGCTGCTGCACACGGTCTTGAACGGTTGCGGGAACGGTGAATTCGATGCGATCGCCGGTACCGGACGGCAGGGTCGGGCGGGGGCGGTCGGTGGGCAGGGCGTGGACCTCGGGCAGACCGGCCAGGGTGGTGCGCCAGAACTCCAGCTGACGACTCGCGAGGCTGCCGGGGTCGCTCTCCGCGCCCAGCAGTTCGTGCTGCCACAGGGCGTAGTCGGCGTACTGCAGCGGCAGCGGCGTCCATTCGGGTGGGACTCCCGCGGTGCGAGCGGCGAACGCGTACACGACATCTCGCGCCAAGGGCGCCATCGACCAGCCGTCGGCCGCGATGTGGTGGACCGCCATCGCCAGCACGGTGCGTTCGGGCCCGACGTGAAGGACACACACCCGCAGCGGGGTTTCGCGGGTGATGTCGAAGCCCCGAGACAGCTGGGTGATCAGCGCGGCGTTGATGCCGTCCGCGGTGACGTCGAGTTCGGTGATCGGCGTGGAACCCGGTGTCGGCGGCAGAATACGCTGGTCCGGCAGGCCGTCGGGCCCGGCCGGGTAGATCGTCCGCAGCGTCTCGTGCCGGGCCACGACATCGTCGATCGCGGCGCGGAGCGCCGAGACATCGAGCGCGCCATCGATGTCGAAGGCGCCGGGAATGTTGTAGAGCGGCGAGCCCGGGTCGTACTGGTTGAGGAACCACATGCGCTGCTGGGCCGCCGACAGCGGGATCCGCGCCGGGCGTGGGCGCGGTCCGGGACGCGGGCGGTCGGACGCCGCGCCCGCCGCCACGAGTGCGGCCAGCTCGGCCACGGTCGGGGCGTCGAAGAGCGCCCGCACCGGCACGGCGGCGTCCAGGGCGGCGCCCACCCGGGCCACGACCCGGGTGGCGATCAGCGAATTGCCGCCGAGCGCGAAGAAGTCGTCGTCACGCCACACCCGATCGATGCCGAGGACCTCGGCGAAGGCCGCCGCCACCGCGGTCTCCACGGGCCCCTCGGGTGCCAGATGAGCGCGGGCCTCCTGGCGCGGGGCGGGCAGGGCGTCCAGATCCAGTTTGCCGTTGGCGGTGCGCGGCAGCTCCGGGAGCACCATGACCGCGGAGGGCACCATGTAGGACGGGAGTCGTTGCGCGGCAGCCTTCTTCAGTAGGGCTGGCACCGGCTCGGCGCCGGGCGCGGCGACCACGTAGGCGGCCAGCAGGCCGCCGTGGCCGTCGTCGCGCACCACCGCGACCGCCCGCGCGACCGACGGGTCGGCGACCATGGCCGCCTCGACGTCGCCCAGTTCGATGCGCAGGCCGCGCAGTTTGACCTGGGTGTCGGTGCGGCCCAGGTACTCCAGGTTCCCGGCGCGGCGGCGCACCAGGTCGCCGGTGCGGTACATGCGCTCCCCCGGCACGCCGTGCGGGTCGGCGACGAAGCGGGCGGCGGTCAGGTCGTAGCGGCCGAAGTAGCCGCGGGCCAGCGGGATTCCGGCCAGATACAGTTCGCCGACCACGCCGTCGGGGACCGGGCGCAGCCGCTCGTCCAGGACCAGGGCGCGCACGCCGGGCGCGGGGACGCCGATCGTGACCGGTTCGCCGGAGCGCACCGACCCGCCGACCGCCCACACGGTCGCCTCGGTCGGGCCGTAGTCGTTGAAGTGACGGCGGCCCTCGGCGGCCCACGCCGTCACCAGCTCGGGCGGGCAGGGCTCGCCGCCGGTGACGATCAGGCGCAGGTCGTCCAGGCCCGCGGGGTCCACGGTGGCCAGGGCCGAGGGGGTGAGGGCGATATGCGAGACACGTTCGCGGGACAGCAGTTCCCCGAGTTCGAGTCCGGCGTAGACGGTGGGCGGTGCCACGACCAGGGTGGCGGCCGCGCCGACGGCCATGAGCAGCTCCACCACCGAGGCGTCGAAACTGGGCGAGGCGACATGCAGGACGCGGGCATCGCGGGTGATCTCGTCCCGCTCCCGCTGGGCGGCAGCCAGATTCGCGAGACCCGCGTGGGACACCACCACGCCCTTGGGTGCGCCGGTCGACCCCGAGGTGAAGATCACGTACGCGGGATTGGCCGTGTTCCTGGGGATTCCGGCGAGTTCGGGCGGGTTGTCGTCGGCGTCGGGCTCGTCCAGGCACCACCAGTGCACGGTGCCGGGCAGGCGGTGGCGCTGGTCGGTGACGGTGAGACCGAGGCGCACGCCGGACACGTCGATGATGCGGGCGATGCGGTCGGGCGGGTAGGCAGGGTCCACGGGGACGAAGGCCGCGCCGGTCCGCGCGACGGCCCAGACCGCCACCACCGATTCGATGGAGCGCGGAATGCCCACGGCCACCAGGGTTTCCGGTCGGGCGCCGGCGGCCGCGAGCCGTCGGGCCACCCGGTCGGCGCGGGCATCGAGTTCGCGGTAGGTCAGGCTCCGGTCGCCGCAGATCACGGCGATGCCGTCCGGGTTGGCGGCGACGGCGTCGGCCATGATGTCGGCCAGGGTGCGCGGGGGCGTCACCGGGGCGCGGCCGCCGCCGAGCCGGTCCTGCTCCGCCGGGGTGAGCAGGTCCAGATCGCCGACCGAGCGCGGGGCTTCGGTCGTGATTTCACCCAGCAGGTGGACCAACCGGTCGGTGAAGTCGGTCATGGTGGCGGCGTCGAACAGGTCCGTGGCGTAGCAGCAGCGCAGCTCCAGTCCGTCGGCATCGCCGATGACGGTGAGGCTCAGGTCGAATCGGCTGTTGGTCTGCGGCAGTTCGAGCGGGGCCACGGTCAGTTCGGGCAGTCGCAGTTCGGGCATGGGCAGGTTCTGGAACACCAGCATGACCTGGACCACGGGGTGGCGGGCTTCCGAGCGAGCCGGGGACAGCACCTCGACGAGCCGCTCGAACGGGACATCGGCGTGCTCGAAAGCCGCCAGATCGGTGTCGCGCACGCGGTCCAGCAGGGCTCCGAAGCCCTCGGCGGGCCGGACGTCGGTGCGCAGGACCAGCGTGTTCACGAACATGCCGACCAGATCGTCGAGTTCGCGCACGCCGCGGCCCGCGACCGGGGTGCCGACCACGACATCGGCGGTCCCGCCGAGCCGGGCCAGCAGCACGGCCAGGGCCGCGTGCACCACCATGAACGGCGTCGCCCGATGCTCGCGGGCGTACCGGTCGATCGCGTCGCTCACGGTGCGGTCCACGCGCGCGGTGCATTCGGCCGCCTGATGCGAGGCGCGGGCCGGGCGCGGACGGTCGGTCGGCAGCTCCAGATGATCCGGCACCCCGGCCAGCGTGTCCGACCAGTAGGCGACCTGCCGGGCGGCCCGCGACCGGTCATCCTCCTCGTCGCCCAACCGATCCCGCTGCCACAGGGTGTAATCCGCGTACTGCACCGGCAGCGGCTCCCAGGTGGGGACCACACCGGCCGCGCGGGTCGCGTAGGCCGCGGCCACATCCCGGGTCAGCGGCGCCATCGAGAACCCGTCCGTCGCGATGTGATGGGCGACGAGAACGACGACGTGGTCGTTCACATCGCCGGCAGACGTGTCGATCCGGAACACGCGAACCCGTAGCGGGACAGCGGCGGTGACGTCGAAGCCGTCGCCGATGGTTGCCGCGACCATGGTGGGCAGAGCGTCCGGGGTCACCGGAATCGGCTCGAGGTCGAGGAGGACCTCGTCGGCGTCGAGGACGCGCTGCACGCCGACGCCGTCGATGTCGGGGTAGACGGTGCGCAGGGTTTCGTGGCGGTCCAGGACGTCGTGGAGCGCGGCACGCAGGGCGTCATGGTCCAGGTGGCCCGTCAGGCGCAGGGCCACCGGCACGTTGTAGGCCGGGGATGCCGGGTCGAAGCGGTTCACGAACCACATGCGCTGCTGCGCCGGGGACAGCGGAACCAGGGCTGGGCGCTCGGTCCGGGTCAGGGCCGGTGCGGCGGTATCGGATTCGGTGGCGGTCAGGCGGTCGGCGAGCTCGGCGACCACCGGGGCCTCGAACAGCAGGCGGACGGGGACCGTGCGGTCCAGGTGCGCGGCCAGGCGGGCGGCGACGCGGGTCGCGATGAGCGAATCGCCTCCGAGGGCGAAGAAGTCGTCGCGGGCGCCGACCCGATCCAGGCCCAGCACCTCGGCGAAAGTCGCGGCGACGGTCGACGCCGTACCCGTCGGCTCGACGTATTCCGCCTGGACCAGTGACGGTTCCGGGAGGGCACGCGCGTCAACCTTGCCGGACACGGTGCGAGGCAGCTCCGGGAGCACCTGCAGGGTCGCGGGCACGAGATAACGCGGCAGCCGGTTCGCCGCCCACGCCAGCAGGTCGGGGACCGGGACCGGGGCGTCGAGGGTGACATACGAGCACAGTGTCATCGCCCCGGCCGGATTCCTACGGGCCACCGTCACCGCGGCCTCCACCTGCGGATGCGTCAGCAGGACGGCATCGACCTCACCCGGCTCCACCCGGATCCCACGGATCTTGACCTGGAAGTCGGTGCGCCCCGCGTACTCGAAACCCGTTGTGGTGCAGCGCATCAGATCGCCAGTACGGTACATGCGCTGACCGGCCGCGAACGGGTCGGCGACGAACCGGCTCGCGGACAGCGCGGCGCGGCTCGCATAACCACGCGCCAACCCGGGGCCACGCACATACAATTCGCCCACCGAGCCGAGCGGCACCGGGCGCAGCCACCGGTCGAGCACCTGCAACGTCGTTCCGGGCACCGGCGTGCCCACCAGGGCGGATGTCTCGGGCGTCATCGGGTCGCCGAAGCTCGCGGCCACGGTGGTTTCGGCCGGACCATACGAATTCACCAGTGCGCGACCGGCACCCAACCGGGTGATGAGGGCGGGCGGGCAGACCTCGCCGCCCATGATGACGCTTCCGACCCCGTCCAGGTCGGCGGCATCGAGCGTGCCGAGCACGCTCGGTGTGCAGACCAGGTGGGTGGCGGCGCCCGCGCGGATCACCGCGGCCAGTTCGGCTCCGGCGCTCGCCTCCGGCGGCGCGACGACCAGCGTCGCCCCGGCCGCGAACGCGGACATCCACACCAGCATCGCGGCGTCGAAAGCCGGGTTCACGCAATGCAGGACACGCGCATCGGCGGTGATCCCGCCGCGCACCATCGTGGCTGCCACCATGTCGGCGAGCCCGGCATGCGAGACCACGACACCCTTCGGCGTGCCAGTGGAACCGGAGGTGAACACGACATAGGCGGCGTGCTCCGGGCGCAAGGGCGCGGTGCGATCCGCATCGGTGACCGCCTCGCCGGACAGCGCGGCGCACTCGCCGGCGAACCGCGCATCGTCGATCCGCAGCCACTCCACCTCGCCGGGCAGCTCGGCGCCCGCACCGTCCGATGCCCGGACCACACCGGTAACTCCCAGTACAGCACCACATTCCGCGGCGATCGCGCTCGTCCGACCGACGGGCTGGGTGATATCCACCGGGACGAACGCCGCACCGGTCTTCGCGATCGCCCACACCGCGACCATGGACTCGATCGACCGGGGCAGGGCGACCAGCACGGTCCGCTCCGGCCCCGCTCCTTCCGCGATCATCCTGCGCGCCAACTGATTCGCCGCCGCCTCCAGTTGGCCATAGGTGAGTTCGTCGACGTTCCGGCCGAGCCGAGCGTCCACCAACCGACCCGTGCCCGTTGCGTCGGACTCCGCGACACGCGGTGCGGCGGCATCCACTCCGGCATCCACAGGCGCGGTGGCATCCACAGGCGCTGCATCGTCCACTCCGGGGGCGAGCGGGGAGGCATCGCGGATCGCGACCGCGTTCGGGGACGCGCCGGAACCCAACAGGTCCGGTAGCAGGCGAGGCGTGCCCGCGGGCAGGCCGTGGCGGATCGCGGCATCGGCGTCCGGGGCCACGCCGGTGACCGTGGCGACGCGGTGGGTCGACGGCCCGGTCAGCGCGACAAGCAGGCGGGACAGGGACTCGGCGAGCGAATCGGCTTGGGCGGCATCGAAATAGCGAGGTGATCGGGTGAGCTCGAGGCGGAGGCCGTCATTGGCGTAGGCGGCCAGCGAGAGCGGGTAGTGGGTGCCGTCCTGGGCGCGCAGGTTGGTGACGGCGAGGTCGGCGTGGCGGGTGGCGGCGGCCAGGGTGGCCGCGTCGACCGGGTAGGACTCGAAGACGGTGGCGGTGTCGAACAGCCGGCCGAGCCCGGTGGCGGCGTGGATCTCGTCCAGGCCCAGGTGCTGATGTTCGGCCAGCGCGGCCTGTTCGTACTGGACGCGGGTGAGCAGGTCGGCGATGGATTCGGCCGGGTTCAGGGTGATCCGGACCGGGACGGTGTTCACCAGCATGCCGACCATGCGGTCGGAGCCGGGGAGTTCCGGCGGGCGGCCGGACACCGTGGCGCCGAAGACGATGTCTGTGGCTCCGGTCCGCTCGGCCAGCAGCAGCGCCCAAGCGGCCTGCACCAGCGTGTTGACGGTGACCTGGCAGGCGGCGGCGGTGCGGCGCAGGGCATCGGGCAGGCCCTCAGGAAGCGGTACCTCGTGGGCGACCGGCGCGGTCGCGGCCGCGGCGCGCGGGGCGGTCGGTGCGATCAAGGTGGGACCGTCGAGGCCCGCCAAGGCCTGCGTCCACGCGCTGCGCGCCCGTTCGGCGGGGCGGGCGGCCAGCCATTCGAGATGGGTGCGGAACGGGACCGGGGTCGCGAAACCCGCGTCGTCACCCGAGGTTTCGTAGAGGCCGATGAGTTCCGCGAACAGCAGCGGCATGGACCAGCCGTCGAGGATCAGGTGGTGGTTGGTGATGACCAGCCGGAACCGGCGCTCACCCGCCGCGACGCACAGGAAACGGATGAGTGGAGGGCGGTCCACCGCGAAGGGGACGCGCAGTTCGGCCGCGGCGAGAGCGTCGAGCTCCTCCGGGGTCGCGCCGATCGCCTCGCGATACTCGCACGGGACCGACACCTCGGCTGGGATCACCTGTACGGCACCGATATCCGAGGCGATGAACCCCGCACGGAGCACGTCGTGGCGGCGAACCAGGGCTTCGGCGGCAGCCCGCAGCCGGTCCGGATCGAGATCGGCTTCCACATCGATGATCGCCTGCACCGAGTAGCCGTCCGAGCGGCCCTCGGCCAATTGGGCCTGGAACAGGAGGCCGCGCTGCAACGGCGTCAACGGCCAGGCATCGGCGAGACGGCCGAGAGTCCGTTCCCAGGCGTCGATGTCGGGCTGCGAGACCTTCAGCAGGGGTAGGTCAGCGGGGGTCAGGCCACCGGCATCCGGTCGCTGGAGCAGCTCGGCGATCTCGCCGAGAGCCGAAAGCCATTCGCGCGATAGCGTTTCCACGTCCTCGGCGGCGATCACCTCGGAGGCGTACTGCCACATCGCGCGGATCCGCGGCCCGGCCGCCGACTCCAGGGTGACGGCATCCACCGACAGCACCGCCGCCAGCGGCATGGACGGGTCGGCGTGCCCGCCCAGCCGGTCGCCGACCGCGACCGGCAGCCAGTCGCCCTCGATCTCGATATCGGGGATCTGGCCCAGGTAGTTGAAACCGAGCCGCGGCTCCGGGAAGGCGGCGAGCTCGGACGCGGTCTCGGGGTTCAGGTAGCGCAGCAGTCCGTAGCCGAGGCCACCGCGCGGCACGGCACGCAGCTGCTCCTTGACGTTCTTCAGCACCGATTCCACCGCGTCGAGGCCCGAATCGCCGTTCACGGCAACGGGTCCCAGCCGAACCGGCACCTGGGCGGTGAACCAGCCGACCGTCCGCGACAGGTCCGCTCCCGCGACGGCGGTCTCGTCACGGCCGTGCCGCTCGACCATGACCACGGTGCTCGCGGCCCCGGTCTCGCCGAGCCCGGCACGCCGGCGCGCGAGCGCCATGGTCAAGGCGGCCAGCAGGGCGTCCTCGACGCCGCAGCGATAGGTTCCGGCGAGCCGTGTGACCAGAATCGACGAGACATCCTCCGGCACTTCGAGATCGACGCGCGCGGCGGTGCGGTGGGTGTCCACCGCCGGGTCCAGCGCGCGCGATCCGATCGGAGCGGCCTCGGCCAGGACGTCGCGCCAGTATCCGAGTTCTCGCCGCGGCCACGGCAGGTCCACCACCGCACCGTCCGGGTGGTCCGCGCCGCCGGTATCGGCGTTCGCGACGGCGGCCAGCGCGTACGACCACGTGCGCATCGATGTCCCCGTCTCGCGCAGTTCCGGCCGGGTGCCGGACACGGCCTGCGCCCAGGCGGACATCAAGTCGGGCAGCAGGATTCGCCACGACACCGCGTCACAGGCCAGGTGGTGCACGGCGATCGCCAGCCGTCCCGAGCGGCCCGCACCCGCGTCCAGCCAGGTCAGGGCGAGCATCGACCCCGAGCGCGGATCCAGGCGGTTGACGGCCGCCGCCAAGGCGCGATCGATCGCCGCGGCGGTGATCACGACCTCGGCTTCCGGCTCGCCGAGTCCGTCGCCCGCGATACCCCGCACCGCGGCACAGTCGATGCGGGTCAGCAGGGTCGCCGCGTCGACGGTCTCCGGTGGGGCGACATCCAATCGCGGCCCGTCATCGGCGTGGACGACGCGGGCCCGCAGCATGTCGTGGCGGTCGAGCACCGCTTGCACGGCGGCGAGCACCATCGCGGGTTGGGCCCCGACCGGGACCTGGACCACCATCGACTGGGCGAAATGCCGCCAGCCGGGACGGCTCAACAGCCAGGACTCGACCGGCGTCAGCGGCAGCCGGCCGACGCCGCCGCCCGGGAGTTCGGCAAGCCGCTCGTAGCGATCCTCCAGATGCGTGACCACGGCGGCCAGACCCGCCGGAGTGCGATGCTCGAAGACCTCGCGGGCGGAGAAGACCAGGCCCGCCGCGCGGGCGCGCGAGACCAGGGTGATGGCCATGATCGAGTCGCCGCCCAAGGCGAAGAACGAGGTACCCGGACCGACCTGGGGGATGCCGAGGACCTCGGCGAACAGGGTGCACAGTGCGCGTTCGGTCTCGGTGGCCGCCGCCCCGGCATCGACCGGTTGCGCCACCACGGGTTCCGGGAGCGCGCGCCGATCCACCTTGCCGTTGGCGGTGAGCGGCAGCGCGCCCAGCACGGTGACGGTCGCGGGCACCATGTACGGCGGCAGCCGGTGCGTGGCGTGGTCCAGCAGCTCGGCCTCGGTGATCGCGTGCCCGGCGTGCGGCACCACGTACGCGGCCAGCACCGTGCCACCGCCGGCGCCCGGACGCGCCACGGTCACCGCGATCTCCACCCCGGCGTGCGCGTTCAGGGCGGCGTCGATCTCCCCCAGCTCGACCCGCATACCGCGCAACTTGACCTGGAAATCACCACGACCCACGTACTCGAGCACGCCGTGCTCGGTCCAGCGCACCAGGTCTCCGGTGCGGTACATGCGCGCCCCGGCCGCACCGTCCGGCGCGGGCAGGAACCGTTCCGCGGTCAGACCGGGACGGCCCGCGTACCCGCGCGCCACCCCCGGACCGCTCACGTACAGCTCCCCCGCCACGCCGATCGGCACCGGGCGCAGCCAGCGGTCCAGCACCAGCATCCCCGCGCCCGGAATCGGATCGCCGAGACCGGACTGGACACCCGCGACCAGGCCACCCGTGTAGGTGACCGCCACCGTGGTCTCGCTGGGCCCGTACGAGTTCAGCAGATCCCGCCCGGTCCCGAAGCGCGCCACGATATCCGGCGGCGTGGGCTCACCGCCCGAGGACACCGCGCGCACGCCGTCGAGCGCGTTCGACTCCAGCGTGGACAGCACCGCGGGGGTGGAACACACCTGCGTGATGCCGTAATCCCGGACCAGCCCGGCCAATTCGGTGCCGAGCACCGGATCCGGTTCGGCCACCACCAGCGTCGCGCCCGCGGCGAACGCCATCAGCCACTCCAGCACCGCCGCGTCGAAACTCGGGTTCAAGCACTGCAGGACACGGGAACCCGGATCCACCCGGTACGCGGACACGATGGCCGCGGCCAGACCGGCCAGACCGGAGTGGGTCACCACCACGCCCTTCGGCACACCCGTCGACCCGGACGTGAACACCACGTAGGCCGGATTCTCGACCCGGGGGCGGCCACGAAGCTCATCAGCGGTCAACGGCAGATCCGACAGGCCGGCGTCGTCGGAGGCCGTGCCGCCCCGCACGAGATCGTCCAGGGCGATCCACGGCATCGAATCCGGCAGTTTCGCAGACGATTCCGTGAAGGCGAGACCGACCGTCGCGCCCGCTTCGGAGGCGATATCGGCCAGCCGCGCCGCGGGCAGGGCCGTGCCCACCGGCACGAACGCCGCACCGGTCTTGGCCACCGCCCACAACGCGACCACCGCCTCGATCGAGCGCGGCAGGGCAAGCAGGACAGTCGACTCCGGGCCCAGAACGGGCACATCCGAGCCGGACCCGCCGGCGCGCGATATCCTGCGCGCCAGCCGATTCGAGAGCGCGTCCAGCTCGCCGTAGGTCATTCGCCGATCGGCTGCCATGACCGCGATCGCGTCGGGACCCGCCCGACGCAGACCGGCGGCCAGGATCTCCGGCAGCAGCCGCGGTTCGGGTGCGGTCATCCCGTGCGCGCCCGCCAGCAGCGGCTTCTCGTCCGCCACCGTGTAATCCAGCTCGGCCACGGGAGTCCCGGCCTCCGCCGACAACAGCGAATCCAGCAGCGCGAGGAACCGGCGATGATGCCGGGCCAGCGAATCCTCGTCGTACAACCGCGGATTCGCCGCGAAGTCGACATGGATCGGCGCGCCCGCCCCGTGCTGATAGAAGTTGACGAACAGATCCTCGATCGGCCCCGACGTCACCACGTGCAGACTCGATTCGACGCCCTCGAAATCGATCCCGGCCGGGAACAACATGATGTTGATGACCGGCCCCGTCATCCCCCGCCCGAACTCGGCCCGCCGTCCCCCGTCATTCCCGGCCGTGGCCCGGTCGCCGTCATCCCCTCGCTCACCGCCCTGGCGCATGTCCTCGTGGCGGAACCGTTGGTGGCGTAGAGCTCCCGACGCCGCGACCCGGACCGCCTCCAGGACCTCGCCGACCCGCCCGGTGCGCGGCACCGGCACGCGCAGCGGCACCACATTGGCGATCATGCCGCCCGAACGCCGCAGGACCGCGGTGGTGCGGCCGGAAACCGGCAGGCTCAGGACCACGTCCTCCGTCGCGGTCAGGCGGGCGTAGTAGAGCGCGACCGCCGCCATGACCACGGTCGCCGAGCTGGTGTCGAAGCGGCGGGCGGCGGCTTCCAGCCGGGCGGCGGTGCCGTCACCCAGCTGGGCGCGGGCCTCACGCCCCAGCGCACACGCCGGCGCGGTGGCCGCGACCAGGCTGCACCGGTCGGGCATGCCCGCGGTGGCCTCGCGCCAGTAGTGCTCGTCGGTGACGTACCGGGAGGACTCCCGGTACGCCATCTCCGCCTCGTGCACTGCCAACAGCGAGGCCGCGGTGCCGGGAGGCGCCGATTGCCCGCGCACCGCGGCGTTGTACAGCTCGGCGACCCGATACAGCATGGTCACCGAACCGAATCCATCGATGAGAAGGTGGTGAGCTCTGGTGTACCACAGGTGGTGGGACTCCCCGACCCGGATCACCGTCGATATCCCGGCGTTCACACCGAACAGGTCGATGGGCCGCGCCACGTCGGCGCGCATCCACTCCAGCGCCTCGGCGACCGGATCGGTGCGATCGGTGAGATCCAGGAACCCGATCTCGCGCTCCAGCCCGGTGTCGACCACCTGACCCGGCTGGTCGCCGGCCTCGACGAACCGCAGGACGCCCGAACCGAACTCACGGCCCGCCAGCACCGCCACCCGCCGCAGCGTCTCGACCTCGAGCGGCCCGCGCATCTCGATGTACTGGGCCTCCGACAACGGCACGGCCGGATCCAGCTGCTGGGCGTAGAACATCCCCAGCTGCGCCGGGGATAGCGGGAAGGTGTGGCCGGAAACTCGCGTCATGCTTACCGCCTAACTGCTGGTCGAGAAGGATTCATCGGTCGGCGCCACCTCGTAGGCGGGCACCTGGGAGGCGTGCCGGGAAGTCAAGCGACTCACCATGACCGAGCGCACGTGCGTGGGCAGCGTCGGCGCGAACTTGCGCACATAGGCGTCCGCCCATTCGGGGTCGTCGAGCAGGAACGGGAAGTCGGTGGTCATCATGGCGCGCACCACCAGCATCGGCATCGGCGCGTCCAGGGGCCGAAACTCCTTGTTCCACAGGCCCGGTTGATCACAGCCCGGATAGAATTGCCCGAGCATCGAGCCGCGCTCCACGAATTTGGTCTTGAATTCCTCATGGATCTCGTCGATCAAGGAATAGTCGGTCAAATTCGGGAATACCGTGATCAATGCGCGCAGCACCGATGTGGAACTACCGTTCCCCGTGGGCAGTTCCGGATACAGCTCCAGGGCGTCGCGGATGATCGCGCGCACCCACATCGGCCGCGGTTCCGCCGCCGGCACCTGCGCCAGCCACAGCAGATCCCGCCGCATCGACGGCCGGACGAACGGGCAAACCGGCCCGTCACGGCCCAGTTCGTCACTGGGTTGGGTCAGCATGGAATCCGCCCAGGACCGGAACGCCGCCACCGTCGGCCGGGCGGCCGGGCAGGTTGATCCGATGTCCCCCAAAGGGACCCACTGTAGCCCCGAGCGGGGGCCTATAACACGCTCGCTCATGACTCACCTCGGCTGATCGAGCTTCGGCAGGAGAAGGCGCCGTTGCCCACATACTCAAATAGTGGCCCGGTCTTGGACCGTTAACATGAGTAGCGGGTTACCCAATTTCTCTATGACACTCCGAATTTCGCCGACGAGAAAATAAAGAAAAGACCGGTCAGGCATTGACCGGTCTTTTCAGTGGGACTGGGCTCAGGCGCCGATGAGGCGCGCGGCCAGGTAGCCCTCCACCTGATCCAGGGCCACCCGCTCCTGGGCCATCGAGTCGCGTTCACGCACCGTGACGGCGTGGTCCTCGAGCGTGTCGAAGTCGACCGTGATGCAGAACGGGGTGCCGATCTCGTCCTGGCGACGGTAGCGGCGGCCGATGGCGCCGGCATCGTCGAAGTCCACGTTCCAGTTCCGGCGCAGCTGCGCGGCCAGGTCCTTGGCCTTCGGCGACAGATCCGCGTTGCGCGACAGGGGCAGCACCGCCGCCTTGACAGGAGCGAGCCGCGGATCCAGGCGCAGCGTGGTGCGATCCTCCACGCCGCCCTTGGCGGTCGGCACCTGCTCCACGTGGTACGCGTCGACCAGGAACGCCATCAGCGAACGGGTCAGACCGGCCGCGGGCTCGATGACGAACGGGGTGTAGCGCTCACCGGTCTGCTGGTCGAAGTAGACCAGCTCCTTGCCCGAGTGCTCCGAGTGCGTCTTCAGGTCGAAGTCGGTGCGGTTGGCGACACCCTCGAGCTCGCCCCACTCGCTGCCCGCGAAGCGGAAGCGGTACTCGATGTCCACCGTGCGGGTGGAGTAGTGGGACAGCTTCTCCTTCGGGTGCTCGTACAGCCGCAGGTTCTCCGGGTCGATACCGAGGTCGGTGTACCAGGCCATGCGGGTGTCGATCCAGTACTGATGCCACTGCTCGTCCTCGCCCGGCTTGACGAAGAACTCCATCTCCATCTGCTCGAACTCGCGGGTGCGGAAGATGAAGTTGCCCGGGGTGATCTCGTTGCGGAACGACTTGCCGATCTGCGCGATGCCGAACGGCGGCTTCTTGCGCGCGGTGGTGGCGACATTGTCGTAGTTGACGAAGATGCCCTGCGCGGTCTCCGGACGCAGGTAGTGCATGCCCTCTTCGGACTCGACCGGGCCCAGGTAGGTCTTCAGCATCATGTTGAAGTCCTTGGGCTCGGTCCACTTGCCCACGGTGCCGCAATCCGGGCACACGATGAGCTCCATGGACACCGAGTCCGGGTCGTCGAGCTTGTTCTTCTCGGCGTACGCCTCCTGCAGGTGGTCCTGCCGGTGCCGCTTGTGGCAGTTGAGGCACTCCACCAGCGGGTCGTTGAACACCGCGACGTGACCGGAGGCCACCCACACCTGACGCGGCAGGATGATCGACGAGTCCAGACCGACCACGTCGTCGCGGCTGGTCACCATGGACCGCCACCACTGCCGCTTGATGTTCTCCTTGAGCTCCACGCCCAGCGGACCGTAATCCCAGGCCGACCTCGTTCCGCCGTAGATCTCACCGCTCGGGTACACGAGACCCCGACGCTTGGCGAGATTGGCGACGGTGTCCACCTTCGACTTGGGTGCCACTGAACAGTTCTCCATCCGTGTCCGGAAGATTGCAAAGGATTAGGTCCAGACTATCTGCCGTGAGCAACCGACTTTGCACCCACTGCCCCCACAAGCAGGGGATGCAGCCCTGATCACAACGGGCCATATTGGAACGAGGACACCGGTCGGCACACGGGGGTGCGCGATCCACAACAGCACAGGGGTGGGGCCATGCGAACGTATGGGAGCAAGTACACGGTGGCACTCGCGATCGTGGCGGTGACGCTGCTCGGCGGCGCCGTTCTGCTCAATCGTCTCCAGGCCCGCCCGACGGAGGATCCGAGTTCGACGATCGCCACGACCGCGCCGGTGGACCTGGGCCACCCGTTCGCCAACACCCCGACCGCCTCCTGGCCCGAAGGCGCGGCCGGAATCCAGCCGCCCGTCGCCGCGCCGGCCGGGCGCTACTCGGCCGCGACCGTGACCGCGGCCACCGATCGCGTCAAACAGCTGATCGTCGCCGCCCGGCTCGACCCGCACGTGCTCGAAACCCAGGACGCCGAACCGGTGCTGACATTGCTGGCCACGCACCAGGTCGAGGACATCCGGCCGAAACTGAAGTCCGGGAACGCGGCCGACACCTGGTGGCTGACCGAGAAGCTGGCGCCCGGGTATCGGCTGCTGCCGGTCTCGCCGCGGGTCGAAGGGACCATGACGGTGGGGCTGAACGACAAGGGCGAGTTGGCGATTCGCACCGATTACTCGGTGGCGTACGCGTTCACGCCGCCGGACCGCACCGGGTACGGGGCATTCGACATCGTCGCGATGGTGCGGCGGGTGGTCGAGTACGACTGGGTCGAGGACCCGGCCTACGACGGCGGATCGCAGGGGATGTGGATCGGCAACGTCCAGGGCTTCGCGTATCCGGTCAACTGCTTCCTGGGGAAGAAGGGCTATCTGGCCCCCAACTACGGCAATCCGCCGTCGTTCGGCGGCGCGCGGGACAAGCATCGGCCCGAGTACTACTTCGATCGGTCGATGCCGATGCCTCAGGACGGCAACTGCTGAGGCGACGCGCCGACTTCATGTTTGACATGCGTACCCGTGCATATAAGAATGGCATCGGTTTCCAATAAGGAGTTGGTTCGATGACCACGGACAGCGGCGCGCCCCTGCGGCGCTCGCACGTCGCGACCGAGGCTCCGGCCGCGATCCCCCACGACGAGTATCCGTACCGGTCGCCGCAGCCGCCGGTGGTGCCGTCACGCACCATTCTCGACTCCGCCGGGGAACTGCTGCGCGCCCTCGCGGCGCCGGTGCGCATCGCCATCGTGCTGCAACTGCGGGAGTCGCCGCGCTGTGTGCACGAGCTCGTCGATACCCTCGGAGTGACCCAGCCGCTGATCAGTCAGCACCTGCGGATCCTGAAGTCCGCGGGGGTGGTGCGCGGTGAGCGCACCGGGCGCGAGGTCATCTACGAACTGGTCGACGAGCATCTCGCGCACATCGTCATCGACGCGGTCGCGCACGCCGAGGAAGGGTGACCCGTGGGAACAACCGAGAAGACGGTCGGGGTTCGCAGCACCCGCCAGCGCAGCGCCATCTCCGCGCTGCTGGCCGACATCGACGAATTCCGCTCCGCGCAGGAACTGCACGACGAACTCCGCAAACGCGGTGAGGGCATCGGCCTGACCACGGTCTACCGAACCCTGCAATCCCTCGCCGACGCCGGCATGGTCGACGTGCTGCGCACCGACACCGGCGAATCGGTGTACCGGCAGTGCTCGAGCGGACACCACCACCACCTGGTCTGCCGCCGCTGCGGCCGCACCGTCGAGGTGGAGGGACCGACCGTGGAGGCATGGGCCGACTCCATCGCCGCCGAGCACGGATTCACCGATATCAGCCACACCATGGAAATCTTCGGCACCTGCCGCGAATGCTGCGCCGCGAAGGGCTGACCAGCCGGAATCCCGCCTGGCCCACGCAAATTCGCAATGGATGGGACAAGGCTGACATGGCATTGTCAGCTTGTTGAGAACGGATATTCGTTTTAATTTGGTCGCATGCCCAGAGTCAGCGATGCACACCTGGAACGCCGCAGACAACAGATTCTCGACGCCGCACAGACCTGCTTCGCCCGCAAAGGCCTGCACGCCACCACCATGCAGGACGTCTTCGCCGAATCCGGGCTCTCCGCCGGAGCGGTCTACCGCTACTTCAAATCCAAGAACGACATCATCGAGCCCCTCGCCACCGAAGCCACCGTCGACCTGCGCGCCACCCTCGGCGAAGCCGTCTACAGCGACCCGCTACCCACGCCGCCCGCGCTGATCCGGCTGATGAGCGAGGACATCGTCAAGCTCAGCGCCCCCGGCGGGCCCGTGCGGGTCATCCCCCAGGCCTGGGCGCTGGCCCTCACCGACGCCAATATCGCCGATTACGTGCGCACCGATATTCTCGGCTTCCGCCGCCTGTGGTTCGACTACGCCAACCGCATGCGTGACGCGGGCTGGTTCCCCCCGGACGCCGACACCGACGCCATCGCCAAGATCTTCCTCGGGCTGCTGCCCGGGATCATCCTGCAGCACCTCATTCTCGGCGACGCCGATCCCGACACCTTCGCGCGCGGCATCACCGAGATCCTGCCCGGCTATCGCGACGCCGCCGGGGAACCCGAAACCGCCCGGGCCTGAACCGATCCCGGGCGGCGAGCCCCGTCAGGGCAGCAGGCCCTGGCGGGCGCGACCCGCACCGGAGAGCGTCAACAGCAGCAGGGTGGCCAGCGGCTCGTCCTCCAGCCCGGCGGCCGGGAAGGTGTAGCGCAGGATTACGTCGGCCAGCTTGTCGCGCGACACCACCGTCAGCGTGCCGAACTGGAGCGCGGCATTGCGCTCGGCGACCCGCTTGTGCAGCTGCGGCTTCACCGGGCGGTCCCAGGCCAGAATGCACATGAGCGCCAGCACATCCAGGCCCGGCGACAGGTTCACCCCGCGCAGCGAGCACAGCGCGCCCTCGTATTCGAAACCGAGGGCGCCCTCCTCCTCGCGAACTTCCACGCCGTAACGCAGCAGCAGGGCGCGGGCGCGGTCCTGCAGCGCCTCGGCGGGAGTGAGCTGATCGGTCACTTCACACCTCCGAAACGGCGGTCGCGCTTGGCGTACTCCAGGCAGGCTTCCCAGAGATTACGGCGGTCGAAATCGGGGAAAAGCGTTTCCTGGAACACGAATTCGGCGTACGCGGCCTGCCAGATCAGGAAGTTGGAGCTGCGCAGCTCACCCGACGGGCGCAGGAACAGGTCCACGTCCGGCATATCGGGCTCGTCGAGGTACTGGGCGACGGTGGCCTCGGTGACCTTCTCCGGATCCAGCTCCCCCGCGGCCACCCGGCGCGCGATTTCCCGTGCGGCGTCGGCGATCTCGGCGCGGCCGCCGTAATTGACGCACATGGTCAGGGTCATCACCGTATTGTCCTTGGTGAGCTCCTGCGCGACTTCCAATTCCTTGATCACGCTGCGCCACAGGCGCGGTCGCCGCCCGGCCCACCGCACCCGCACACCCATCTCGTGCATCTCGTCGCGGCGGCGGCGGATCACATCGCGGTTGAAGCCCATCAGGAAGCGGACCTCGTCCGGGCTGCGCCGCCAGTTCTCGGTGGAGAACGCGTACGCCGACAGCCACTTCACGCCCATCTCGATGCAGCCCTCGACGGTGTCCATGAGCACCGCCTCGCCGCGTTCGTGTCCCGCGGTGCGCGGCAGCCCGCGCTCCTGCGCCCACCGCCCGTTCCCGTCCATCACCAGCGCCACATGCCTGGGCACGAACTCCGCCGGAATCGCCGGCGGCTTCGCCCCCGACGGATGCGGCGACGGCGGCCGCACAACACGCTGCTCAGTCGATGACTTCCGGTTCCCGATCACGCCCCCATCCTGCCCGACGCGCCAGAGCGCCGGACGCCGCCCACTGGATTCACACCGGACCTCCACACCACCGACACTCGTTCCGCGAATTCCGGCACCGGACCGGCGGGTGTTCGGCCGGTCAGCCGATGGCGGCTTCGGTGCGGTCGACGGCCTCGTGGGGGCGGGTGCGCTCGATGAGCGGGAGGGTGCGGAGCTGGCGCTCCAGATGCCATTGCAGGTGGGCGGCGATGAGACCGCTGGCCTGGCGGCGCATGGCGTCGGTGACGGCGTCGACGCCGGACCAGTCGCCGCGCTCGAGGGCGCTCATGTGGTCGAGGACGCCGAGCATCGGGGTGGCCGCGCCGGGCGGGCGGCAGTGCACGCAGACCGCGCCGCCGGCGGCCACGTGGAAGGCCCGGTGCGGGCCGGGGGTGGCGCAGCGGGCGCAGTCGTCGAGCGCGGGGGCCCAGCCCGCGAAACCCATGGCGCGCAACAGGAACGCGTCGAGGATCAGTTCGTGCGGGCGGTGGCCCAGGGCGATGGCGCGCAGGGCGCCCGCGGTGAGGGTGTGCAGGCGGGCGGCGGGTGCGCCCTCCTCGCCCGCGAGGCGTTCGGCGGTTTCGAGGACCGCGCACGCGGTGGTGTAGCGGCCGTAGTCGGCGACGATGTCGGCGGCGAAGGTCTCGACCGTGTGCACCTGGGTGACGGTGTCGAGATTGCGGCCGGGATGGAGCTGGATGTCGACGTAGGCGAACGGTTCCAGGCGGGCGCCGAACTTGGAGCGCGTGCGCCGCACACCCCGGGCTACCGCGCGCACCAGACCGTGCTGGCGGGTCAGGAGCGTGACGATACGGTCCGCCTCGCCCAGCTTGTGCTGGCGCAACACCACCGCATGATCCCGATACAACCGCACCGCACCAGTCTCGCACGCGGGACCGACCGGGCGGTGACGAGTCGCGGCGTGTATCGCGGCGGGGCGCGGTTAGAAGTTCGTTGGCCCGCGATTGGCGACTGAAACCAGGCTGAAACCCGCAAGGCAGAGCATTCGGACGCACCCATCGGAGGACTCCATGACGCGCCAGACTCCCGCCGCCGGATCTCGCTGGGCGGCCGTGCCGTCCGCGCCCCGATCGCTGCGCGCCACCCGGCGGATGGTCGCGGCGACCCATATCTGTACTGCCGTCCGGCCCTGGAGGGGTGGGCCGGACGGCAGTGCGCCCTCGACCGATCGGCGCGGGGATCGGTAAGGCCGGAGGTCGTCTTTCACAACCGCCACCTGTTGGACGTGTGACCAAAGTCGCGCTATGTTACTCCCGAGTACAAACGAGACGGGATTCACATGACTTTGGCGTCTGTCGGCGAACTGGGCCTGACGGAACTCGCGGCGGCCCTGGCGGCGGGCACGATCACATCGGTCGAGGCGACCACGGCCGTACTGGATCGCATCGAGGCCAGCCAGGGGGCATTGAACGCCTTCCGGATCGTGCGCCGGGCCGAGGCCCTCGCCGAGGCCGCCGAGGCGGACCGGCAACTCGCCGCCGGACAACGGGAACCGCTGCTCGGGGTGCCGCTCGCCATCAAGGACGACACCGACCTGACCGGCACGCCAACGGCTTTCGGCTGCGGCGGCGACTTCCCCGCCGCGACCGTGGACGCCGAAGCGGTGCGCCGATTGCGCGCGGCGGGCGCGGTGATCGTCGGCAAGACCAATACCTGTGAGCTCGGCCAGCTGCCGTTCACCAGCGGAGACGCCTTCGGCCACACCACGAATCCGTGGAGCGCGGACCACACCCCCGGCGGTTCGTCGGGTGGTTCCGCGGCGGCGGTCGCGGCCGGATTGGTCCCCGCCGCACTGGGTTCCGACGGCGCCGGCTCGGTGCGGATCCCCGCCGCCTGGAACAACCTGTTCGGCATCAAGCCCCAGCGCGGTCGCATCTCGACCTGGCCACTGCCCGAAGCCTTCCACGGGCTCACCGTGAACGGTCCGCTCGCCCGCACCGTCGCCGACGCCGCGCTGCTGCTCGACGCCACCGCCGGACCGCATCCCGGCGACCTGCACACCCCGCCCGCGCTGCGCGTCTCCGACGCGGTCGGCCGGGATCCGGGCCGCCTGCGCATCGCGCTCTCGCTGCGAATCCCGTTCACCGCCACCAAGACCGCGCTCGATCGCGAGGTCGAGGCCCGCGTGCGCGCCACCGCCGCGACCCTGCGCCGACTCGGCCACCAGGTCACCGTCGCCGACGTGCACTACGGCGTGCTGATGGGCGCGACCTTCCTGCCACGGTCCATGGTCGGCATCCGCGAAGCCCTCGACCGGCTGCCCGGCGCGCAGGTCGACCCGCGCACCCACCACAACGCCACCGTCGGCCGCCTGCTGTCCCCGCTGCTGTTCGCCGCCCGCGCGGCGGAACCGTTGCTGCGCAAGCAGACCGGCCGCATCTTCGACGACTTCGACCTGGTGCTGGCCCCCACCACGGCCACCCCGCCCCCGGGTGTCCGCGAGATCGACGGCATCGGCTCCTGGGCCACCGACGAACTCATCACCGCCGCCTGCCCCTACACCTGGCCGTGGAACGTGCTGGGCTGGCCGGCGGTGAACATCCCCTCCGGTTTCACCGCGGACGGGCTCCCGGTCGGCTCCCAGCTGATGGGCCCCGCCCACTCCGAGGAACTACTGGTTTCGGTCGCGGCCCAACTGGAATCGGAACTCCAGTGGTACAAGGCCCGCCCGACCCCGTGGTGGCCGCAGTCCTAGAAACGACGAATGGCACACCGGAGAGGGAACATTCCCTCGATGGTGTGCCATTCGCATGACGCGGGTCAGAAGCCGAGCTTGCCCAGCTGCTTCGGGTCGCGCTGCCAGTCCTTGGCCACCTTCACGTGCAGGTGCAGGTAGATGCGGGTGCCGAGGATGTGTTCGATCTGCTTGCGGGCGTTGGTGCCGACCTCCTTGAGGCGGGCGCCGCCCTTGCCGATGATGATGGCCTTCTGGCTGGGGCGCTCCACGTACAGCAGGGCGTGCACATCGAGCATGCCCTCGGCGGAGCGACGGCCGTCGGTCTCGGTGTCGTCGTTCTCCTCGCGTTCGAGGACCTCCTCGATGACCACCGCGAGCGAGTGCGGAAGCTCGTCGCGCACGCCCTCCAGCGCGGCCTCGCGAATGAGCTCGGCCATCAGGACTTCCTCGGGCTCGTCGGTGAGCTCGCCGTCCGGGTAGAAGGCCGGGCCCTCGGGCATCTGCGAGGCGATGACGTCGATGAGCACCTCGACCTGCTCACCCTTGACCGCGGACACCGGAACCACCTCGGCCTCGGGACCCAGCAGCTGGGAGACCGCCATCAACTGGTGCGCGACCTGGTCGCGGCTCACCTTGTCGATCTTGGTGACCACGCCCAGCAGGGTGGTCTTGGGCGCCATGGTCTTGATCTGCTCGACGATCCAGCGGTCGCCGGGACCGATCTTCTCGTCCGCCGGAATGCAGACCGCGATCACGTCGACTTCCGAATACGTATCGCGCACCAGGTCGTTGAGCCGCTGCCCGAGCAGGGTGCGCGGCCGGTGCAGACCGGGGGTGTCCACCAGGATCAGCTGCGCGTGGTCGCGGTGCACGATGCCACGGATGGTGTGCCGGGTGGTCTGCGGCCGCGAGGAGGTGATGGCGATCTTCTGCCCCACCATGGCATTGGTCAGCGTGGACTTGCCGGTGTTCGGCCGCCCCACGAAACATACGAAACCGGAACGGAATTCACCGTCGGTGCCGCCCTGGCCGCTCATTCGAAGACCTCCGATTCACTGTCCAGATCGAAGCCCGCCGGGACCTCGCGCGATCCCGCGATATTGTCCGCGGGCCGCCTCGCCGCGATGGGATTCTCGACGCCGTAGTCGTCGTCCCCTTCGAGCACGTCGAATACCGCGCCCTTCACGTCGCTGAAAATGATGCGGGCGGAAGACGACACCTCACGCACGGCCGCCACGCCCGGATCCGACAGCTTGCCCGCCACCACCACGGCCGCCTCGAAACCGGTCGCGCCACTGGAGATCGCGGCCGCCACCGCGGCCTGCAACGCGGTCAGCGGGAGCGCTGTCAGCTCCACCGTCCCGGCCGCATAGGTGCGGCCGTCGGTGTCGCGCACCGCCGCGCCGCCACGGCCGCCGGTGCGGCCCATCGCGCCGCGGGCGAGCACCCGCAGCTTGCCGTCCTCGGCGTCGAGTTCAATCATCGGCGTTCATCTCGGTCATCGGCCTCTCCATCGTCGTGTGCGCCGCCCGGTTCCTGTTCCGCCGGTTCGGTTCTCGTCTTCTCCTGGGCCCTGCGCACCACCACCGTGTGGATCCGCATGCGGCCGCGCGCGTCGGCCCCGCCCTCCCCCTTCAATTGCAGGCCCTGGACGACAGCCTTGGAGCCGGGCAGCGGGACACGGCCCAGGGCGTGCGCGAGCAGGCCGCCGACGGTGTCGACGTCCTCCTCCTCGATCTCGATGTCGAACAGCTCGCCCAGGTCGTCGACGGGCAGCCGGGCCGAGACCCGGAACTTGCCGGCGCCGATCTGCTCGATCGGCGCGATCTCGTCCTTGTCGTACTCGTCGGCGATCTCGCCCACGATCTCCTCGAGAATGTCCTCGATGGTGACCAGACCCGCGATGCCGCCGTACTCGTCGACCAGCACCGCCATGTGGTTGCGGCGACGCTGCATCTCGTCGAGCAGCGCGTCGAGTGGCTTGGAGTCGGGGATGAAGACGGCGGGCCGCATGACCTGGCGCACCTTCACCTTCCGGCTCCGATCCGCGTACGGGACAAGGTCTTTCAGGTAGACGACGCCCAGAATGTCGTCGACGTTCTCCCCGATCACCGGAATCCGCGAATGCCCCGACCGCACCGCCAGCGACATGGCCTGCGCCGCGGTCTTGTCCGCCTCGATCCACACCATCTCGGTGCGCGGCACCATGACCTCGCGCGCCGGGGTGGAGTCGAGTTCGAACACCGACTGGATCATGCGCGCCTCGTCGGCGTCCACCACGCCGCGCTCGCCGGCCAGATCCACCACTTCGCGCAGTTCGATCTCGGAGGCGAAGGGGCCGTTGCGGAATCCCTTACCGGGGGTGATCGCATTACCGATCAGGATGAGCAGGCGGCTGATCGGGCCGAGCAGCGAGCCGATGGCCTGCAACGGCAGCGACGCGCCCAGCGCCAGCGAGTAGGCGTGCTGACGGCCCAGCGTGCGCGGGCCGACACCGATCACCACATAGTCGACCAGCACCATGACCGCCGCGGTGATCAGCAGGGCGGGCGCCTCGCCCAGCCAGTCCAGGAGCACGGCCGCCAGCAACACCGTTGCCGTGATCTCGCACGTAAGGCGCAGCAGCACCATGAGATTCACATAGCGCGGCCGATCCGCGATGATGCGCGCCAGCCGCGCCGCCCCGGTCCGCTCCGCGCGCACCAGATCCTCCACGCGCGCGGGCGAAATGGTGTTCAGCGCCGAGTCCAGCGCCGCGAACACCCCGCCGGCCGGGACCAGGACGATCGCCAGCAGCAGCAGAACGAATGAATTCACGCCGGGCCCAGCGGATCACCGGTGGTGTCGGTGAATCCGGTCTTGCCCAGCAGCCGCTGGTCGCGCTCGGCGAGCTCGGCGCGGCGCATCTCCTGGCGCACGTTCTCGTACCAGCCCTCCAGCAGGGAGGCCTGCAACGCGAACATCTCCTTCTCCTCCTCCGGCTCGGCGTGGTCGTAGCCGAGGAGGTGCAGGACGCCGTGCACGGTCAGCAGCGCCAGCTCGTGATCCATGGAGTGCCCGGCCTTCTCGGCCTGCTGGGCCGCGAACTCCGGGCAGAGCACGATGTCGCCGAGCATGGAGGGGCCGGGCTCGGCGGCATCGGGCCGCCCGCCCGGCTCCAGCTCGTCCATGGGGAACGACATGACGTCGGTCGGACCCGGTAGGTCCATCCAGCGCATGTGCAGATCCGCCATGGTGTCGAGATCGACCAGCACCATCGACAGCTCGGCCGCCGGATGGACGTCCATCTGACCGATGACGAACCGCGCGACGCTGACCAGTTCTTCTTCGGATACCTCGATACCCGATTCGTTGGCGATCTCGATACTCACCCGATCAGCGTAGTGGTCGAGTTCAGTGCCGGTCTCCCCGGCTCGCGGCACGTCGCTGCGCCCGATTGCCCGGATAGTGCACCGCCGCCGGCGGGCGCGTGTCCGACTCGTAGCGGTCGTAGGCGTCCACGATCGCCCCGACCAGGCGGTGACGGACCACATCGGCGCTGGTGAGCTCGGCGATGTGGATGTCCTCGATGCCGTGCAGGATCTCGGTGGCCGCGCGCAGACCCGATCGCGCGTTGTTCGGCAGGTCGACCTGGGTGATGTCACCGGTCACCACGATCTTGGAACCGAAGCCCAGACGGGTGAGGAACATCTTCATCTGCTCGGCCGTCGTGTTCTGCGCCTCGTCCAGAATGATGAACGAGTCGTTGAGCGTGCGACCGCGCATGTAGGCCAGCGGCGCGACCTCGATGACCCCGGCCTGCATGAGCTTCGGGATCGCCTCGGGATCCATCATGTCGTGCAGGGCGTCGTAGAGCGGGCGTAGGTACGGGTCGATCTTCTCGTTGAGCGTGCCCGGCAGGAAGCCCAGCCGCTCGCCCGCCTCGACCGCGGGCCGGGTCAGGATGATGCGGTTGACCTGCTTGGTCTGCAACGCCTGCACGGCCTTGGCCATGGCGAGGTAGGTCTTGCCGGTACCGGCCGGGCCGACGCCGAACACGATGGTGTGCGCGTCGATGGCGTCGACGTAGCGCTTCTGGTTCAGCGTCTTGGGCCGGATGGTCCTGCCGCGCCGGGACAGGATGTCCAGGCTGAGCACCTCGGCCGGGGAGTCCGAGGAACCCTCGGTGAGCATGGAGTAGGTGTGCCGCACCGCCTCGGGCGTGACCACCCGGTTGCGTGCGGTCAACGCGACGAGCTGGGCCACCACGCGCTCGGCCAGCGCCACATCGGCCGGTTTGCCGGTCAGAGTGACGGAGTTGCCGCGGACGTGGATGTCGGCATCGAGGAGGCGCTCGAGTTCACGCAGGTTCTCATCAGCCGAACCCAGGAATCCGAACACCGACTCCGGTGCCAATTCGATGCTCGAACGAACGGTCCGCCCCGCCGGTCCGGAACCGTCGACACCGCCGATGCGGGCAGTGGTTGTGCTCTGATCGCCGATTTCGCCTGGTGTTCTCAAAAGTGGCTATGGCCTGCTTTCCGGTCTCGAAGCCGTCGTCGTTGACAGAAGTTTACCGCCGCCCACCGACACCGCCCAGTGAATAAGCGGCTACCAGCAGGCATAACGGCCCGCTGACACGCAACTGCCGCTGGGCCGAATCCATTCCGTGGCGAACCCTCCGGGATCGATCCGCCGATACGCGGCCAGGACTACCAGCGCGGGGTGAGAGCGCCCAGCGCGCCGAGAGCGACGGCCGCGGCGGTGGAGGTGCGCAGCACCGTGGGGCCGAGCAGGACGATGTCGGCTCCAGCGTCGGCGAGGGCCTTCAGCTCGGAGTCGTCCAGGCCGCCCTCGGGGCCGACGATGAGGATGATCTCGGGCACCCCAGCGAAAGACATTTCAGTCAAACGGGATTCACCGGACTCGTGCAGGGCGGCCACCAGCGCGCCCTGGGCCTTGGCCGAGCGCACCAGCTCCAGCAGCTCCTTGGTGCCGTGCAGCTCCGCCACATCCGGGATGTAGGCGCGCCGCGACTGGCGGGCGGCCTGCTTGGCGGCGGCGCGCCACTTCTCGACGCCCTTGCGGGCCTTGGACTCCCAGTTGGAGACGCAGCGCAGCGCCTGCCACGGGACGATGGCGTCGGCGCCCGCCTCGGTCATCAGCTCGACCGCCAGTTCCGAACGGTCGGACTTGGGCAGCGCCTGGACCACCGTCACCTGCGGGGTCCAGGGCGCGGCCTCGCGCTTGGACAGGACCTTCAGCTCGAGGCGATCCTTCTGGGCCGCAACCACTTCCGAATCGGCGAGGATCCCGTGCCCGTCGGACAGCGTGATCGGCTCCCCCACCCGGATGCGGCGCACCGTGGCCGCGTGGCGGCCCTCGGGGCCGTCCAGCACCGCGGTCGCACCCGGTTCGGGGATCTCGTCGAGATAGAAGACGGTGGCGGCCAAGGGATCAGCGTCCGCTGAAGGAGGCGCGCAGACGGGCGAACAGGCCCGAGTTGTGCTCGGACTGCGCCGACAGCACCTCGGTGTGCTCGTTGGCCCGCATGCCCTTGTACTTGAGCAGCAGGTCCGACTGCTTGGCGTCGAGCTTGGTCGGCACCACGATGTCGAGGTGCGCGATCAGGTCGCCGCGAGAGTTGGCGCGCAGCTTCGGCATTCCGTGGCCGCGCAGCACCGACGCCTCGCCGGGCTGGGTGCCCGCCGGGATGGTCAGCTCGACCGGGCCGTCGAGGATGGTGTCGATGACGACCGTGGTGCCCAGCGCCGCGTCCACCATGGGAACCCGGATGGTGCAATGCAGGTCGTCGCCGTCCCGCACGAAGGTGTCGTGCGGCTGCTCCACGATCTCCACGTACAGGTCGCCGGCGGGACCGCCGCCCGGGCCGACCTCGCCCTGGGCCGCGAGACGCACCCGCATGCCATTGGCCACACCGGCCGGGATCGGCGCGGCGATCTCACGGCGCGAACGCACGCGGCCGTCGCCGCCGCACTTGCGGCAGGGGTCCGGAATCGTCTCGCCCGCGCCCCGGCAGGTGGGGCAGGGCCGCGAGGTCATGACCTGGCCGAGGAAGGACCGCTGCACGGTCTGCACCTCACCCGCGCCGCCACAGGTCTCACAGCGCACCGGCTTGGAGTTGCCGTTGGTGCCCGAACCCTGGCACAGGTCGCAGAGGATGGCGGTGTCGACGGTCAGGTGCTTGGTGACGCCGACCGCGCACTCCTGCAGCGAAAGCCGGGTCCGCAGCAGCGAATCCGCGCCCGGCTGCACCCGGCCGCGCGGCTTGCGGGTGCCGCCGGAGGCGTTCATGCCGCCGAAGAACGCCTCGAAGACGTCGCCGAGGCCGCCGAAGCCCGCGCCCGAGAAGCCGCCGCCCATGCCGCCGCCGGATTCCATCGGGTCGCCGCCGAGGTCGACGATGCGACGCTTCTCCGGGTCCGACAGCACCTCGTAGGCCGTGGAGACCTCGCGGAACTTCTCCTGGGCCTCCGGCTCCGGATTCACGTCGGGATGCAGTTCGCGGGCCAGCTTCCGGTAGGCGCGCTTGATCTCCTGGTCGGTCGCACCCCGTGCGACTCCGAGCAGTGCGTAATAGTCCCGTGCCACGTGCGTCTCTTAGTCCTGTTTCGTCTCGTGCTTGCTCACCGTTCGGCGAGCACCTCACCGATGTACCGGGCGACGGCCGCCACCGAGGCAATGGTCCCCGGATAGTCCATGCGGGTCGGCCCCAGCACCCCCATACCTCCGAGCACCGTACCGGTCAGCCCGTAACCGGTGGACACCACGGCCGTCCCGCGCATCTGCTCGACCTTGGTCTCCTCACCGATCTGCACCGTCACGGTACCCGGCTGCTGCGCCGCGGCCAGCAGCTTCAACACGATCACCTGCTCCTCGAGCGCCTCCAGAACGGTGCGCAGGGAACCCGGGAAACCGTTGCCGGGGAAGTCGGAGGCATTGCGGGTGAGGTTGGCGGTGCCGCCCAGCACGAGGCGTTCCTCCGCGTGCTCGACGAGCGTCTCGACCAGCACGGTGGACACCCGGACCAGCACGTCGCGCAGCTTGGCCGGGGAGTGCTCGGGCAGTTCGGCCACCGCCGCGGAGGCCGCGGCCAGGCGCTTGCCCTCCATCGCCTTGCCGAGCATGCCGCGCAGCGCGGCCAGATCCTCGTCGCTGATCAGATTGCCCAGATCGACCAGACGCTGATCGACCCGGCCGGTGTCGGTGATCACCACCAGCAGCAGTCGCGCCGGATTGAGCGCGACCACCTCGATGTGCCGCACGGTCGACGCCGACACCGTCGGGTACTGGACCATGGCGACCTGCCGGGTCAGCTGCGCGAGCAGCCGGACCCCGCGGCGCAGCACATCGTCGAGATCGACGCCGCTCTCCAGGAATTCCATGATGGCCCGGCGTTCCGGGCCGGACAGCGGCTTCACCTCGGAGATGTGATCGACGAACTGCCGGTAGCCCTTGTCGGTCGGGATGCGGCCGGACGAGGTGTGCGGCTGGGCGATGTAGCCCTCGGCCTCGAGCACCGCCATGTCGTTGCGGACGGTCGCGCTGGACACGCCGAGGTTGTGGCGCTCTACCAGGGTCTTGGACCCGATCGGCTCCTTGGTCGCGATGTAGTCCGCGACGATGGCCCGCAGGACCTCGAGCCGTCGCTGCTCAGTGCTCGACATGGTGGCCCCACCTCCTCGCTCGCCTCGGGTACGCCTGGCGCGTCCCCGAGCCTTCCGCGGCGGGACACTGGGCACCGGCCATACGGAATTCCCGGATTATCCACTCCAGGATAGTGGGCGTCGCGCAGCTCGCCCTATGACCGCCCGCACGCTCACCGCCCGGCGGCGGCCTCCACCATCGCCGCCACGTCGGCCGGGTGCGAGACCAGCCCGGCGTGCGAGGCGTCGATCGAGGAGACATGGGCGTTCATGCGTTTGGCCATATCCCATTGGGAGGCGAGCGGAATCACCCGGTCGGCGGTGGACACCAGGTACCAGCTCGGCGTCGAGGCCCACGACGGCGCGCCCGAGGCCTCGAGGTTGGCGGACAGGGCGAGCGAATGCTGGCGAGCGGCCATGTCGGCGGCGATCACCGGATCGACGTCCTGGGCGAAGACCTCGGGGAAGCGGGCCGGGTCGACGTAGGCGTCCAGGTTTCTGCCCGCGATGCCCTGCGCGTCGTCGACGGTCTTCAGTCGCAGCGCGAGGGTGAGCTGCGAGCCCGGGTACTGGATCGGATTCAGTTCCAGCAGTGCGGCTTCGCCCTGCACGGGCGCGAAGGCGGAGATGTAGACCAGTGATTCGACCTTGGCGTCGTGGACATTGCTGATCACGGTGCCGCCGTAGGAGTGTCCGACCAGCACGATCGGACCGGTGATGCCGTCGAGGGTGCGCTGGATCGCGGCCGCGTCGTACGCGGGACCGCGCAGCGGGTTGTCCGGCGTCACGACGGGGTAGCCGTCCGCGCGCAGTCGCGCGGCGACGCCGTCCCAGCTGGAGGCGTCGGCGAAGGCGCCGTGCACCAGCACGACCGTCGGCAGGTCCGCGGCGGCGGCCGACCCGGCGGCGAGTGGGCCGGCGGCGAGCGCCACGGCCGCGGCGGCGCTGAACGTCGCGCGAGTGAGGCGTCGGGCACGGAAGCTGTTCGGGACGGGTCGCATCAGTGGCTTCACCATGAGATGTCCTCGGGCCGAAGGTGTCGATCCTGACCGGTGCTGCGCAATCTCCGGTGAACAATTTAGTCCCGACCAGGCGGTTTCACTCGCGGTTGGCCGAATCCGTTCGGCTCAGGTCAGCAGGGTCCGCACGACGCCGTCGGCGAGCAGGCGGCCGCGGTCGGTGAGGATCAGCCGGTCGCCGGCCCGCTCGGCCAGACCGTCCGCGATCACGCGCTCGGCGGCGGCCCGGCCGTCCGCGTCGAGATCGGCCAGTGGCAGGCCGGTGCGCAGCCGCACGGTCAGCATGACGCGCTCGGTGTAGCGCTCCTCGTCGGTGAGCGACTCCCAGCCCGCCGCGGGCAACGCACCCGTGGTGACCCGATCCGCGTAGCGCGCAGGGTGTTTCACGTTCCACCAGCGGGTGCCGCCGACGTGGCTGTGCGCGCCCGGGCCCGCGCCGAGCCAGTCGCCGCCGTCCCAGTAGCCGAGGTTGTGGCGGCAGCGGCCCGCCTCGGAGGCGGCCCAGTTGGAGACCTCGTACCAGTGCAGGCCCGCCGCGGCCAGCCGGGTGTCGATGCGTTCGTAGCGGGCGGCCAGCACGTCGTCGTCGGGGGCGGGCAGTTCGCCGCGGCGAACGCGGCGGGCCAGCGCGGTGCCGTCCTCCACGATCAGCGAGTAGGCCGAGACGTGGTCGACGCCCGCGGACAGCACGGCGTCGAGGCTGGCGTCCAGATCGGCGTCGGATTCGCCGGGGGTGCCGTAGATGAGGTCCAGGTTGACGTGGTCGAAGCCCGCCGCGCGGGCCTCCCGCGCGGCCGCCACCGCCCGGCCCGGCGTGTGGGTGCGGTCCAGGATCTTCAGCACGTGCTGGGCCGCCGACTGCATGCCCAGCGAGATCCGGGTGTACCCGGCCGCGCGGAGCCGCTCGAAGAACTCCGGCGAGGTGGATTCCGGATTGGACTCGGTGGTCACCTCCGCGCCGGGGGCGAGGGTGAAGTTGTCGCGGATCGCGTCGAGCACCCCGGCCAGGCCGTCACCACCGAGCAGCGACGGCGTGCCGCCGCCCACGAAGACCGTCTCGACCGCGGGCGTCGCCGAGGGCAGCGCGTCGAATTCCCTTGCCGCCGTGGCCAGCTCGCCGCGCAGCGCCTCGAACCAGGACTGCGGCGAGGACGAGGAGCCCAGCTCCCCCGCCGTGTAGGTGTTGAAGTCACAGTATCCGCAGCGGGTGGCGCAGAACGGCACGTGGATGTAGATCCCGAACGGCCCGCCCCCGAAGTCGCGCAGCACCGGCGCGTCGGCGTCCTGCGCGGAGGCCGTGCCGGTAATCGGAGGGGGAGCAGTCGAGGTCACCCATTCAGTGTGACCGGTTGCCCGAATCACAGCGCACCCGGTGGCCACCGCGTCCCGGGACGCGGCAATAGCCCGAAGGCCGCGACCGGACCGGCGGCAACGCGGGATCGGACCAGGTCGCGGGTAGCCCGGGCCAGGGCCGGTCGTGGGGCCTCCGATGCTGGGGCGCGCCTGCGCGGACCGCTGCCGCTCCACCCGGCGCACCTCGGTGAATCCGGGTACATTCCAAAAGATTTCGGCGGGCCGGGTGCGAGCTGGTCCGGGTGCGGACGGGAACGAGCCGATGATCGAGGTGCCGCGGCACGAGATCGACGCCAAGTCGATCAGGGAAGTGGACGAGGGGTCGGTGGCCCCGGTGGTCTACCGGGCCCGGCGGCCGGTGCGGCCGGACGGGCCGAACTTCTCGCGGTCCATGGACGGGGTGCTGCTGGCCACCATGCTGCTGCCGGATCCGGCGGCGCTGCGGTCGCGGACCTGGTATTTCGCCCATTCGACCGAGCAGACGGTGACCCGGCGGTTCCGGGCGGACGGGATCGAATCCGGCTTCGACCGGCACGACAAGGTGGCGGGCTGGCGGGCGGCGTTCTGGTGGACGCTCATCGCCCGCGACGCCGAGGCCATGGCCGAGCTGGTCGACTACCCGATCGACCGGCTGCGCGAGTTCGGCGACGACGCCTTCGACGACTTCCAGTACGAGTGGGTGCGGCTGCTCCAGACGGCGTGGCGGTACGGTCCGAAGAGCGTCTACGAGGCGGCCTGGGCGCTGGACACCACCAGCCGCGTGGGCGCGCAGGGCGTCACCGACCTGCTGTTCCGCCCGGCCGTGGAGGTGTTCATCCGGCTGGCCGACGGTGATTCCGAGGGCTTCGACCGCGAGCTGACCCACGCGCTGCGACGACATCGGGCGTTCTTCGACAACGACGTGTGGCGCAACGATCCCGAGGGCGTGTTCTCGCTGCCGCTGCTGGGTCTGGCCTGCTGGGCCCGGGACCTGGGGTATCGGACGACCGTCCGCTCGGAGTACCTACCGGCCGGATTCATCGATCGGCCGGATTGGATGTTCTCCCCGGAACTGGGTGACGAGCTGGCCCGCCTCGCCGCCGCGAAGGCCCGCCTGACCGAGGCCGACGCCGATCGCGCGTCCTAGAATCGCACCGAATCGCCGAGGAACTCACACCGAATCGTTCAGGTCAACCGTCCAAGTGGTTTGCTCGGCGTTGATCTATGATGCCCGTCACAAATCGGACAATCTATCCAGGGGATTTCCCGGAAAACTGCGGAAAATTCGATCCGGCAGTCGGAACGACCCTTCTGACGTGGCACAATAAGCCACATGACTGGACTTGGAGTACGACTCGTGGCGCGTCGCCATGTCGACTTCAAGCGTGTCTGCAGCGCGAGCTGTCTGTCCGGAAGCCTCCGGTAGATCGGCTCCCATTCTCCCGGAATCCGGCGTCGGCCTGACGCCGTATAGAGCCGGTTCTCTGATATCGGAGGCGTGAGCCAGCCCCTCCCGCCTGCCCGCAAGACCTTCAGGAGCGACCCCCATGACGTCGAGCACCGACGCCACCAGTTCCGATACGCCGCAGACTGTGCCCGATTCGGCACAACCCGTCCGGCGTGAGCGCACGGCCCGTCCGGTGAAGCGCAAGTCGGAGGGCCAGTGGGCGCTCGGCTACCGCGAGCCGCTCAACGCCAACGAGCAGTCCAAGAAGGACGACAACCCGCTCAACGTGCGCGCCCGCATCGAGAACATCTACTCGAAGCAGGGTTTCGACTCGATCGACAAGAGCGATCTGCGCGGCCGCATGCGCTGGTGGGGTCTCTATACCCAGCGCGAGCAGGGCTACGACGGCACCTACACCGGCGACGAGAACATCGACCTGCTCGAGGCCCGCTACTTCATGATGCGGGTGCGGTGCGACGCGGGCGCGCTGAACCTCGCCCAGCTGCGCACCCTCGCGGGCATCTCCACCGAGTTCGGCCGCGACACCGCCGACCTGTCCGACCGCGAGAACGTCCAGTACCACTGGATCGAGATCGAGAACGTGCCGGAGATCTGGCGTCGCCTCGAAGCGGTCGGCCTGCAGACCACCGAGGCGTGCGGCGACTGCCCGCGTGTCGTGCTGGGCTCTCCGCTGGCCGGTGAGTCGCTCACCGAGATCCTCGACCCGACCCCGGCCATCGACGAGATCGTCAAGCGCTACATCGGCAAGAAGGAATACTCCAACCTGCCGCGCAAGTTCAAGACCGCCATCTCCGGCCAGCAGGACGTGGTGCACGAGATCAACGACGTCGCCTTCGTCGGCGTCGTTCACCCCGAGCACGGGCCCGGCCTGGACCTGTGGGTCGGCGGCGGCCTGTCCACCAACCCGATGCTGGCCCAGCGCCTCGGCGCGTGGGTGCCGCTCGACGAGGTTCCCGACGTGTGGGAAGCGGTCGTCTCGCTGTTCCGCGACTACGGCTACCGCCGCCTGCGCACCAAGGCCCGCCTCAAGTTCCTGGTCAAGGACTGGGGTGTGGAGAAGTTCCGTCAGGTGCTCGAGGACGAGTACCTGAAGCGCAAGCTGATCGACGGCCCCGCGCCGGTGCAGCCGGAGCGCCCGATCGACCACATCGGTGTGCAGAAGCTGCGCAACGGCCTCAACGCCATCGGCTTCTCCCCTATCGCCGGTCGCGTGTCGGGCACCATCCTGACCCAGGTCGCCGACGCCGTCGAGGCGGTCGGTTCGGATCGGGTGCGCTTCACCCCCTATCAGAAGCTCATCGTCCTCGACGTCCCCGAAGACAAGGTCGAGCAGCTGATCGACGCGCTGGAACCGCTGGGCCTGCACGGCCGTCCGTCCATCTGGCGGCGGAACCTGCTGGCGTGCAGTGGCATCGAGTTCTGCAAGCTGTCGTTCACCGAGACCCGCAAGCGCTCGCAGGTGCTCGCGCCGGAGCTGGAGCAGCGGCTCGCGGACATCAACGCGCAGCTCGACGTGCCGATCACGATCAATATCAACGGCTGCCCCAATTCCTGCGGCCGGTCCCAGATCGCCGACATCGGCTTCAAGGGCCAGCTCGTCGACGACGGCGACGGGAATCAGATCGAGGGCTTCCAGGTTCACCTCGGAGGCAGCCTGGGACTCGACTCCGGCTTCGGCCGGAAGTTGCGCCAGCACAAGGTCACCAGCGAGGAACTGGGCGACTACATCGAGCGCGTGGTGCGCAACTTCGTCAAGAACCGTGACGAGGGTGAGCGTTTCGCGGTGTGGGCTGTCCGCGCCGATGAGGCAGACCTGCGGTAGTTGGGAGAGACATCAATGACCACAACGAAACTCGCCGAGTCCGAGCTGCGCGCCCTCGTCGAGAAGGGCAATGCCGAGCTGGGTCCGAACGCGACCGCGCAGGAACTGCTGCAGTGGACCGAGGACACCTTCGGCGCCAACTACATCGTCGCGTCGAACATGCAGGACGCCGTCCTGGTGCAGCTCGCCTCGCAGGTCCGCTCCGGCGTGGACGTGCTGTTCCTCGACACCGGCTACCACTTCGCCGAGACCATCGGCACCCGTGACGCGGTCGAGCTGGTCTACGGCGTGAACATCGTGAACGTGCAGCCGGAAACCACTGTCGCCGAACAGGATCAGCTCCTCGGCAAGGACCTGTTCGCGCGTGACGCCGCCGAATGCTGCCGCCTGCGCAAGGTGGTCCCCCTGAAGAAGTCCCTCGTCGGATACAACGCCTGGGTGACCGGCATCCGTCGAGTGGAGGCGCCGACTCGCGCCAACGCACCCCTCATCTCCTACGACGAGGGCTTCGGCCTGGTGAAGATCAATCCGATCGCCGCCTGGTCCGATGACGAGATGGCGGCCTACATCGAGGCCAACGGCATTCTCGTCAATCCCCTTGTGGAAGAGGGCTATCCCTCCATCGGTTGCGCTCCGTGCACGCGGAAGCCGGAACCGGGATCCGACGCGCGATCCGGCCGCTGGGCCGGGCTCGCCAAGACCGAATGCGGGTTGCACGCCTCATGACCACACTCGAGACCGAATTCGACACCCTGGCCGCGCTCGAATCCGAGTCCATCCACATCTTCCGTGAGGTGGCAGGCGAATTCGAGCGGCCGGTGATCCTCTTCTCCGGCGGCAAGGACTCCACCGTCCTGTTGCACCTGGCGATCAAGGCCTTCTGGCCGGCGCCGCTGCCGTTCGCGCTGCTGCACGTGGACACCGGGCACAACCTGCCCGAAGTCCTCGCGTTCCGCGACAAGGTGGTCGAGAAGTACGGCCTGCGACTGCATGTCGCCTCGGTCGAGGACTACCTCGCCGACGGCCGCCTGACCGAGCGCCCCGACGGCATCCGCAACCCGTTGCAGACCGTCCCGCTGCTGGACGCCATCAACGAGAACCGCTTCGACGCGGTGTTCGGCGGCGGCCGCCGCGACGAGGAGCGTTCGCGCGCCAAGGAGCGCATCTTCTCGCTGCGCGACGCCTTCGGCCGCTGGGACCCCAAGCGTCAGCGTCCCGAGCTGTGGAACCTGTACAACGGCCGCCACGCTCCGGGCGAGCACGTGCGCGTGTTCCCCATCTCCAACTGGACCGAGCTCGACATCTGGCGCTACATCGCCCGCGAGGACGTGGAGCTGGCCAGCATCTACTACGCCCACGAGCGCCCGGTGTACCAGCGTGACGGCATGTGGATGACCCCCGGCGTGTGGGGCGGCCCGGCCGAGGGTGAGGAGCTGCTGGTCAAGTCGGTGCGCTACCGCACCGTCGGCGACGGATCCACCACCGGCGCCATCATTTCCGACGCCGCCGACAATGACGCGATCCTCGCCGAGGTCGCCGCGTCCCGGCTCACCGAACGTGGCGCGACCCGAGGCGACGACCGTGTCTCCGAGGCCGCCATGGAAGACCGCAAGCGAGAGGGTTACTTCTGATGTCCGACCTGTTGAGACTGGCCACCGCCGGATCGGTCGACGACGGCAAGTCCACCCTGGTCGGCCGGCTGCTGTACGACACGAAGTCCGTGCTCGCGGACCAGATCGACGCTGTCACCCGCGCGTCGGTCGACAAGGGTCTGTCGACTCCGGACCTGTCGCTGCTGGTGGACGGTCTGCGCGCCGAGCGCGAGCAGGGCATCACCATCGACGTGGCCTACCGCTACTTCGCCACGCCCCAGCGGTCTTTCGTGCTCGCCGACACCCCGGGCCACGTCCAGTACACCCGCAACACCGTGTCGGGCGCGTCGACGGCGCAGCTGGTGATCCTGCTGGTCGACGCCCGCAAGGGTGTCATCGAGCAGACCCGCCGCCACGCCGCCGTCATGGCGCTGCTGGGCGTGCCGAAGCTGGTGCTGGCCGTCAACAAGATCGACCTGGTGGACGACCCGGCCGGCGTCTTCGAGAAGATCACCTCCGAATTCGGTGAGCTGACCGCCAAACTCGGCTGGGCTCCCGAGGATATCCAGGAGATCCCGGTCTCGGCGCTGCACGGCGACAATGTCGCCTCGCGCTCGGAGAACACCCCGTACTACACCGGTCCCTCGCTCATCGAGCACCTGGAGTCGGTGCCGGTGGACGCGGACGTGCACGGCCGCCACGAGATCGGGCTGCGCTTCCCGGTGCAGTACGTGATCCGGCCCCGCACCGCCGAATACCCCGACTACCGCGGCTACGCGGGTCAGGTCGCGGCGGGCCTGGTGTCCAAGGGCGACGAGGTCGTGGTGCTGCCCTCCGGCACCCGCACCACCGTCGAGCGCATCGACACCCCCAATGGTGAACTCGCCTCGGCGCAGCCGGGCCGCAGCGTCACCCTGGTGCTGGCCGACGACGTGGACGTCTCGCGCGGTGACGTGATCGCCGCCGCCCAGGGCGCTCCCGAGCCGATCGACGCCTTCGACGCCACCGTCTGCTGGCTCGGCGACAAGCCGCTGCGCCCGGGCGCGCGCCTGCTGCTCAAGCACGGCACCCGCACTACCCAGGCCATCGTCGGCGCGCTCATCGAGCGGTTCGACGAGCAGCACCTGGCCGCCGACCCCAACCCGGAGTCGCTGTCGCTCAACGACATCGGCCGCATCTCGGTGCGCGTGGCCGACCCGATCGTGGCCGACGACTACAGCGTCAACCGCCACACCGGCTCGTTCCTGCTGATCGATCCCGCGGGCGGCAACACCCTGGCCGCGGGCCTGGTCGGCGACGCGCTGACCGCGGTCGAAGTCGGAGCCTGACATGAATCCGCCCGGCAACGGCGCAGTTCCGGCCGTCTCGCCGGGCGGTTCGGCCCCGCACAACGCCCTCGGCCCGGCCCCGGACACCGCACCCGGTTCGGCGCTCCACACCGTGCCCGGCGCGCCCAGGCACACAGCGGATGGTCCGGCACCGCGCATCGTGACCGATTCGGCGCTCGGCACCATGGTGACCGTGCGCGGCGGGGCGGCGTCGCCCTTCCGCGTCGAGCACGCGCCCGCGCTGATCGCGGTGGCGCACGGCAGCCGTGACCCTCGCTCGGCCGCGACCATGCGGGACGTGGTGGCGCGGATCGCGGCGCAGCGGCCGGATCTCGATGTGCGGCTGGCGTTCCTGGATCTGAGCACGCCGTCGGTGGATCAGGTCATCGATGCCGTTGCGGCCGATGGGCATGCGCACGCCGTGGTGGTGCCGTTGCTGCTGGGCAACGCGTTTCACGCGCGGGTGGATCTGCCCGGCCTGCTGGACGCCGCGCGCGACCGGCATCCGCAGCTGCGGCTGACCCAGGCCGAGGTGCTGGGGCCCGATCCGCATCTGATCATCGCCCTGCGCGATCGCATCGTGGCGGCCATGGCCGCGGGCACCGACTTCCGGCCCGCCGCCGTCAGCGAGGCCTCGACCGGGCGGCTGCGCCGCACGGCCGGTCCGCGCTGGGGCATCGCCGTCGCCGCCGTCGGCTCGACCTCCGCGATCGCCAACACCCGTACCGGTGACGTGGCGCGACTGCTCACCGCCATGACCGGCTGGGACACCGAAATCTGTTTCGCCACCACACAACCCACGGTCGACAAGGCTTTCGCCCGCCTGCGGTCACGCGGCGCCGAACGCATCCTGGTCGCCCCCTGGTTCCTGGCCCCGGGCCTGCTCACCGACCGCCTGCGCGAGGCGCTGCCGCTGGTCCGGCACGCCGAGACGATCGGCGCGCACCCGCTACTGGCCGAAGTGGCATTGGACCGCTACGCCACCGCCGCGCTCCCGCTCGAACTCACCGCCTGACCGAATCCCGAAGCCCCCGACCGTCAGTCGAGGGCGACGCGGTCCCACGTGTCTCCGCCGTCGCGGGTCAAGTACAGGATGTCCATACCGTCCGGCGCCTCCCCGACGTAGCTCAGGCGGGCATAACCGGTGGCGGGCGTGAAGAACTCGCCTTGTGCGGGGGCCCCGCTGACCGACATCCCCTTCGGCGCCGGCGGGTTCAGCGTTTGCGCCCACGTGCGGCCACCGTCGTGGGAGGTGCGCAGAGCGGTCGGAGCGCCGGGTTCGCCGGTCGGCACCGCGACGACCAGATCCCCGGTGGTGCCCGCCCCGATCAGCGTGGCGTACTTGCCCCGAGGTGCTAGCGCCCCGAGATCGGTGAAGGTGTCACCGGCATCGGTGGACACGTACAGGTGATGCTCCCCTTGCCGCGAGTCCACCTCACCCGTGGGGTCACACGAGATCGCCAGTTCAGTGGCCGAGATCGCGGCCAGTTCCGGCCTGTTGACGCTGACGCACGGCAACGGGAATGACGACCATCTGCCGTCGACCACCCGAGCCCCCACCCATTTCGACGCGCCGCGCGCGGGCGTACTGACCACCCCCGCGAACCAGCTCGTCGATCCGGCCTGCACCACAGTGAAATCCACGGTGATCGACGAATCCCGGCCGCGTCCCTCCACGACCGGGAAGCGCGGTGTCGCGGTGAAATCGTCCGCGCCGACCGGGCTGCTGACCATCCGGGCCTCGCCGGTGCGCCCGTCGAAGGCCACCACCCGCACGGTGCCGTCGGCGATCACCGCTCGCACACCGAATGCGGGAAGTTCGACGTCCCCGGGCAGCCGCACTCGCGACCAATGGCTTCCCCCGTCGTGTGACCACCACAGTTCCAGCTCCTGGGCTCCGTACGTGTCGGGCCACCGCAGGGCGAACCAGTTACGAGCATCGGCGATTCCGAACCACTCGTAGTCGAATGCCGGCGCCGTCACCGGTTCCCAGTTCCGGCCGCCATCCACCGTGTGGAAGAGCCTGTCGCACTTGGTGCCGCAGTAGCCCTGCGCACCTCTCAGCCAGCCCTCGGCATCGGAGACGAAGGTGACCGCTCCCGGTTCGAAAGGGGGCCCGACCAGTGCTTCGGAGATCTCGTCGCGCACCGTGTCGCATGCCACGGGAACAGCCAGCGACACTCCGAGCACAGCGCACGCCAGCACCTTGCCCCACGACTTCACTCGAAGCTGCGCTCTGCTCAACGGGTTTGGTTTCCGGGTTCGGGGAACGGCAGGTACGGGATGAGGGAGTGGGCGAGGTTGGTGATGGTGAGCGATTGCAGCCAGACTCGGCCGGGACCGGTGAGGGCGGCGAGGAACAGGCCGTCGCCGCCGAAGAGGACATTGCGGATGCCCTTCATCATGGTGATGTCGAAATCGACCGAGGCGTCGAACAATCCGACGTGGCCGGGGTGGACGCGCAGGGTCTCGCCCGGGGCCAGGTCGTAGGTGATGACCTCGCCGGAGAGCTCCACCCAGGCGTAGCCCTCGCCGCTGAGCCGCTGCAGGGTGAAGCCGCTGCCGCCGAAGATGCCCGCGCCCAGGCGCCGCTGGAAGCTCAGGGCCACCCGGACATCGCCCGCGGCGCAGAGGAATCCGTGCCGGTGGACCAGGTATTCGCGGTCCTTTCCGATCCGCACGGGCAGGATCTGGCCGGGGAGTTTCGCCGCGAAGGACACGCTGCCCGACCGGCGGTGCGCGGTGTACTCGGTCATGAACAGGCCCGCCCCGGCCATGGCCCGGCGGACCGCGCCGAAGACGCCGCCGGCCGCGGCCCGGGTGGAGGTGTTGAGGCGGATGCTCTCGGTCATCCACGACAGCTGGCCCGCTTCGGCGACGAGGCTGTCGCCGGGGTCGAGGGCGACCTCGAGCACCGGCATGACCGTCCCCCGGATTCTGGCGTCCATCAGGCTTCCCCTCCTGTGCGCACAACTCACCCCAGTGTGCCCGACGTCGACCGTGGCGTGATCGTCGTGGACTTGCCACCACACCGATGGGATCAGTAAATTAGGATTTCCTTACCTAATAGAAGGCTCGACATGCTCCAGATCAGCGGCACCCGGCAGCACACCGGGACAGCGGGCATCCCGCAAGACTCCTGGGGCATCACGGCCGCGTACGCGCTGCTGGCCACCGGCGCGCTGACCGCCGCCCTCTGGATCGCCGCCCACGTCACCGCGAGCCCGGCCGTCCACCACGGCGGCGTGTTCGTCCACCTCGCCTCGCTGGTGGTGGGATTCGGCGGCGTCCTCACCGCCGACTCGTTCGTACTGCGTTGGGCCGCGGGCCGTCTCGACCTCGCGTCGGCGCTGCGCGCGGTGAGCCGTCTGCACGTCCCCATCTGGCTGGGCCTGGCCGGACTGGTGGCCAGCGGCTGCGTGCTGGAACCCGACCTCTCGTCCACGATGACCCGCACCAAGCTGGCGCTGGTCCTGGCGCTGACGCTCAATGGAATTCAGGCCTACTCGCTCAATCGCAGACTCACCGCGCGCGGCGATGCTCCCTTGACCGCGCGGCTGCTGGCGTGGGGCGCGGCCACCGGGATGGCGTCGCAGGTCTGCTGGTGGGGCGCGACCGCCATCGGCTTCCTCAACGCCCGGCGCTGATCCCCCGCCCGATACGCTGGGCGAATGATCAAGGCTGCGGTATTCGATGTGGGCGAGACGCTGATCGACGAGACGCGCATCTGGTGCCGCTGGGCCGACCGGCTCGGCGTGCCCCGCTTCGCGTTCCTCGGCGTCATCGGCGGTATGGCGGCCACCGGACGTCCCCTCACCGACGCCTTCGCCCTGTTTCGGCCCGACCTCGACCTGGATGCCGAGCAAGTGGCCTGGGCCGCCGAGGAACCCGCGAGCCTGCGCAACAACTTCGACGCCGACGACCTCTACCCCGACGTGCACCGCGCGCTGCGCGAACTGCAGCGGCGCGGGATCACCGTGATCATCGCGGGAAACCAGCCGCCGCAGGCGAAGTCGGCTCTCGAGCGCATGGACCTGCCGGTGGACGCGGTCTACACCTCGGCCGAGTGGGAGCTGGAGAAGCCGGACCCCGAGTTCTTCGCCAAGGTCGCGGAGGTGGCGGGGGTCGAGCCCGGCGAGATCTGCTACGTCGGCGACCGCGTCGACAACGATGTGCTGCCGGTGCTGGCGGCGGGCATGCGGCCGGTGCTGATCCGGCGCGGGCCGTGGGGCTATCTGACCGCGGAGCTGCCGGACGCGGCCCGGGCGACGGTCATCGACAGCCTCGACGAGCTGCCCGATCTGCTCGCGCCCGCCTGAATTCCCAATACATGACGCATCAAGCGTGACGGCTGTTTTCCGCCAGCGACTGGTCTCCGCGCGGCGTTGACTATGACATGTCAACGAAATCCGCTCTACCGCAAGGAGACACAGTCATGACCCGGTTCGAATCCAAGGTCGTCCTGATCACCGGTGCCACCTCGGGAGTCGGTGCGGCCGTGGCCCGGCGGATCGCCGCCGAGGGCGGGGCCGTCGTGCTCGGCGCACGCGGCAAGGAAGCCGGCGACCGCATGGCCGAGGAAATCCGCGCCGCCGGCGGACGGGCGCTGTTCGTGCCCACCGACGTCACCGTCGACGCCGACGTGGAACGGCTCACCGCCGCGGCGATCACCGAATTCGGCCGCCTGGACGGGGCTTTCAACAACGCGGGCGCGGTCAACGCCTTCGGCCCGGTGCAGGACATCGACGCGGCGGGCTGGCGCGCCGACCTCGAACTGAACCTGACCGCCGTCTATCACGGCCTGCGCCACCAGGTTCCGGCGCTCGCGGCCACCGGCGGGGGCGCGATCCTCAACAACGCCTCCAACCTGGGTGTGGTCGGGATGGCGCAGGTCGCGCCGTATGTGGCCGCCAAACACGGGGTGGTGGGCCTGACCCGCGCCGTCGCCCTGGAAGCAGCGGACCGGTCCATCCGGGTCAATGCCCTGGTCTCGGGCGCGGTCGACACCCCCGCCTTCCGGAATTCCATGGGCGCCACCCCCGAAGGCGAGGCCGCCATCGCCGCCCTGCACCCGCTCGGACGCATCGCCCGCCCCGACGAGATCGCCGCCTTCTGCGCCTATCTCCTCAGCGACGAGGCGTCGTTCATCACCGGCGCGGCTCTCGCCGTCGACGGCGGCTTCACCGCCCGCTGACCTGCCGCGCACATGCGACAGGCCCACCACCGCGTCCGGGCACTGGAACGCGTGGTGGGCCGGTCACTCTGGTGTCAGGGCCGCGAAGCCCGCAGATCCCCGCCCCCTGACACCGGTCCACGCGAGGGATTCCCCTCACTCGACGGGACGAGGCGGGGCGGGCCGGTCGGTCCCGCCCCCGCCTGCGTCACCATGGGAAGCCGGCGGATGGTGGGACGCCACCGCCCGATCTCCCCCGCCACCCGCACCGGCGCGCGGGACAACGCGCCTGGTGAGAGCCAGACCGAAAGCCAACGCCGCCAACGACGCCGAACCGGCGGGCCGCGCCGGACCCCGCGGCCCCGAGGCCCGCGATCGATCCGACGCCCGCGCCGAGCCCCGCCCGAGCGGGCGGAAAGCGCACTGCCGCAAGGGGTCAGCGTTTGCCACCGCCACCACCCTTGCCGCCTCCACCGGCCCCACCGCCGCCGCCCATACCGCCACCAGCTCCGCCGCCCATACCGCCACCGTGGCTGCCGCCGGTCGAAGAACCGCGCGTGCCACCCTTGGACGAGCCGCCGCCCTGGGAACCGCCACCGGTCGCGCCACCCTGGGAATCGCCACCCGTCGCGCCGCCCTCGGAGCCGCCGGGAGATGCTGTGCCGCCGCCGGTTCCAGCGCCACCATTGGCCCCGCCGGGCTTCGAACCGCCCTGGTTGGAACCGCCAGGGTTCGAGCCGCCCGCATTGGAGCCACCGGGGTTGGAACCGCCCACGTTCGAGCCACCGGGGTTGGAACCACCCGGGTTGGAACCGCCGGGGTTCGAGCCGCCAGGGTTGGAACCGCCAGGATTCGAGCCACCGGGGTTCGAGCCGCCGGGGTTGGAACCGCCGGGGTTCGAGCCACCGGGATTTGTGCCTCCACCGTTGGAGCCGGGTGAGGCACCGCCGGCGTTCGCGCCGGCGGAGTCGCCGGTCGCGCCGCCCCCTGCCGAGGCACCGCCGCCGGATGTCGTACCACCCGTGGTGGTTCCGTCGGTTCCGCCGGGCGTCGAGGTGCCGGGGCTACCGGTGCCGCCACCGGGGCCGCCTGTGGCACCGCCGGGAGTCGTGCCGCCGGGCTGGCCCGAACCCGGCTGGCCCGCACCGGGATGGCTCGTGCCGGGCTGGCCGCTGCCGGGTTGACCTGCGCCGGGCTGGGTTCCGCCGGGTTGTGTCGTGCCCGGCTGAGTCGTACCCGGCTGGCCGGTGCCCGGCTGCGTCGTCCCGGGCTGAGTCGTCCCGGGCTGGCCGGTACCGGGCTGGCCGGTACCGGGCTGGGTTGCGCCGGGAAGGGTGCCGGGGATCCTGACTTTGGGGGTCTGGCCGACGTAGCCGCCGATGGTCCAGCCCGCGAGGACGGGGTTCTGGAACGGGAGCGGGTTGGTGAACTGGGCCGGGTTCGCGTAGGTGACAGCGGGATTGGCCAGGGTCAGGGCGCGGGTCTCGCAGTGGCTGCCGCCGCCGGTGGTGTCGACGGGGCGGCCGTTGTACCAGGTGGAGGTGACCGTCGGGGCCTGCGGCGCGTAGCTGCGCACGGCGGCGACGGTGGCAACGGCGTGAGAGCGGGTGCCCGCGGGGGCGGCGGCTTCGTCGAGGACCCTGACGTCCCCGCCGCCGAGGGCCGAGGTGCCGGCGGGCGGGTCGGTGGGTTCGGGGGCAGCCTGCATTCCGGGCGGCCCGGCGACGGGTCCGCCGAGCACGGTGGCGGCGGACATGGCGAGCGCGGAAGCGACTGCGGCGCCGGAGATCACGGCGGCGCGAGGGGCGTAGCGCCCGATGGCAGAACCGGTATCGACGCTGCGAAAGGCGGCGATGGCCGCGCCGACGGCGGCGGTGTGCGCGGGATCGGGCGACATGACGACCGGGCGGCCCAGATCGGACAGCACGCGCGCCACCTCGGGGGGCCGCGCCGCGCCGCCGATCAGCAGCACCCGGTCGATCTCCTCCATGTGCAGCCCGGCCCGGTGCACGACGGATCGGACCAGGCGTAGCGAATTGCGAATGTGCCAGCTGCGCAGCCGGTTCGTGTCGGAGGCGGGCACCACGGCCGAGACGGGCTCGGTCGCGCCGGGCGCGATGCTGCGCGCGTACTTGGCCAGCAGTGCGCCCAGCGGCCGCCCGCCGAAGTCGTACGACCGTTCGGCGCGGCCGAGGATGCCGCGCTCCTCCACCTCGGATTCGGTGCGCACCACGGCCAGATCGAGGCTGTTGCCGCCGAGGTCGTAGACCAGGGTGATCCCGTTCTCGGAGAGGCCGTATTCCTCGTCGAGCCATTCGACGGCGGCGACCGGTTCGGGCATCAGGGTGACGTCCGCCGCGCCGGACCAGTCCAGCGCCCGCCGGATGCGGGTGACGAGTTTGTCCGAATAGCAAGCGGGATACGTGGTTACGGCGGGCGCTTCGGGCGCATGGGATTCGATCAGCCCGTTCACCACCGCCGCGATGAGGTCCGCGGGCGACCAGATGCGGCCCCCGATGACCACCGGGTCGGGATCGGCCGTGAGGTCGGCGAAGTCGGTGACCACCGGCGCGAACCGGGGAACCCCCCCGATCTGCGGGCCGCCGGCGCTGTCGAAGGTGACAGCGGTCCGACGAACCCGCACGGCGGGTCGGTTCCTTTCACCGGCCGTGGTGGCCCATACAGAGTTCACTGTGCCGATGCTCATGCCAAAGCCAACTGTCATTGCTATCCCGTCAACGCACCGAGACCACGGCCCATCAGGCGTACCAACCATGTGGTCGCGGTCGTTTTCCAAACAGCGCGTTCAGGTTAGCTCGCGTTTGCGGGCATTGAATATCGAATCGGGAGCGAAGATTTCTCGCCCAGTAGCGAAGTTGGCGAATCTACTGGTCAGGAAACTGCCGCAGCAAGATCGAATCCAACTACCTCGCAAAGGCAACCGAACAGTCTTCGGTGATGGCTACACCGCAGCGAACATTAAATTCATACCGACCGGTAGGCGAGTAGTGTCCGAAAAACAAAACCGCATCGTCGGTATGGAAGGGCGGATTACCGATCACTGGTCGGTAGCTGAACCCGAATACCCCACGCAGGCCGCCGTGCCGTCCGTGATGCACGACGAGATCTCCTCTACTACCGGAGATGTCGCCGCAAGCAAACGCGGTATTACAACTCGCACAACACCATCGGTACAGCGGCTCGATGGCGTCGGCCGGCGTTCGCACAGACCCCCGAGATTCGCGGCCGCGGCGACGCCGGATACGTTGCCCGGCACAAAAAGTCGCGGCGGACCGCCCGGCGGGCCGGACATGACGAAGGCCGCCGCACGCACAGGGGTTGCGTGCGGCGGCCTTCCAAGGGACGACGCCGACAGGGGTGGGGTCAGCGACGCACCATCAGGGGCAGCTTGCGCCGGGGCCGGTTGACCGCGCCACCACGGATGGCGTGCGGCTGCCGCTCACCGACGAGCCGGTCGAAATCGCCCGCGCCGCGGGCGGGCCGGGGCAGCCGCCCGGCATTGAAGTCGTCCACCAGCTGGCGCACCGTCTGCTGCGCGCAGGACTTGTTGGTCCCGATGAATCCGGTCGGGCCGCGCTTGATCCAGCCGGTCACGTACGCGCCGGACACCACCGCGCCGCCGGACTCCTCGAGCACCCGTCCGTCCAGGTTCGGGATGATCCCGGCCCGCTCGTCGAACGGCACGCCCGGCAGCGCCACACCGCGGTAACCCACCGAGGTCAGCACCAGTCCGGCGTCGAGGGTCTCGACATCCTCGGTCGGAACCGCGTGCACCGCACCGTTGTCGCCGGTGACGAGCTCGTTGCGCACCACCTCGACCCCGGTCACCCGGTCCACGCCCGCGATGGTCACCGGCGCCGACAGGTACCGGAAAACGATCCGCTTGCGTCCGCCCACCGGCCGATCGGCCAAGCCGTGCAACAGCTTCAGCTTGTGCTCGACCTTCTGCGACATGCCCTCGACGATCGGCGGCAGCTCGCCCTCCACCACGATGTCGACATCGGCGCCCAGCAGGCCCACGAATTCCGGCACGGTGAAGGCGGATTCGGCCGGCCCGCGCCGCCCGAGGATCACGACCTCTTCGATATTGCTGCGCCGCAGCGTGTTCAGCGCCCGCTGCGACACATCGGTGCCGGCCAGCAGTTCCGGATCGGTGGTCAGGATGCGCGCCACATCCAGCGCCACATTGCCGTTGCCCACGATCACCGCGCGCCGCGCCGACAGGTCGAAGAACCGGCCCGCCTGGTCGGGGTGGCCGTTGTACCAGGCCACGAAGTCGGTGGCGGAGGTGCTGCCGGGCAGCCCCTCGCCCGGGATCCCGAGCTTGCGGTCCGAGGACGCGCCGACGGCGTAGATCACCGCGTGGTGGTGCGCCAGCAGTTCCTCGTGCGAAACGTGCTCGCCCACATTCACGTTCAGGTACGAGCCGAAGCCGGGCTGCGCGGAGATCACATCGAACAGCTCGCCGACCTGGCGGGTCTTGGTGTGGTCGGGCGCGACGCCGAAGCGGGCCAGACCGTAGGGCGTGGTCACCTTGTCGAACACGGTCACCGACACGCCGGGCTGGGTGAGCAGCTCGTCGGCGGCGTACATGGCCGAGGGTCCGGAGCCGATGACGGCCACCCGCAACGGTTCCCGACCGGGCTTGACCTCGGCCGCGGGAATCGGCATGGCCAGCAGCGGCCGCGGCCGTTCCTGCCGGTAGAAGTCGGCGTTGATCTCGATGAACGGCAGCTGCTCCGCGGTCAGCTTCTTCGACGAGGTGATGGCGTCCACCGGGCAGGCGGTCGCGCACGCCCCGCAGTCCACACAGGCCTGGGGGTCGACGTAGAGCATTTCCGCGGTCAGGAAGTCCGGCTCGTCGGGAGTCGGATGGATGCAGTTGACCGGGCAGGCGTAGACGCACGAGGCGTCGCTGCAACAGGATTGAGTGACAACGTACGGCACTGTACGTCCCCTTCCTACGCGACCTTGCCGGAGCGAATGGGCTCCGAGCGGTAGCGCGACGCCGGGCCGGAGATGCCGAGCAGCTTCCAGACCCGCTTGGAGATCGGGTTCATCAGACCGATCTCGTCGGCGAGGGCCCGCACATCGATGAAGTAGTCGGCGAAGACCTGCTTGGCCTCCTTGGAGCCGTAGAACAGCTCCTTGCGGACCTTCTCGGGGATGTCGAACTCCTGGAAGAACTTCTTCGGCGGGGTCGCGATGGACCGGCCCAGGATAAACATGATGACGGGCATGGCGATCGAGAGGATGAAGCGCTCGGCCGCGTTGCGCTCCGGCACGTGGTGCTTGAGGAACTCGTGCGCGAAGGAGATGTGGCGGGCTTCCTCGGCGACGTGGATGCTCATCACGCCGCGCATGATCGGGTGCACTTCCTCGCCCGAGCGCAGGATCTGCTTCTGGATGTGGTCGATCGGCTCCTCGCCGGCGAGCACCGCCATGAAGAACAGGTTCGGGAAGGCGACCGCGACGGGCACGCCGAGCAGGCGCAGCTGGCGGACGAGCGGGCCCATGCCCGGGACGTCCACGCCGATGCGGTTCACCATCTCCTGGAACATCAGGGTGTGGTTGAGTTCCTCGGCCATCTCGTGGGTGCAGTAGCGGAATTCCGCGTCACCGTTGGGCAGCGAGAAGGTGTGGTTGACCATGCCGCTGATCAGGATGGACTCGAACTGCAGGCCGACCTTGGCGATATTGGCCTGGCGGTACTTGCCGACCGCGATCTGCTGCTCCACCGTCAGCGACTGGTACCAGTCGTGGCGGCCCAGCGGGTCCGCGGACTCCGGCAGGATCCAGCGCTCGGGGCGGGCGTTGGAATCGAAGTCCGGGTTGTCCCAGTCGATGTCCTCGTAGGGGTCGAAGTGCTTGTTCACCGACCCTTCCGAGAGCAGCAGCAGCTTGTCGGCGTACTCCTGAGCTTCGGCAACCACGGGGTCGTCAAGGGGGGTCGTGGTCGGAGACATCGTCGTCACCTCTCCAGTCAGTGGCGTTATGTGTACCCAATAGTTACACCAAACCGGAGAGGCGTCAACAACGGTTCGCAAGATGCTTGCACGAGTTAGCACGCCTGCACACGCGGTACGCGGGCGAACTCACGAGTAGCAGGACAAATGATCACTTCAGAGCGCCGCGGACCCCGTCAGAGCGCGGCCACCCGGGTGACACGCCGGAAGAGACCGGTCAGCGGATGATGACGATGACGTGCCGACTCCTGGGCCAGCAAACCCTGGCGGGCAGCGATGGCCGCGCCGTCGGCGACGGTCCGTTCCGGGTCGGAGGACACGACCACGGGACGGGCCAGCTCCTCGGCCAGCACCTGAGCCACCTCGGGCGGCCGCGCGGCACCGCCGACCACCAGGATCCGATCCACGTCGGCCATGGTGACGTCCGCGATCCGGAGGCACTTGTAGACCAGGGCGAGCGATCGGCGAATGTGGTCGGCGCGCAGTTCCCCGGAGTCCGCGTCCGACAGCCCGCGCGGCACCACCGGCGAGCCCGCGGTGCGCCGCAGTGTGCGCGCCACCACGTCACCGAAGGCCCGGCCGCCGTAATCGGCCGAGTGCAGCGGCATGCCGACGATCGGGTTGCGGGGCGCGCCCATACCGACGCGCAGCAGCGTGACGTCCAGCCCCGCCCCGCCGAGGTCGTAGACCAGCGCCAATCCCGGTGTGAGCGGCCCGCGTTCGGCGGCCAGCCAGGACGCGGCCGCGATCGGCTCGGCCACCAGGGTGGCCCGGTCGAGGCCCACGCCGTCCAGGGCGGTGCGCAGATCGGCGATCAGATGAGCGGAGTAACCGGCCGGATGGGTCACCGCGATACCAGTCTGCCCGTGGTCGAGCGCCCCGGCCGGGGGTTTGCCCAGCACCTCCGCGAGCACGCTGTAGGCCACGGTGGCCACCAGATCCGCGGCCGAGAGCGCCCGGTGCCCGACCCGCGCCATCGGCGCGCCGCGCTGGCCGAGATCGGCGAAATCGGTGATGACGCGGCCGTGGCGGGGAATGCGACCGACGCGGGCGGTCCCGGAACTGTCGAAGGTGAGGGTGGTGCGCCAAGTGGCCGGAGGAATGCCTCGACGGCCGGGCGGCAGCTTTCCGGTTCGATCGGCCGCCGTGGAGCAGACCGTGTTGACCGTGCCGATACTCAACCCCACACCGAACGCCATCATCCACCTCGATCGACGAGTCCATCGGGCCGAGCGTTCGCACGGCCGTCGAACTCGACCCGAATTCATGCAACTCCTGCGCCGGATGCTTGCCAACCACCGGACACGCGATTGTCCGCACGTGCGCCGCAGAGCGTCGACAACCGTGTTGTCCAGGCGGGCGATCACGAAAACCCGCCGCGCACATTCCGATCGCGAGATGTTCGCCCGAACTCACCCATTCGCCGGAAACGCGACGGCCGAGGCCACCCGGTACGCCCGGTCTCCGTACCCACGAGAATCGCCCCCGCACCGGAGAATCCGGAGCGAGGGCGATTCCGTCGATCTGTTCGACTACTTGGTGGTCGAGCCGAACAGCGTATTGCTGAGCACCGAGACCACGCTGTAGGCCAGGTTGATCAGGTCCGCACCCAGACCCGAGTCACCGGTGAGCATCGTGGCCAGCGGGCCGAACAACTTCGCGGCCATCTGCACCAGCGAGCCCACGCCCCCCGCGCCCAGACTGCCGGACTTGGAGTTCTTGTCGGTACCGGGAGCCTGCGCGCCCGGGGTCGACTGGGTCCCGAGGCCGCCCGGCGCCGCCGAATTCCCCTGACCGCCAGGGGTGCTCGGCGATTGCCGCACGGGTGCGCGGAGATCCGCGATCGCCCGCACCGCCGGGGTGGCGGGCTTGGTCTGCGCGGCCGGCGGCTGAGTTCCGTTCTGCGGCTGGGTGGTTCCCGGCTGCGGCACGGTCCGCTGCTGGATGCCCGGCTGCGGCGGAGTCTGCGCGTGCTGCCAGTTGTTCAGGAACTGATCGGCGAGCTGCTGGAAGACCTGGAGCCCTTCTTCGAGCACCGCCGCACCCGGCTGCTGCGCCGGATTCTGTTGCGCCTGACCGGTACCGGGCGCGCCGGGGTTCTGCGCCGGGAGCGCCGGAGTCTGCCCGGGCTGGGCCTGACTCGTCCCCGGCTGAACCTGACTCGTCCCAGGCTGGGCCTGACTCGTCCCCGGCTGAACCTGACTCGTCCCAGGCTGGGCCTGACTCGTCCCAGGCTGGGCCTGACTCGTCCCGGGCTGAGACTGACTCGTCCCGGGCTGGGCCGGAGCCGCCGGAGCCGCCGGAGCAGTCGGAGTCGGCGAGTGCGGAGCCTTCGCCGGAATGACAACCGCCGGAACCTGCGGCACTACCGCCGCGGGAGCGTGCGGTGCAACGGCTTCGGGAGTCGGCTCCGGGGCCGCTGCCGGGGCCTGCGGAGCCACGGCCTCGGGCACGACGGCCGAAGCCTGCGGGACAGTGGCCTCGGGAACCGGAACCGCGGCCTGCGGGGCCAGCGACGCCTCGGGAGCCGGACCCTGCGCCGGAAGCTGTTGCGCCGACTGGGTTCCCGGCTCGGCAGCCTTCTCCGCCGGCTTGTCGGTGGCTGCGGGCACCGGCACGCCGAGCAGGTAGGACGCGATCCCGGTGGTGATGGTGACCGCGTGCTTGAGCTGTCCCTCCGGGGTTTCCAGCTGCTGGGCGTCCTCGGCGTTGGCGCCGTTGCCCATTTCGAGGAAGACGTCCGGCACCAGGGTCAGCGCGGGACCCGCCACGTCGGAACGGGTTTGGAGTCCCTCGGCGGCGCCGTTGTAGGTGGCGGCCTGGTACCCGCTTTGCAGGTAGGTGTCGCGCATGGCCTTGCTGGCGGCCAGGCCCGCACCGGACTGCACCTCGTTGACCTTGGCGTCGGGGACCGGCAGCTGCGGCACGATGAGGTGGAAGCCCTTGCCGTCGGCGGGCCCGCTGTCGGCGTGGATGCTGACGGCGACGTCCGCGCCGGAGGCGTTGGCGGCCTTGGCCCGTTCGTCGATGCAGCCGCCCCAGCCGGTGTCGTCCGGGCGGCTCATGACCACGTGCGCGCCCAGGCCCTCGAGCGAGGTGCGGACCAGCTGCGCGACGTTCCAGGTGATGGTGTGCTCGGCGATGCCGTGCAGGGTGGTCATGCCGGAGGTCTGGCACGCCTTGGTGCCGCCGCGACCGTCACTGACCTGTTTGTCGGTGTCCTGACTGTGATTGGGCCCCTGATGGCCCGGGTCCAGGAAGATGGTCTTTCCGGCCAGCTTCTGGGGTAGTTCGGGTAGCGCCGGCGCGGCCAGCGCGGCGACCGGAACGATCCCGGCCACGGTGGTGATGGCCGCCGCGGTGACGACCGTGCAAATTCCGGACTTGGTGATGCTTCGTTTCATAAGCGGCGGCGCTCGGGCGGAGCGCCCCTCCCTTCCCACTAGTAACACCAGACCCAGCAGCTCACTCTTGCAACACCAGTTACTACCTGGCAAGCATCGTGACGGAACCGTTACCAGTGGTCAAACGACCGAAATGCCCGGATCCGGAGCACTACCGGGCGCAATGGCAAACGACCACAGCGCCAACTATCCCCCACCCCGCGTGTCCCGCCCGGACGACGCGCCTGAGCGGCTCGACGCAAGCCCTCGGCGTCGAACCGCACGGACGAAAATGGCTGGTCAGGCCGAGACGATCTGGTCCCCGTCGACCCGAATGGCGCGGGCGTCCAGCGCCCGCGGCGCGGGCCCGCTCGCGACCGATCCGTCCAGATTGAAGGTACTGCCGTGGCACGGGCATCGGATCAGGCCGCCGGATACCGAATTCACGTTGCAGCCCAGGTGTGTACAGACGGACGAGAAGCCCAGGAACGACCCCGCGGACGGCTGGGTGATGACGGTGCCACCGGTGATCAGACCCCCGCCGACCGGCACGTCGGAGGTATTGGCCAATACGTCCAGTTTCTTCGCGGGTCTCGAATCCGGCCCGCCCGGCTCTGCTTTGGGCGCCGCGGACGCGGGCCCGTCGGATGTGGTGCCGCAGCCCACCACGGCGAGCGCGGTGGCGGCGACGGCGGTGGTGGCCAGCGCGGTGCGCCGGTCGAGGCGGAATCCGCCGGGGCCGGCGGTGGTGTCGGTCATCGGAAACTCCTCGCTCGGGGCCGGACCGATGCGATTCGGCCACTGCTTGTTCGACGTATGGGAAGGGTCGGTTGGTTCACCCGATTACGCGCTCAGCGGTACTCGCCGCAGCGACCGCAGCGCGTAGTGCACGCGAGTTTTCACGGTGCCGACCGGAATGCCCAGATCAGCGGCCACATCCTGGTAGGCGCGGTCGCGCAGGATGACCTGGACGACGGCGTCGCGCTGCGGAGCGGGCAGCTGCGCGAGCAGCTCGGCGACCAGCAGGCCGTCGGTCAGGTCCTCGGTGAAGTCGGGCCGGGCGCATCTGTTCTCGGCCTGTTCGCCGATCTCGTCCCAGCAGGTGTCGCCGGGGCGCGCGGCCCGGAAGCGGGCGATGTCGATAAGCACATTGCGTTCGATGGTGAGCAGCCAGGTGCGCACGCTGCCCCGGTCGGGGTCATAGCTCGCGCAGGCCCGCCACGCCCGCAGCAGGGTTTCCTGCACGGCGTGCTCGGCCAGACCCGGATCGCCTAGGCGACTCATGGCCCGCCAGTGCAGCAGACCGCGATCGGCGGCGAGGACGGCCGCGAGCCCGGAGTCGGTACACAGCCGGGCACAGTGTCCAGCGCATCCGGTCATGACCGGGCGAACTCTTCCCATGACTGAATATCGCGCTGGAGGCCGAAAGAGCATCGCATCTTTGTGAATTCCCAGGAATCGCCCGATTTCCCGAAAACAGACCGGAATTTCTGATAAACCCCTCCCCGGGAGACGCGGGGATCGCCCGACACCGTACGACGGGAACCGTGCGGTGCAGTGAACTGCTCAGGGAGGAACATCGTGCGTGCAGGCGCGCTCGTAGCGACGGGAGCATTCGCTTCCGCGCTGACAATGGCGGCGTCGGGAATTGCGGCGGCCGAACCGGCCACCGATATCACCGTCGACGGCACCTATTTGGTCAATGTGGATATCAAGCCGGGCACCTATATCGGCGACGGGACGATGGATCCGGCCCCCGCGGGCTGCTTCTGGCGGCGGCTGTGGAAGGTCCAGACCCCCGAGGACTACGCGGACCCCAACTTCTACATCATCGCCAGCGACTTCACCCGGCTGCGGTCGATCACGGTGGAGATCAAGGCGACCGACGTGGCCTTCTCGACGCAGAACTGCGGGGCCTGGCACCTGGCGCCCGCACGGCCCGACACCGGATCGTTCGGATAGTCGGCCCACGCTGGTGCGGGGTATCGGCTCGTCCCGGTACCCGGCACGGGCGTGGCCGGATCACTAGGGTGAGCGCATGACCAGGCAGAGGATTCTCATCACCGGCGCGAGCTCCGGACTCGGCGCGGGGATGGCCCGCGAGTTCGCGAGCCGCGGGCGCGATCTGGCGCTGTGCGCCCGGCGGGTCTCGAATCTGGAGGCGCTGCGCGCGGAGCTGCTGGGCGCGCACCCGGGCATCACGGTCGCGGTGCGCGGCCTGGACGTGGACGACCACGCGGCCGTCCCGAAGGTGTTCGAGGAGTTGCGCGAGGAGCTCGGCGGGCTGGACCGGATCATCGTCAATGCCGGGATCGGCAAGGGCGCGCGTCTGGGCACCGGCCGCGCCGACGCCAATCTGGCCACCGCCACCACGAACTTCGTGAGCGCCCTGGCCCAGGCCGAGGCCGCGATGGGCATCTTCCGCCACGAGAACACCGGTCACCTGGTGCTCATCTCATCGATGAGCGCGGTGCGCGGGCTGCCCGGCAAGAAGGCGGCCTACGCGGCCAGCAAGGCGGGCGTGACCGCGCTGGGCGAGGGGCTGGCCATCGAGCTGCGCGGCACCCCGATCAAGGTCACCACGGTGCAGCCGGGATTCATCGCCACCGACATGTCCGCCAAGGCCGGGGACGCGAAACTGGTTGTGCCGCTGGAGAAGGGCGTGCATTCGATGGTCGCCGCCATCGAGCGCGAGACCGTGCGCGCCTCGGTCCCCGAATGGCCGTGGCGGGTGCTGGGTGCGGTGATGCCGATGCTGCCGCGCGCGATCATGGCCCGGATGGGCTGACGCCGGGTTCGTGGCCGGGAATGCCGATCGAAGGTCGCGACCCGGCCGCTAGCATCGCGGCCATGGCGACATTCACCACCTGGGACGGGCTCGAACTCAGCTACCGCGTATGGGAGGGCGAGGGCGTCCCGGTGGTGTTGCAGCACGGCATCGTGGCCGACACCAATGCCAACTGGATGAGCATGGGCGTGGTCGCGGCGCTGGAACAGGCGGGCCACCACGTGATCTCGCTGGACGCGCGCGGGCACGGGCGCTCGGACAAGCCGCACGACCCGGCCCGCTACTCGTGGCAGGCCATGGCAGACGACATGCGCGCGCTGTTCGACCACCTGGGCCTGGATCGGGTCGCAGTGGTCGGCTACTCGATGGGCGGGATCATCTCGCTGCTGGTGGCGAGCGCCGACGAGCGGGTGCGGCGGCTCGCGATCGGCGGTATCGGGTCGGGCGTGGTGGATTGCGGCGGCATCGACCGGCGGGTGATCGCGGCGCAGGACATCGTGTCCGCCATGTCCGGCGACGCCACGGCGGTCACGGGGCTGCCGAGCATGTTCCGCCGGCTGGCCGACGCGCTGGGCGCGGACCGCGAGGCCATCGCCGCCGTGGCGACCGCCCTGCACGAGGCCCCGATCGAATCCCTCACCGGCATCACCGTTCCGGCCCTGGTGCTGGCGGGCGACGCCGACCCGCTGGCCGCCGAACCCGAACGCCTGGCCGCCGCGCTTCCCCACGCGGAGTGCGTGGTGGTCGAGGGCGACCACCTCGCCGCCGTCGCCGACCCGGCGTTCTCGAAGGCCCTGGTCGACTTCCTGAGCTGAGAACGGCTGTGGCTTTCAGGGGCATCCCTGAAAGCCACAGAGTTGGTCCTGAAAGCCACAGAGTTGGTCCTGAAAGCCACAGAGTCGATCAGTACTGCTTCCGGTGCGGCACGAACTCCAGGGAGAGCAGTGCCAACGCCGCGATCAGCACCTCACGCCACCGGATCAGCACGTACCGCTGATCGCCGAAAGCGTTGAACTTGCGCAGGAATCGGTACAGCGATTCCAGCCGGATCAGCGGATCGCCCAGGCGCACCGCGAGATACACCGCCTGCATGGTCCGCGACCGGTGCTTGTCGGCGAAGATCTCCGGAAACGCCGCGAACGCCAGCGAGATTCGCTTGATCCCATGTTCGCGCGCGTAATCCGCCAGGTCCACGATCATGCGTTCGTCGAGTCCGTTGGGTGCGTCGCGCCGCCGCCACGGCACGTCCAGGCTGAGTTCTTGGCCGTTGCCGGAGGTCCCGTAACGCTGGAACCCGACCACCTGACCGTCGGCGTCGCGGGCCATCACCACCAGCATGCCCGGGTGCCGTCCGTCGAGCAGGTGGTCGAGGATCATGGAGAAGCCGCGGGTCTGCCGCCCGGTCCCCCATTCGTCGACGATGGACAGCAGGGTTTCGCGCTGCGGTTCGGTGAGCGCGACCTCGGGCAGGATCTCGGTGGTGACGCCGTAGTTCCTGGTGCGGCTCACGGCCTGGCGCAGATTGCGGAACTTGCGGCCCACCAGGTCGAAACGGTCGACGTCGATGACCACGTCGCGGCCCACGGAGATGGCGTGCAGCCCGCGGTGGTCGACGGCCCGCCGCTGCCACAGCTCGCTGACCTCGGGACTCGCCCCGAGCACCGCGATGCGCCAGCCGTGGCTGCCCGCGAACAGCGAGAACTCGGTGAGCAGATCCGGGAACCGCGCGGGGTCGCCGAGCGGGTCGCCGGAGACGACGGCGATGCCGAGCCGGGCCCGGTAGGCCAGCGCCGCGGAGCCCCCGTCGTCGAAGAAGTAGGTCTTGGACGAGTGCAGCGCGAACGGCGCGAGCGGATCCCGCGCGCTGCGCCGAACCAGTTCGGCCACCCGGGGTAGCTGTTCGGGTTGCGGCTTGCTGCCCTGTGGCAGCACCAGGATCGCGCCGCTGACCGAGAGGAACGCGAATCCGACCCCGGGATGCTCGGTGCGGTAGGCGAAGTTGGAGACGACCAGGGTCATGGCCGCGCCGGTGAGGTGGGGCAGCGTGATGGGCCGCCGCAGGTAGAGTCCGCGCGCCACGAACAGCCCGGCGACCGAGACAGCGATGAACCAGCCGTGGTCGTCGCCTTCGTGGGAGGCGCGTTCGGCGGCCCAGACCAGGATGACGCTGCCCAGGACCAGAGCGCCCATCAACCCGACCCGGGTGCTGGGCCCGGCGACGAAGGTGGTTTCCCGGTATGCGGTCAGCGTCGGATTCGGTACGCGTTCCTCACGCATCTGGACCCCTTTTCTCCCGCGTCTCCCACTCGACACTATGTGTGAGAGACGGTTCGAGGCATCGGGTTATTCCGGCCAGCCCAGCCGCGGCGTGGTGAGCACTGGATCTGTGATGCCATTGTGGCAGGCCAAACCGACAGAGTCCCAGCCCGCGAGACTCGATCCGGACTCATATGCGGATTGGAAGAAGTCCAGCGCGGTGGCGACGGGGTCGGCCGTGGCGCGGACGTCGTCGTAGGACAGGTAGGCGCTGTGCCCGGAACCGGACGCCACCCAGCGGGCCTGTTCGGGTCGCAGTGGTTTGTCGCTGAGCCCGGTGGGTTCGGGCGCGGTGTAGGAGTAGAAGGTGGGGGCCGGGACCTTGTCGTCGCCGAACCAGAATCCGGCGCTGATCACCTCGCGGGAGTAGGCCTCGCGGGTGACCAGGTCGACGGTGTCGGGCATGGGGATCTTGCGGTCGGAGAAGCGCTGCACGGCCAGATCGAAGGTGTGCCAGAAGATCTGGACGGGGCTGATCTTGCCGGAGTAGGTGGCGCTGAACTGTTCCAGGATGCGTCCGACCTGGCTCTGCACGTGGAAGGCGCGTTGCGCGGCGGCGGGGTTGTAGGTGTGGTGTTGCTCGTCCTCGTCGAAGGGCCGCCCGTGGTCGGGCAGGTCGAAGGGGGTCGGGTGAGCGAGCGCCACCTCGACGCCGAGGTTGCGCAGCGCGTTCATGGTCTCGATATAGAAACTGGCCACCGATTGCCCCGTGAGCGGCACCTCCTCCTCGGTGCCGCGGTCGTTGCAGACCCGCAGCACGTGGTCGAAGAAGTCGAACGAGCAGGTGAAGACGGGGCCCTCGGTGGCGCTACCGAGCGGCACGGTGGTCCAGCCGCGCGCGGTGAGCCGGTAGGTCATGTGCCACCAGTGGTTGCGTCTGATCCCCTTGGCCAGGGCCACTTTGCCGACGATCTGGGCGTAGCGGTGCAGGGTTTCCTTGGTGGGCCGCCATGAGTCGAGCGGGATGGCGGGAAGTATGTCCTGAGCCATCCGCTCATGCTACTCAGCTATCAGTGCGTTACCGCCCGTCGCCGGTGTGCCCGGCGAGCAGTTCGGCGAACGGCCGGACCGCGCCGACGCCATTGCCGGAGTTGCGGTGCCGGACCGGTTCGTCCTGCAGGAAGCCCTGCACCGCGGTGGGTGCGGCGACGATCTGCTGGGCGAGTTCGGACGCCGCCCGGTGTACGCGCTCGGTGAGTCCGGTGGAGCCGAAGTCCTCGGTCGCGGCGAACACGCCGGTGGGGACGACCACGGCCCGCAGGTAGGTGAACAGCGGCCGCAGCGCGTGATCGAGCACCAGCGAATGCCGGGCGGTGCCCGCGGTGGCGGCGATCAGCACGGGCATGCCGTTGAGCGAGTCGGTGTCCAGGACGTCGATGAACATCTTGAACAGCCCGCTGTAGCTGGCCGTGAACACCGGGGTCACCGCGATGATCCCGTCGGCGTCGGAGACTCGCTGCCGGGCCGCGGCCACGGCGGGCGTGGGCAGCCCGCCGGTGGTCAGGGTGGTGGCGAGATCGCCTGCCAGTTCCCGCAGTTCGATCACCTCGACGTCGAGGCTCTCCCCGCGCCCGCCCACCGCCGCGGAGACCGCGGCGGCGAGCTGGTCGGCGAGCAGCCGGGTGGAGGAGGGCTGCGAGAGCCCGGCGGTCAGGACTACCAATGTGCGACTCATGCTCGGCCTCAGTTCTTTTCGGCGAGCACGCGCTCGCGGGTGGGCTCGACCAGGTGGTGCGGGGCGTCGGGGCCGGCGGCGACCAGCGACGCGTGGGTGGGCGGATCGCTGGGCACGCCGGCGGGGCGGCGGGCCTCGAACTCCTTGCGCAGCACCGGGACCACCTCCTTGCCGAGGATCTCGATCTGCTGCAGCACCATGTCCAGCGGCAGGCCGGCGTGGTCCATCAGGAACAGCTGGCGCTGGTAGTCGCCGACATTGTCGGCGAAGCCCAGGGTGCGTTCGATGACCTGTTCCGGGGTGCCGACGGTGAGCGGGGTCAGTTCGGTGAAGTCCTCCAGCGACGGGCCGTGTCCGTAGACGGGGGCGTTGTCGAAGTAGGGCCGGAAGATCTTCTTGGCCTCGGCCTCGGTCTCGGCCATGAACACCTGGCCGCCGAGTCCGACGATGGCCTGTTCGGCCGCGCCGTGCCCGTAGTGCTCGAAGCGGCGGCGGTACAGGGTCACCATCTGCTTGGTGTGCTGCATGTCCCAGAAGATGTTGTTGTGGAAGAAGCCGTCACCGTAATAGGCGGCCTGCTCGGCGATCTCGGGCGAGCGGATGGAGCCGTGCCACACGAACGGCGGGGTGCCGTCCAGCGGGGCGGGGGTGGAGGTGTAGCCCTGCAGCGGGGTGCGGAACTTGCCTTCCCAGTCCACGCGCTGTTCACGCCACAGGCGGCGCAGCAGGTGGTAGTTCTCGATGGCGAGCGGCAGTCCGTCGCGGATGTCCTTGCCGAACCACGGGTAGACGGGTCCGGTGTTGCCGCGGCCCATCATGAGGTCGACGCGGCCGCTGGCCAGGTGCTGCAGCATGGCGAAGTCCTCCGCGATCTTCACCGGATCGTTGGTGGTGATCAGGGTGGTGGCGGTGGACAGCACCAGCTTGTCGGTCTTGGCGGCGACATAGCCGAGCATGGTGGTCGGCGAGGAGGGGACGAAGGGCGGGTTGTGGTGCTCGCCGGTGGCGAACACGTCCAGTCCGACCTCCTCCGCCTTGAGGGCGATGGAGACCATGGCCTGGATGCGCTCGGCCTCGCTGGGCGTCCGGCCGGTGGTGGGGTCCATCGTCACGTCGCCGACGCTGAAAATTCCGAACTGCACAGGTCCTCCTCGGGTCGCGTCCACATTTGGTGGATATGGCAACCACTTGAACATAGCGGGTCGGGAGGGTATTCCTGAGCGGGACAGGGGCGTGATTCGCGCCACTGCCGCCAATGCGCCACCACGCCCGCCACGGGTCCCGAATTCCGGCGGCACCTGCTTCGTTCCGGAGCCGAGGACTGACCAGTACCCGCAATCCACTTGCGGGTACAGCGAAACACTCAGTAGTGCAAGATCTTTCGAAGTATCCTGAACATTCCCCGCGCAACGCCGGAGATCTCGAGCATGGACAGGGGGTAGATCCAATGGCGGACAACTCCGTCGGTGCGGCATACGCTGTCGTCGTCACCGCGGTCGCCGATCCGATGCAGGTGGAGGGCCTGGAATGGGATCGTGCGGTGGAATTCCTGCCCAGTATCGATTCGCACATCCTGAAGTCGTGGGTGCGAGATCAGGAGGCCGGGCCCGACCCGCGCCGCGGCGTGGTCATCCCCGGCCCACAGCGCCGCGTCGGCCAGCGACATCCCTATCGGGAGGTGTGCGTCCCCTCGGCCGAATACCAGCTCTTCAGCGCCGCGGTCCGCAGCAACCGCCGCCGCGCCACCGCCTGCGCCGAGGAGGAAGGCCGCCGGCGAACCCGCGTCCTGTCCGCCGCCAACTGCGGCTGACCACACCGCTACCGGCGCACGCCACCGGACCGCTCGGGGGGTCGAGCGAATATCCGAGCCGATCGCGCCGGCGTGCCACACTCGCGGAGTGCGCATCGCCATCCTGGGCCCGCTGGACGTAGCGGACGACACCCGGTCCGTCCCCGTCCCGGGAACCCGCCTGCGCGCCCTGCTGATTCGCCTCGCCCTGGAGCCAGGCCGCCCGGTGAGCGTCCGCACCCTGATCGACGACCTGTGGCCCGAAGCAGCCCCCAAGCGCCCCGAACACGCACTGCAGGAGCTGGTTTCCCGGCTCCGCCGCACCCTGCCCGCCGATGTCCCGCTCCGCGCGGCCGCGGGCGGCTACCTCCTCGACATCGCCGCCCCAGCCGTCGACGCACACCGCTTCGAGCGCCTGGTCCGCGGCGGCATTCTGCGCCTCGACCGCGGCGACCGGGTCGCCATTCCCCAACTGCGCGAAGCCCTCTCCCTGTGGCGCGGCCCCGCCCTCATCGACGTATCGGCCCTGCCGTTCGCCGCCGCGGCCGCTGCCCACCTCGACGAACTCCACCTGATCGCCACCGAATCAGCGGTGGCCGCCGAACTCGCCATCCGCCCCGGCGATCCGCTCCTCATCACCGAACTGACCGGGCTCCTCACCGCCCACCCCCTCCGCGAACGCCCCCGCCTCCTCCACATGCAGGCTCTCCACGCCGCCAGCCGCACACCTGAAGCCCTGACTTCGTACGACCACTACCGGACCCTGCTCGCCACCGAACTCGGCATGGACCCCAGCCCCGAGCTTGCGGACCTGCATCTGAAGCTCCTCCGCGGTGAGCGACCGACCCACACCGCAGCGGGGAAGTCCGAGGGCTTCGAGCAGCGGCTGAGGCAATCGACACCGGCGTATCGCGATTCGGCGATCGGCCCGACCGCCGCCGCGAGTCCGGCTGCACGGCTCCGGGTTCCGCTGACGAGCTTCATCGGGCGTGAACACGACCTGACCGAGGTGGTGCAGCGGGTCGGAGATTCGCGGCTGGTCACGTTGGTGGGGCCGGGCGGCGCGGGGAAGACGCGACTGGCGGTGGCGGTCGCAGGAGAACTGAGCGGGCACGTCGTGGGCCGCAAGGGTGGGCCGGTTCCGGGCGAGCCGGACCGAGAGGCGGAAGGCACCGCGAGCGGCCCGGTCGAAGGCGCTGCGGCCGGGCGGTTCGCGGGTGGTGTCGGGTTGGCGGAATTGGCGGCGGTGAGCGATTCCTCGGATCTGCCGCACGCTGTGGCGGGGGCGCTCGGGGTGGCGTTGTCGCGGACGGCGGAGCGTTCCGGGGGTGATCCGGTGGGGCTGCTGGCAGAGGGGTTGCCGACTGCGCCGATGCTGCTGGTCCTGGATAACTGCGAGCATCTCGTCGACGGGGTGGCCAGCTTCGTGGCGGACTTGCTCGGGCGGGTGCCGGCGCTACGGATCCTCGCGACGAGTCGTCAGCCGCTGGGGATCGGTGGGGAAACGCTGTGGGAGACCGCGCCGTTGGCGGTGCCGCCGGCCGATTCGGATGATGTCGCGAACTTTCCGTCGGTTCGGCTGTTCCTGGACCGCGCGACGGCGGTCCGCGCTGAACTGACGCCGACGGAGGGTGTGCTCGAGACGGTCGCCGAGATCTGCCGTCATCTGGACGGGTTGCCGCTGGCGTTGGAGCTCGCGGCCGCGAAGCTGCGGGCGATGCCACTGCCGGTGCTTCGTGACCGGCTGGACGATCGATTCACCGTGCTGGCGGGCGGCAGCCGCACCGCGCTCCCCCGCCACCGCACGCTGCGGGCTGTATTGGATTGGGATTGGGAGCTTCTCATCGAAAAGGAGCGCACCGCCCTCGCCCGCCTGTCGGTCTTTCCCGCGCCCTTCACCCCGCCCGCCGCCGAGGGGCTCGGCGTGGCGACGTCCGAAATCGAAGCGCTGCTGGACAAATCACTGGTGCAGCTCGTCGACGTCCTGATCGCCGACCCTGCCCTGCCCACGCCGCAACCGCGCTATCGAATGCTCGAGTCGGTCCGCGCCTACGGTCGCGAGCACCTCACGGCCCGAGGCGAACTGGACTCGACCAGATCCGCCCACGCCGCCTACCACCTGGCTCTCGCCGAAGCCGCCCACCCGCACCTGCGCGGCCACACCCAACTCCCCTGGCTCCGGCTCCTCGACGCCCACCGCGATCACCTGATCGCCGCCCTGCGCTTCGCCCAGGAGTCGGCGGACGCCGACACCGCGGCCCGTCTGGGCTCAGCCCTCGGCATGTATTGGGCCCTCCACGCCAATCACACGGACGCGGTCCGGCTCCTGCGCCCGATCCTCGAACTCCCGACCACCCACCCTCATCCCCCACTGGCCGCCGCGTTCGCCCTGCATTCCATGCTCGCCGCCCAGGCCACCGAACTCACCGCGGCCGCCGACCACATCCGCCGCTGGACGGGGGTCACCTTCGCGCCATCCACTACCACCACGCCGACTCCTGGCAGCCCAGCCGAGTCCGCGCCGGGTCAGAGCGAACCCGGCCCTGCCGCACCCGGTCAGAGTTCGGCCGGACCGGCGCGGAACTCGACCGAATCAACTCGGAGCGCGACCGGACCAGCTCGGAACTCGACCGAATCGATCTGGCGAGTGCCCGAATCGACGTGGAGCGCGACGGAATCGGCTTCGGGTTCGGCCGATTCGGTGACAGCGGACGGGGCAGCGGAATTGGCCTGGGCGCTGGTGGAGTTGGCAGCCGAACGAGTCGACGTGGGGCTTGGGGTGGTGGAGCCGTGGCTGGGACATCCCGATGCTTGGACTCGGGGGATGTTCTGGTTGGTGCGGTCGTTCCTGCACGCGAACGAGTCCGGGGTGGCGCGGCTGGACGCGGATCTGCGGATGGCGGCGGCGTGTTTCGAGGAAGCCGGGGAGCGGTGGGGCTGGTCCACCGCATTGACGTATCTGGCGTTCGCGCGGGCCGCGCTCGGGGATTTCGGCGGGGCCGAGGCGGCGATGGCGTCGGCGTTGGTCGCGGCGGAGGAGCTGGGCAGACCGGTCGCGCTGCGGGTGTGGCTGGTGATGATCCGCTTGCATTCGGGCGAGGTGGATGCGGCCCGGACCGACCTGAGCGCACTGGCCGAGGAGACCTTGTCGGCCGGCGATACCGTCATGACCCGGCTGCTCGCGGCGGATGTCGCTCGGTTCGATGGGGATCTGGCCGAGTCGGCGCGTTGTTTGCGGCGAGTGGAGTCCGATCTCGGGCGAGCTGTGTGCGAGGACCGTTCGTACCGTGCGATGTTCGGGCTGCGTATGGGCTTGCTCCGCGCCGCCGAGGGCAGTGCCGCCGCGGCCGCCACCCATTGTTCGGACGCGTGGGCGAACGCCGTGGCCGTCCGCGACCTACCCTTGGCCGCCGAGGTGGCCGTCGGCGTCGCACGGGCGTGCCTGGCCGCAGGGGCCGCCTCGGCGTCGGCCGAGGCATTGGGCGCCGGGCACGCGTTGCGTGGCGCTCCGGATGCCCGCCATCCCGATATCGAGGCGCTCCGAACGGAATTGGCGGCCGTTCTCGGCAGCGATCACGCGACTGCCGTTTACGAACGGGCCCGGGTTCTCCCGCGCGACGCGGCACTCATGGCGGTCGAAGCCAGCCTTCGGACGGTGAGTGGCGGCAACTCGGACAACCGGGGTTGATCAGCAGCACGATCGAGCAGCCAGGCTCGTGAGGAACACGACAGACGTGGGTCATCCCTTCGGACAGGCCAGACGCGCCACGACCAGCCTGGGTTGTCGGCGCGTGAGTGTCGAGTGAATGCGTGTGAGCGCGGTGTGAACTCACTGTGAGCGCCGCCCCGCACTGTGGGCCCCATGCGAAACGACGCCGATCTGCACGAGTTCCTCACGACCTATCCCCACGACATGGCGTTCAGCGCCGACGACCCGTCCACCGTGGTCGACCGCTGGTTCACCCCGGACATCGACTACCGCAACGACGGCCTGCACCTGGACCGTCAGTCCTTGATCGCCCACGCCCGCCCGGCTCGCAAGAACGCCGAATCCGTCCGGGTCCGCGTCCATCGAGCCTTGCTGTCCGGTGACAGCATCGCGGCCCACTACACAATGTTCGCGACCCTCCGGACGACCGGTCCGACCGCCACCGAAGTGTGCATGATCGGCCGCCTGTCCCCCGACGGCCGCATCGAGCGGATCGATCAGCTCACCCGCTCCGTGCCGGTGGAGGGCGAATAGCCGTGAAGTCACTGCTATCTGCGCCGACCCTGCGACGAATAGCCTTGGCCGCCATCGTCTTCTGGGTGGCCGCGCTCGTCGCCACCGGTGGTCTGGCGGGCAAGCTCGGCGGGGCGGAGAAGAACGACGCCACCACCTGGCTGCCGAAGAGTGCGGAGTCGACGAAGGTTTCCGAGCTGACCGGGAAGTTCATCGGGTCCGATGTGTACCCGGCGGTGGTCGTCTACGAGCGAGGCGACGCGGTGTCGAACTCCACCGCGCGGGCGCGAGCCGAGTCGGACGCTCACCGGTTCGCGACGCTGCCACAGGTGCATGGTCCAGTCCCGGAGCCCGTGGAGTCGGAGGACGGGAAGGCGATCCAAGTCGTCGTCCCGATCTCGGTGGGCGTCAAGGGGGTCACAGATGCCCTGCCGACGGTGCGGTCGATCCGCGACATCGTCTCCGATGCGGGGATGAGCGTGCACGTCACCGGGCCCGCGGGTTACGGCGCCGATTCGGCGGACGCGTTCTCCGCGGTGAACTCGACACTGTTGTACGTGACGATCGCGATCGTCATGGCGATCTTGCTGGTCACCTACCGCAGTCCGGTGCTGTGGCTGCTGCCGCTGATCTGCGTGGGTGTGGCCCTGACGGTCGCACAGGGGCTGATCTACCTCTTGGCGGCGCACGCGGGCCTGACGGTCAACAGTGACACGGAGTTCCTGCTGACCGTCCTGGTCTTCGGCGCGGGCACGGACTACGCGCTGCTGCTCACGGCGCGCTATCGAGAGGAATTGCGGCGCACGGAGAATCGTCACATGGCCATGGCCACGGCCATCCGGCGCGCCGGACCCGCGATCGCCGCGAGTGCGATCACCGTCGCCCTGAGCCTGTTGTGTCTGGTGGTGGCCGACCTGAACTCGACGAAGAGCCTGGGCCCGGTGATGGCGATGGGCGTCCTGGTCAGCTTCGCGGTGCTCACCACCTTGTACCCAGCCCTGCTCGTGCTGTGCGGCCGTTGGATATTCTGGCCCGCCGCACCGCGTTTCGGCGATCCCGAACCGGCAGGAAGCCGCCGAGGGAATCGCCTCGAACGCTTGATCACCTCCCGTCCACGCAGGGTCTGGCAGGTCACCGCGGTGACACTGGCGTTCCTGTCCCTGGGGTTGTTCGGATTGCACGCGTCCGGACTGCGGGCGCAGGACACCTTCCGAAACCGCCCCGACGCCGTGGTCGGCGAGCAGGTTCTGCTCGAGCATTTCCCGGGCGGATCCGGCGACCCGGTGCAGATAATCGGACCGGCTTCGGACGCGGATCGCCTGCGGGACTTGGCCTCGGGGGTTCCCGGTGTGGTGTCGGTATCGACTCCCGTACGCGCGGACGGTCTCGCCTACCTGGAGGTGACGACCGCCGATGTCACCGGAAGCGATGCGGCGTTCGCAACCGTCGAACGTCTCCGCTCGGTGGTGCATTCACTGCCCGACGCGATGGTTGGAGGCAGCAGCGCCGTCGCGCTCGATACTCAGAAAGCCGCCCGCCACGACCGCAATATGGTTGTGCCACTGGTGTTGTCCGTCGTCTTGGTAATCATGGCGCTACTGCTTCGAGCCTTGGTCGCCCCCGCGGTGGTTCTGGCCACTGTCGTCCTGTCGCTGGCGGCGGCTCTCGGCGTCAGTGCGTTGGTGTTCGACATGGTGCTCGGCTTCGCGGGCGCAGACCCGTCGTTCCCGCTGTGGGCCTTCGTGTTTCTGATCAGCCTGGGGATCGACTACAGCATCTTCCTGATGGCCAGGATCCGGGAGGAGACCGCAAACCATGACACCGCTACGGCAACAGTGATCGCGGTGCGTACCACCAGTGGAACGATCACCGCGGCGGGTGTCGTGCTGGCGGGGACATTCGCGGCATTGCTCACGCTGCCTTTGGTTTTCGCGGCGGAGATCGGGTTCGCGGTGGCGTTTGGAGTGCTGCTCGATACCTTCGTGGTGCGGACCGTGCTTGTACCAGCGCTCGCGATCGATCTGGGTGAGCGCATGTGGTGGCCACGACGCACCCGACTCGATTCCCGAGAAGGAGGCGCAATTCCTGATCCGATTGTGACGCAAACTATTTAATGCGTTCAATCTGAAAAGGAATAGAATAATTTACATTTCGTGATCGATCGATGATCGAGCGGGCGTAAAATGGAGGCATGGATTCGAATGGGGTGACTCTCGACGACTGCGGTATCGCCGAACTGGCGGCCGCGGTCTCGACCCTGACCGAATCCGTGCAGAGCGGGAAGATGACCGACTTCTCCGACGAGGATGTCGTGTCGTTGATGCGGCAGCTCGAAACCTGCAAGCGTCAACTCGCCGCCCTCGATACCCGCCTGATCATCGAAGCCGGAGAACGGTCGCTGCACTCACGTAGCGGCGCGGGGAAGATGGTGCCGTTCCTGCGCCACACCCTCGGACTCTCCCGCTACGACGCATCCGTGCGGGTGAAGATCACCCACCACTGCGGGGAATTCGTCCAGCAGACCGGGCACGTCGCGCCGCCGGTACTTCCGGTGACGGCCGAGGCATTCGCAACCGGGGAGATCTCGCGTGATCACGTGCGCCACATCCTGGATGTGATGAACCATCTCCCTCTTGATGTTCCGGACGAGGCGCGGGCGGAGGCCGAGCAGATCCTTGTCGACTACTCGCGTAATGGGTGGCCGGATGATCTGTTGAAGATCGGGCGCGACATCCTCGCGCGCCTGGATCCCGATGGGAAGGTTGTTTCCGACGCGGACCGTCGTCGCCGTCGCGGGATCACGTTGTGCCGCCCGGGCGTGGATGGCATGACACGCATCGAAGGATGGATCACCCCCGAACTGCGGGCATGCCTGGATGCGGTGTTCGCCAAGCTCGCGCGGCCGGGAATGTGCAATGTCGAAGACCCGGAAAGCCCTTCGGCCACGGGTGGGTTCATCGCCGACAGCATCCTCGATGCTGCCGCGCGTCGGGATCGTCGTGATGCCGGGCAGCGGACCCATGACGCGTTGCTGGCGTTGGTGCAGCCGGGTGTGAACATGCGGACGCTCGGCATGCACCGTGGCCTGCCGGTCGAGGTCGTGCTGACCATGAGCCTGACCGACCTGGAGAACGGGACCGGGGTTGCGACCACCGCGTCGGGCACCCAGATCTCGATCAACGAGGCCCTGAAGATGGCCGAAGGAACCCGCCCGGTGATCGCGGTCCTCGATGGCGACGGGATGCCGCTCTACCTGCGGCGCTCCCGCCGTACCGCGAACCGCGCCCAACGATTGGCGCTTCTGGCTCGGGATAAGGGTTGTACTCGCCCGGGTTGTGAACAACCCGCCAACATGTGCGCCGCCCACCACGTCAATGATTGGGCCAAGGGCGGGCCCACCGACATCACCAACCTGACGTTGGCGTGCGATCACTGCCACGCGTTGATCAACGACGGCCCTGATGGCTGGAAAACCGTTGTGATGGGTAAAGATTCGCCCTACCCCGGCCGGACGGGGTGGATTGCACCGAAGAGTCTTGATCCCACCGGCACCCCACGCGTGAACGATCGTCATCACGTGGGGCAGGCGATCGCCGCTGCCATCGATTCCAGCTGCCGAACGTGGCGCTCACGGGCAGCGTGACACCCACGCTCGCCGCACTCGCCGTGACCCGGTCTCGCTCCAGCAGCAGCGCATCCGGCAACACCCGGAGCATGTGCGCCATCCCCCGCGCATGCTCCCGATGCAATAGCGCGGCTGCTCGTCTGCTGACGTGCGCAAAGCAACGCAGAGTGTGGTCACCCTCGTCTGTCCTGCCACACTGGGGCTGACGCCGGGCTGGGATCCGCTACCCGCCGACCCCAGCCCACCGACTGCACGCATCACCTTCCAGAGACCAACCGCTCCGGCGTCTTGTTCTCTTCGGCGCTTCGTTCTTTTGTCTCTTCTTCTCTTCTCCAGGCGTCCTTATCTTTTGGTCTCTTTTATCTTTGGTCGCTCATATCTTTTGGTCTTCTGTTCTCAGATCTCGACCATCTGATAGTCGGCCACATGGCTGCCGAGGTACCGCAGGTGGTCGGTGGAGTCCCCCAGCGTGTGTTCGATGGCGTTCAACCGCGCGGTGTAGTGCCCAACCGGATACTCGTCGGTCATACCGATCCCGCCGTGCATTTGAATCGCTTCCTGCCCGATGTGTTTGGCGGACCGACCGATTCGCAACTTGGCACGGGAGACAACCATCGGATCGACAACCCCGTCGGCCAGCGACATGGACGCGTACATGCTCATCCCCCGCGCCAGCTCCAGCGACACATACATGTCGGCGGCGCGCTGGGTCAGCGTCTGGAAGGTACGCAGCGGCACACCGAACTGCTTGCGGGTCTTCAGGTACTCGGCCGTCAGCCGCAGCGACTCTTCCATCGCCCCGATCGCTTCGGCACACGACGCGGCCTGGGCGGCGGCGATGGCGGCACCGATGACGTCGGAGGCATCGGCCACGTCGGCGAGCGGTTCCGCGGCAGCTCCGTCGAATTCGATGTCCGCACCGTGCCGCCCGTCGTGCGTCGTGTACGGCCGCAGGCGCACACCCGGATCGGCGGGCTTGACCAGGAACAGCCCCACGCCGTCCTCGTGGGCAGCACTGACGATCAGCACGTCCGCCTGGTCACCGTGAGAAACGGGGTGCTTGCGGCCGGTGATGCGCCACCGGTCGCCATCGGGAACGGCCCGAGTGCCGGTGTCGGTGGCAGGCCAGCGCAGACCTGGCTCACCATGGGCGAAAGCGAGTTTCAGCTGTCCTTCGGCGACGCGAGGCAGCAGATCCTTGCGCTGGACGTCGCTGCCGGCGGCCGAGATGAGCGCACCGGGCAGCAGCGCGCAGTCGAGGATCGGTTCGGTGGCCAAGGCGCGCCCGATCTCGGTCATGACCAGCATGGCTTCGATGGGTCCGGCGCCCATGCCGCCGTCTGCCTCATCGAAGGTCAGTCCGAGCAGCCCGATGTCGGCGAAGGTGGCCCATCGTTCGGTGTCGCGGCCGCGGGCGAGCAGGTCCCGCACGGTGTCGCGCAGCATTTCCTGTTCGGGGGTGAGATCGAAATCCATGGTGCTGCCTCACAGTCCGAGGATCGTCGAGGCGATGATGCCGCGCTGCACCTCGTTGGATCCTCCGTAGATCGATGTCTTGCGATAGTTCAGGTAGGTGGCCGTGCTGCGGCGCGCCCAGTCGGCGTTCGACTCGTCCTCGCGGGCAATCGAATCCGGGCCGGCGATGTCGACCAGGAGTTCGGTGACGGCCTGCTGGAGCTCGGTGCCGCGCAGTTTGAGGATCGACGACACCGGGTTGGGCTTGCCGTCGTCGGATCCGGCGGCGACCCGTAGTTGCACGAGCTCCAGTGCCAGCAGCTCGTTTTCGAGTTCGGCGAGGCGGGTCGCGAACAGCGGATCGTCGAGCAGGGTGCGGTCGCCGAGGCGGGTCTGCTTGGCGTGTTCCTTGGCGAGCCACAGCCGTACCTTGGTCTGGCCGACGGCGGCGATGCCGGTGCGTTCGTTGCCGAGCAGGAATTTGGCGTAGGTCCAGCCCTGATTCTCCGCGCCGACGAGCTGGTCGGCGGGCACCCGGACGTTCTCCAGGAATACCTCGTTGACCTCGTGGCCGCCGTCGATGAGCTTGATCGGCCGCACGGTCACGCCCGGGGTGTCGAGCGGGAACAGGAACATGGAGATGCCCGCCTGCTTCTTGGGGGCGTCGGGATCGGTGCGGGCCAGGCAGAAGATCCAGTCGGCGAACTGCGCGCTGGTGGTCCAGGTCTTCTGGCCGTTGATCACATAGCTGTCGCCGTCGCGGACGGCGACGGTGCGCAGGGAGGCGAGGTCGGAACCGGCTTCGGGTTCGGAAAAGCCCTGGCACCACCAGATATCGAGGTTGGCGGTGGCGGGCAGGAATCGCGCCTTGAGTTCCTCGGAGCCGAAGTGCGCGATGACCGGCCCGATCATATTGGTGTTGAAGGTGAGCGGTTCCGGCACCGAGGCGAGCTGCATCTCCTCATGCCACAGGTGCCGCTGGATCGGGGTCCAGTCCTTGCCGCCCCAGGCCACCGGCCAGTTCGGGGTGGCGAGCCCGTGCGCGTTGAGGATGCGCTGGGTGGTGACCAGGTCGTCCTTGGACAGTTCCTGTCCGTGCCGATGCCGGTTGCGGATGTCGGCCGGGATTTCGCTCCGAAAGAACGCGCGCAGCTCGTCGCGGAAGGCGAGCTCGTCGTCGGTGAGCGCTAATTGCATGCGTTGACCTCCAGTTTCGTGGTTACCCACGCCATCGGCAGAAATGATACACAGACTTATCTGTGTCTCAAATAGGGTCGTATACTCGACGGTCGACCGGCCCCCTCGAAAGGAGCACCCTTGTCCGACCACGACCTCGGTGTCGGCGAACTCATCGCGCGCCGGCACCGCGAGGACAGCGCCCCCGGTCGCCGCACGGATCGCCATCGTCTCGCCCTCGTCATCGAGGGCGGCTCCTCGCGTGGGGCCTACTCGCACGGAATGGCCATGGCCATCGAGGAATTGGGTGTGCTGTCCTGCTTCGACGCGGTGTACGGGGCTTCGGCGGGCGCGTTGAACGCGGCCTGGCTCCTGTGCGGGCGGGCGGTGGATTCGCGGCGGGCCTGGAATCCCGAGGTGATCAACCGCGTCATCAGTCCGGCGCGAGCGCTGCGCGGCGGCAAGGTGGTGGACACCGACTACCTGGTGCACACCGTGTACGAGCGGATCGTGCCCATGGATTTCCCGGCGATCCTGGCCAATGCCATCACCTTCCACCCGATCGCCACCGACGCCGATACCGGCGCGGCCGTCGACCTGCACCCGGAGCTGAGCGATGTGCGCTCGGTCCAGACGGCGCTGCGGGCCTCGACCTGCCTGCCGATCCTGGCGGGGCGGCCGGTGCGGATCGGGGCGCGGCGGTTCGTGGACGCGGGGCTGTCGGAATCCGTGCCGGTGCGAACGGCGTTGGCGCAGGGCGCTACCCGGGTGCTGGTGCTGCGCACGCGCCGGGACGACGAGGCCGTGCGGCCCCCGTCGACGGTGGAGTCTCGGGTGGTGGCGCGCTTCCTGTCACGGCACGCGCCCGGGACCGTCGGGCCCTGGCTCACGCGGGTCGAGCGACATCACAGCGACGAGCGCGATTTCGCCTCCGACCCGGCCGTGCTGCAGATCCGCCCGCCGCGCGACGCACCCGACATCGGCCGCATCGATCGTGACCCCGAGGTGCTGCGGACGGCCCTCATCCTGGGACGCGCGGCGACCGCGCGCACGCTGTCGGAGTTCCTGGCTCCTAAGCTGTCCGCGTGACACGAGCGGAGGGAACGAGAGCGCCGGGCCGACCGGCGTCGGCGAGTCGGGACGATGTGCTCGAGGCGTCCATCGCCGTGTTCCTGGAGGGAAAGCGGCTGGACGTCAATGCCATTGCCGCGCAGCTCGGGGTGGGGCGGGCGAGCATCTACCGCTGGTTCGGCTCCCGCGACGGCCTGCTCGGCGCGGCCGTGGCGCGGCAGCTGGAGAAGGTGGTGGCCCTGGCCGACCGCCGCACCCGCGGCACCGGCGGGAAGCGGCTCGCGGCGGTGCTGGACCGGACCATCGATCTGCTGGTCGCCAATGACGCGCTGCGCGCCTACTTCGACAACGAGTCCACCGCCGCCCTGCGCCTGATCACGCGCGGTGACGGGACCGTGCACCAGACGGCGGTGAGCATCGTCGAGCGGCACATCGAACGCGCGCAATCGGAGGGCTACCAGCCGCCGATCGAACCGGACACCCTCGCCTACGCCCTGGTCCGGCTGTGGGAGGCGTTCCTCTACAACGATGCCGTGGCCGGTTTTCGCGGTGACGTGGACCGCCTGCGCAAGGTCCAGAACGCGCTGCTGCGAACCTGATTCAGCGGTTCGTGATCAGCGGGACGAGCTGTTCGGCCGAGGTGCGGGCACCGTGGTGGCCCAGCAGTGCGGATTCCAGGGGTTCGAGAGCGGGGCGGATCAGTGCGGTCCGGTTCTCGGCCACCGCGATGAGATCGCCGATGCGGTGGGCGATCACGGGGGTCGGCGGGGTCGGCCCGAACCAGTGCTCGTCGAGGGCTTGTTCGCGGGAGACGACGGTGGCGTGCGGCGCTAGTTCCCCGGTCCAGGCCGCGCGGACATCGGCGAGGGCGGCGGGGTGTTCGAGATAGACGTGACGCACCCGCGCCTCGCCGCCGATCAGGCGGACGCCCCGGTGCAGGACGGGTAGCGCGTCGAGGTCGATGGCATTGTCCACGTGGATCATTCCGTGGTCGCCGGTGATCAGCAGTGTGCAGCTGGACGGCAGGTCCGCGAGCAGGTCGGCCACCGCGGCGTCGATCTCGGCGAGCACCGCCAGCCATTGCGGAGACTCGGGGCCGTACAGGTGCCCGTTGGCGTCGAGGTCGGCGAAATAGGCGTACGCGAACCGCGACGCCGTCCCGGAATGCTGTGCGACAGCGAGGATTCCGGCACGCAGATCGTCGAGGTTCGAGGCCGGATGCAGGGTGCCCGGGGCGCGGAAGGCGGCGCGGGTCAGCCCCGAGGCGCGCTGGTAGCCAGGGATCACGTAGTGCGGTTCGATCCCGTGGGCGGCCAGGTCCTCGAGGCGACTGGCCTGCGGCTGCACCGATTCCGGCGGGTAGGCCTCGACGGCGGTGTCGCCGGTGGCGCTGTCGAGGGTCCAGCGCAGCGAGTTCAGCAGCCGCACCCCGTCGCCGTCTGGCAGTGCGAAGCTGTAGCCGATGATGCCGTGGGTGGCGCAGGGCGCGCCGAGCGCGAGGCTGGTCAGGCTGGTCGATGTGGTGGCCGGAAAGCCCGCGGTGAGCGTGGTGCGGACGTGGGCGGCGAGGGTGGGCGCGAGGTCGCGGTGGCGGCCCAGCAGTTCCGCGCCGAGGCCGTCGATGAGCAGGACCACGACGTCCCGATTGGGCGCGATGGCCAGGGGATTGGGCTGACCGAGTCCGAAGGAGGCGGCGACGGAGGGCAGGATGTCGGCGAGCGTGTGCGGACTGGACCCCGCGGGTGTACCGGGCATGGACCGACTCTATTGATTGGGCGGCCACCGTTCGGGTCGCTCGCCCGGAAAGCACGAAAGCCGCGTGTTCAGAATCCCGGCGGCGGGGGCAGGCGGCGTTCGCGCGGGACGAGCAGGAGCAGCAGCGACAGCAGCAGTCCCCCGGCGACGAGGTAGAGCCCCCAGGTGCCGGAGAGCAGGTGCCGGTAGTCGGTGCGGAGTTCGTGGTCGAAGCGCTGATCGAGCCGCCAGCCCAGGACGCCGAGTCCGGCCAGTCCGGCCAGCACGCCGAGCCAGCCCACGATGCGGGACCCGGTCAGCGCGGCCACCAGCACGACCGCCGCGGCCCCGAGTAGCCCGATGGCCAGTGAGGTGACGAAGCTCCCCGACTGCGCCCCGATCTGACCCATGGTCCGACCCTGCTCGAAGCCGTTACGCAGGTCGGTGAACTGAACATTCCGCGCGTCGACCGTGCCGACCAGCGGACCGAAGACCCCGACCGCCACCGCGATGGCGGCGGCGAACAGCAGTAAGTGAACGAAAGTGCGCATACTCCACGGTATTGCGCGGACGGTCCCCCGGCACGCGATCGAACCTTACGGTCCGAAACACACCGGAGGACCGGCGGATGAATCAGGCGCGACGATCCACCGCGGCCCACGCGGCCACGGCGACCACACTCGACACCACCGCCACCGACGGCCACGCGCCGATCTTCTTGGCCAGCGGGTGCGAGGCGCCCATCGCGCCGATGGCGAGCCCGGTCAGCGCGGCCGCGCCGCCGGTGCCGACGGTCTTACGCCACCGCGGGAACGCGGCCGCCGTGCCCGCCGCGAACACCGCACCGCCGAGCTGCCGCTTCTTGGTGGCCTGGGCGAGCGCGAAGCCGCCGGTGAGTCCACCGGCCGCGAGCAGCGACGTCGGTACCGCGGGAATCCCAGCCATTTCACTACCTCCAACACATGCGAACGAACGATCATCCTCGACGGTAACCGGAGCCGATTCCACCGTTTCTTCGGGTCGGCGTTCGCCCCTCAGTCGCGCTCCGGGTCGGCGAGCAGCGAGCGGTTCAACTGGTCCTCACTGATCGGCGGAACCGGCAGCGGGTGAGCGGCTTCCGCCCGCAGACCGTCCAGGATCAGCGCCAGATTGCGACGCCACGCGTCGGGGGCGATGCCCGCGGTCTGCTCCACCACCCGCGTGTGCGACCAGGTGATGAACGCGATGTCCTCGAGCACCCAGTCCGCCCGCAGCACCCCGGCATCCTGTGCGCGCGTGATGATCTCACGCATGACGGCGTGGCCCCGATCGCGCTGGGCGGCGATCTCCGGACTGGGCGCGGCGCGCAATGCGAGCTCGTTGAGCAGGCGGTCGTGAGCCTGCAGCTCACAGATCTTCTCGACCAGGTACACGAACGAATCCCACGGATCATCCATGGCCAGAGCGGATTCCGCGATGCGGCCGCCCGCCTCGATGCGGTCCTCGACCGCGGCCGCGATCAGATCGTCGCGTGCCGGGAAGCGGTTGTAGAGGGTTCCGATGGCCACGCCGGCGCGGGCGGCGATCTCCTTGAGGGGCGCGTCGAGCCCACGTTCGGCGAAAACCTCACGCGCCGCGGTCACCAGCGCGTCGCGATTGCGGCGGGCGTCGAGGCGGAGCGGTTTCTGGGCGGGCATCCGCCGATCCTACAAATCCGGGTCACGATTTATGTTGAGCATATGTTCAACTTAATGCTAGCGTCGGCGAGGTAACTTGAACCATTGCTCAACTTATTTGGGAGCGAGCATGAGCAAGACCATCGCGATCTTCGGTTTCGGCCCCGGCCTCGGCATGGGCGTCGCGCGGCGTTTCGGGCGGGAGGGGTTCCGTGTGGCCGTGATCGGCCGCAATCCCGACAAGGCCGATCGGCATGTGGCCGACCTGAAAGCCGAGGGCATCGAGGCCCAGGCCTTCCCCGCCGACGTCACCGCCGCGGACCAGCTCGACGAGGCCATCGCGACCATTCGGCGGACCTTCGGCGACATCGATGTCGCACTGCACGGCGCGGCCGCCGGGATGACCGACCGCGCACCCTCCACCCGCGCCGTGGACCTCGCGGCCCTGCGCGTTCCGATGACCCTGAAGCTGCACTCCCCCATCCTGATGACCTGCGCCCTGCTGCCCGCGATGCTCGAGCGGAGCTCCGGCACCCTGCTGTTCTCCTCGGGCGCACCCGCGCAGGGCGTGCTGCCCTATCTGGCCAATTTCGGCGTGGCCCTGGCTGCGCAGCGCGCCTACGTGCTGCAGCTGGCGGAGGAATTGCACGGCACCGGTGTGCACGTCGGGCTGATGAACATCGGCGTGCTGATCGGCGGCAGCGAGGCGGAGCGCATGGTCGACGAGCACCCCGAGGTGGTGCCGCCGGGAGTCAGCATCCCGCGCATGACCAACAGCGAACTGGGCGACCACTATTGGGACCTGTATACGAGCCGGGATCGAACCGAGGTGGAGATCGGCTTCTGATCCGACGCCCCCGACCGGTCAGCGGATGCCCGGGGTCGCGGGGTCGGCCCCGGTGCAGCCGAGGATGAAGCAGCCGGGCGGCCAGTCACCGAACGGCGGATACAGCGGTTTACCCAGGCATTCCAGCAGGCCGCAGCCCGGGTAGGCCATCGGGCCGAGGCCCAGGGCGGCCAGGGTGGCGTCCGGGTTCATGAACATGGGGTCGGTGATGCTGGCGTCCGGGCGCGGCACGTAGGGCCCCGGATCGGGCAGGACGGGGGTGCGGAAGGCCTGGGTGAGACCGCGCAGGACGTCGTGCGGAAAGCTCACCGCCCCACCGGGAACCGTGACACCGGTCCAGCTGACCAGTAATCCGAGGCTGGGCACGATGAAGTTGTCCTGGCGCATCATCCCCGCCATCTGGAGAGCGTCCTTCGGCAGGCCGGGAAACAGGTCCTCGCAGTCCGGGCCGTTGACGGTGATAAGGAACCCGTAGCACGGGTTGACGCCGGCGGGCGTGGTCGCCTCGGCCAGATAGGCGGTCGAGATCACCTGCCGGCCATGCCAATTACCGCGATTCACCAGCAGCAGGCCGAGTTTGGCGTAATCGTCGGGCGGGAGCACCAAGTGGGCGTGGCCGTAGGTGTTGCCACTGCGGTCACGCGCCCACAGATAGTCCGATTGCCGGATGCCCAATGGGTCGAACAGGTTTCGCTGCGCATAGGCCTGGAAGTCCTCGTCCACCGCGCGCTGGATCACGTACACGAGCAGGTCGACGGCGCGCTGACTGTACTGCCAGGTCTCCCCCTGCGGATGCAGGATCGGCATGGCGAGCGCCTGTGCGACCACGTTCGGATCCAGCCGGGCCACGCCGGTGATGCCCTCGGAGGCGATGGCGATCTCCATGCCGGAGGTCTCGGTCAGCAGGCTGCGCACGGTGATCGCGCGATGCTCGGCGTCACCGAGCCCGGCGGGCAGGTAGTCGCCGATCGGATCGTCCACGCGCAGGGCGCCCGCGTCGACCGCGATCCCCGCCACCATGGACACCACGCTCTTGGTGCCGCTCCACAGGTTCCACGGGATACCGCCCGCCCGTTGATTGGTGGGTCCGGCCACGATCAGGCAGTTGTTTCGGAAGACCTGCACGGTGAAGCGCGTCGGGTCTGAGGCGAAGTCCACCGCGCGCCGCAGCGCCTCCGAATCCAGGCCCACCTCTTCGGCGGTAGCGGTTTCGGGCTGCCTGCCGTCGCTGACTGCGCAGTGCCGCAAGCCGTCCGGCTCCGCCGCGGCGACAGGCGCCGCGAACGACGTCAGGGCAGCGGCCATCGCTACAGCCAGGATGCCTGTCAGAAACCGCGCCACTCGATCCTCCGCACTCCGATGAATCCGTATGGCTCATCGGAGAATCGGCGGACGCGATTAGCTCTGCGCGGCCCATGACTTTCGGGGACGCAGGTTTTCGGGGCAACGGATTCAGCGGGTATCGACGGTGGCGAACGCGGCCCAGATCAGCGGGGAATGCTCGATCGCGCCGGTCTCGCGCCACGCGGCCAGGTGCGTGCGTTGCCAGGCGTTGAGGGCGGCCACCGGGTCGGGAGACTCGTGCGCGGAGTCGATGGCGCACACGGCTTCCTGGAACGGGTGCACGGTTGCGGTGATGCCCGCGAACCGGTGGAAGGCCAGATCGGTGGGCAACGGCCAGCGGCCGGCGGTAACCAGTTCCGCGCCGCCGGTGAGCATGGCAGCCACCAGGCCGAGAGGTTCGGCGAAACGCAGGTCGCCGCCGCTCTCACAAGCGATCAGCGCGACCCGGCTCGGAATCGGCCAGATCTCGGGTCCCGTCCGGGGAACACGTGCGCCGCCAACATCATTGCCCATCTCGTCACGGCCCACGTTCCGAGCGCCATCGCCCGCGTTCACGGCGCCATCGCCAACGCTCCCAGAGTCATCGCCCACGCTCTCGGCGCCATCGCCAGTAGTCCCAGCACCGTCGCCAAGGGTCCCAGCGCCTTCGCCATCGCTCCCGGCACGATTGCCCACGATGCCGGGGCCGTAGCCCAGATCATCGCCGATGTTGCCGGAACTCGGGTCCGCCGCGAGTGCGTGCGTGCCCAGCAGCAGGTCGCGGGCCGAGAGCGGGCGGTGGTCGCGGTAGGCGGGCGCGCAGCCCGGGCTGGCGGCGGTACAGGACAGGTGCAGGGTGGCCGATTCGCTGCGGCCGGATTCGGGGGCGGCGGCGGTGACGTGACCGACGTAGAGCAGGCGGGCGGCGCCCGCGTGCAGGGCGCGGCTGAGCCAGGCGCGATCGAGATCGGTACGGCGGAACGCCTCCACCGGATCGGTTACGGCCGGGGCGAGCCGGCCGTCAGCGGCGTGACCGGCGACCAGCGCGGCCAAAGGCGCTGCTGCGGAGTCCATCCGGCCGAGCACCGATCCGAGCGCGGAGTCGGCGCGGAAACCGGGCACCCGGGGATCCAGCACCGCGACCACCGGCAGGCCGCGGGTTTCCGTCCATGACCGCGCGATCCGGGCGGGCGCGTGCACGATGCCGGTCGGCGCGAGCACACTGACGTCGGCGATATCCAGCAGGCGGACATCCTGGTCGGGGGCGATCAGCTCCCACGGCAATTGCGCGGTGCGCGGCGAAGGCTGGATCCGGATATGCGCGCGAATGCCCTGGACGTAGAGCTCGTGCAGCCGCACGGCCAGATTGTAGGGCAGGAAGACCGATGAGAGGTATTGCGCGAGCGCATCTTCCGACTCCCGCGTCGCGAGTTCACCCGTGGTGAGCGCGGATTCGAGACCACCCGCCACCCCGGGCGCGGGCAGTGCGGCGGCGAACCTGCTCATGGCCGCCTCCACCTGCTCCTCCGGCACCACCCCGACACCGGCGGGCGCGCTGTCATCGGTCCATCGCCAGGTGAGGAAGAGATCTCCCGCGTCCGCCATGCGGACCAGCACGGTGGGCGTCATGCGGGGATCACGCGGTCGGTGCGGACGCGGCGGCCGTAGCGTTGTTCGGCGGCATCGAGCCAGGCGGACAGGGCGATGTGGCCGTCCGGTCGCACCGCGATACGGGGCGGTGGCGTGACGGGCAGTCCCGCGCCCGCGGCCACCGCGGCGAGGGCGGTGCCGAGTTGCAGTGCGTCCTGGACCGCGGCCGCCGAGTCCGAGGGCGGATCGAAGGGTTCGAACAGGTCCAGCGGTGCGGGCGGGTCCACGGCGAGCCGGTCGATGTCCAGGATTGTTCCCGCGCACTGATTTTCGATGAGGTCGGCTACCAGCCGGGCGTCCCCGGCCAGGTAGGCGTACCGGAAGGCGAGCCGCAGGGCGGGATTCACGATGCGGCGGTTCCAGGAGTCGCGTTGGGTGCCGTCGGGGAGCTCGTAACGGATGGCGTCCAAGGCCAGCGCCGCCGGGACCGCTAGATCCACCGCTCGCGCCAGCAGGCCGGGCACGTGCGCGACGAGCGGTTCCAGGAGTCCGGCGTGCCAGTAGTCGAGCTGGGCGCAGTGCAGCCCGAGGCCGCGAGCGGCGTAGGTTCCGCGCGCCGCCGCCAGCTCGGACTCACCGTCCTCGTACCTTCCTGCCGCGAAAGCGTTGGTGGCCAATCGAAGTCGTACGTCTGCTGCGTCGACCACGGCCTGAGACTCCTCGAACCGGTGCAGCGCCGCTCGGTACTGTTCGTCCGCCGCCCCCGTCCGCCCGCGCCGCTCGGCGATGAACCCCATGACCTTGAGACCGATACCCGCGCGATGCGCCATACCAGCCGCCTCGAAATACTCCTGGGAGGCGGCCAGCAGCGGTTCCGATTCATCGAAAGCGCCTGTGCGCGTGTGCATCAAAGCCAGGTTCTGCTGCGTCTCGGCGACGCCGCCGGGGTCGGCGACGGCTTCGAAGGCGGCCAGCGCCTGCCCCGCGAAATCCTGGGCCAGTTCCCAGCGCCCGGTCTCGAAGTGCGCGGCGGCCAGGTTCATCAGCGGATGCCCGGCCTGCTCCGGCCCGAACCGCCGTGCCGCGTCCAGCGATTCACCGGCCAGCTCCAACGCGCGCCACCACTGCTGCCGATGCAGGGCGATCGCCGTGGCGGACACCAGGCACGCCAGCCGCAGATCGCCCGGCGCGCCCTCGTACCCGAGCACCTCCCGAGCCTGTTCGAGGGCCGCCTGCGCCCCGTCCAGATCCCCGAGGTTCTGCAAGGCCTGTGACAAGCCGATCAGCGCGCCGGGGTACATCCTGGGCGCGTCCTTCCGCATCTGCGCCAGCGCTTCCCGGAACCGTGCTGCCGCCCCGGCGTGATCCCCCAGCCGATCGGTCACCACCGCCACGTCCACCAGTGTGCACAACCGCAGATCCCCGTGCTCGACCTCGACGGCCCGCTCGAATATCCGCAGCCCCTCCAGCAATTCACCGCGCGCCACGGCCTCCGCCCCGGCGCGCAGCAGTGGACTCTCACCCGCGCTCTCGTCGATACCCGTGCTCATGCTCAGAAGTCCGAATCACCTGCGGCGGCGTCTATTTCGGCGAGCAATGGCGCGAATGGACCGTCGTCAGCGACCTGGGTCGACGCCGTCCGGAGCCGTTCGGCAGCGAAGTCGCGAATTCGCTGACGCATCGCACCCTGCGCCGCCGCCTGCGGATCGGCCTCGAGGTCGGGCCCGAAGCCCGGGACTCCGATGGCGATATCCACCGTGGAAGCCGGTGCGGGCAACACGAATTCGCCGATCCAGCTGTCGCGACCCGGACGTAATGCGGTGCGCAGCTCACCACGCCCGGTGTCGATGCGGGCCCACGGCCGCAGATGCTCGGGCACCGCCGCGGGCAGCTCGGGGTGAGCGGCTACGGCAATGGCGACAGTGGTGGCCCCGGCCGCCCGCAGGACCTGCCAGGACACTGCGGATTCGGAGGCGTCGACCAGGCCGGGCGGGCAGAGCCGCCAGTCCCAGCCGCCGGTGCCGCGGGCGAGCACCATGGCGGCGCCGATCCGGTCACCGTCACCGGCCGCGAGCGCGTAATCCGAAGCCCGCAGCAAGGATTCGACAGAATTCCGAACCAGTGGCGGAACCGCGTCGTCCCCATCGAGGAGCGACTCACACTCCTCGGTCAGCAGCGCGATGTCGCGGTCGAGCAGTACCGGGTCGAGGGTGGCGATCCCGTCGAGGGTCGATGCGGGCCACCAGCGGGCCGCCCAGTGCGCATACGCGAGTCTGCGAGCACTCGCCGCGAGCGCCGGAAGCCCGGGGGCCGCCACGGCCTCGGTCAGGCGGTGTCCGTGCGGACCCGCGGAGCCAGGTGAGTCCTCGTGGCCGGCGCCGAGTTCGCGGGCGTGCGGCCGCACCGCGTCCAGCGCCACGGCGACCGGCTCGCCGTACACGGCCCACACCCACTCCTGGGCGGCATCGACATCGTCGATGTTCGCGATAGGGAAGTCTTGTGCGGCAAGGACATTCCAGGTCAGGAGACCGCCGGTCACCTCGAGCACCATGGTTTCCGGGCCGGCGGCGGAGGTGGCCGCCGCGCCGTCGGGGACGACGACACGTACCGCGGCGGGACCGCGGCGGATGGCGACGGTCGAGTTCGTCATCCCGCCCTCGATTCCAGACCCTCTGGCTCGGCGGTGGCGGTGGCGGCCAGGGCCTTCTTCACCCGCATGCGGTGGTCCAGGATGACCGAGCGGGCGACACCGTCGAGAAGGTCCCACAGTTCGTCGGCGGCGTACACCGAGAACTCGCGCACATCGCGTCCGTGCAGCCGCGGCCACAACCTGCGCAGGTAGGGACGCCACGGCACCCGCAGATCGGCGGCGATGGCGCCCAGTGGCCCGTCGACGGCGTCCAGGTGTACCGCCATCCGCCGGGCCTGCAAGACGTAGGCCTCGCGTTGCCAGCGCCCGTTGATCAGCCGCGCGGCCGCGCCACCGGCGGCGGGGTCCCCCGAATCGGTTGCGGCCCCGGGGGCTCCGGGGGTGATGCTGGGCGAGCTGGTCGCCGCACCCCGCGCACCGGCTCGGGCCTGGGGCGGAACCACGCTCCCGCCATTGCTGTTCGGCCCGTGTCCACGGTGGTCGCCGAGGGGCCGCAACGTGACCGCGAGCCTGGCTCCCGCGGCCGCCGCCACCCGCAGCGACTCGTCCAGCAGCGCCCAGGGCGAGCAGGCGCGCGCGATCTCGGCGTCGACGAGGTCCGGAATCGGGGGCAGGTCGGCGCGTTCGCTGGAGGCCTGAAGGACGGTGAAGACCCGCTCGTGAATGGTGCGGTCGAGCGGTAGGCCGAGGGTGGCGGTAGCGGCCGACGCTCCCACCCCGGGCGGTTGCGGCAGCGGGTACAGGGTGAGTCCGAGTTCCTGTGCGGTACTGCCGGTCTCACCGTTCCAGAGCCGAATCCCGGTGTGCGTGCCCACGGACGCCGCGACGGCGTCGTCGAGGTCCGGCTGATCATCGGCATCGTCGAATCGGGTTGCGGCGCAGGCGTCGACGAGTTCACCGAGCAGATCCGCGTGATCGGGGACCTCGGTCAGCGGGCGCCGCCGCCACGCGGTGTCGATCAGCTCGGCCACTTCCCCGGACCGCTCCGGTTCGGACAGGTACTCCCGCAGCGCCTGGGTGGTGCGCCCCGCGGTGACCCCGTGGATCTCGCGCAGCGCCGCTTCGGCGGCGGGCCGGTCCCGCACGGGATCCGGCCGACCCGAGACGGTGGCCAGTTCGAAGCAGCGCTGGAAGTACAGATCCTGCGCATTGCCCTCGGTGATGCGCAGCGCGCGCCGGGTCTGCTTGAGCAGTGTGAACCAGGCGGCGGTGGCGGCGAGGACGTCGGCGGCGGCGTGGACGCGGGCGGCGAGCAGCACCGCGCCGTCGGCGGTCAGCATGGCTCCGGCGCAGGACGGGTGCTGGACGGGCCGGATCACCAGGGGATCCAGGATCAGCTTCACGGTGCGCCGGAGGGGCCCGCCGTGGGGTCCGCTCAGGGGTTCGACACCGGCGAGGCGGTGCCAGACCTCATCCAGCACCATGGCCCGCGGTCGTCGCATTCGCCCACGTTATCGCAGTTTCCCCGGCCCGCGCGCCTCGGAAGTTGGGATCGGTAGGCCGGGTGCCGATTCCTACTGTTCTGGCATCGGTTCCACCCCGGAGCCACCATCACGAGAACGAGGAATGACCATGAACACCAAGCCGATCCGCCTCACCACCGCCGTCCTCGCCGCCACCGCCGCGGCCGCGCTGCTGGTGACCGGTTGCAGCTCCGGCGATTCCAAGTCGGGTTCCCCGACCACCGCCGTGACTTCCGCCGCGCCGGGTTCCGCGACTCCGGCCGACGGCGCGTCGTCCGCGTCGGTGGACGGCAAGGCGATCAGCGGCAAGTTCGACACCACCTGCGTGAAGCAGGCGGGCACCCTGGCCCTGGCGCTGGCCGACCAGAGCAACGCCACCTACGGCACCCTCGCCGCCAGCGCCACCATCACCGGCGACAACACCGTGCAGGCGGTCGGCATCACCGGCACCAAGGGCGGCGCGAACGGCCAGCCGTACGCGGTGGGTTTCGGCAACGGCATGCCGGGCGGTTCGGCGAAGGTCACCAAGAGCGGCAACACCTACACGGTGTCCGGTGAGGGCGTCGGCGGCGTGGACCTGTCGAACCCGATGGCGGGCCCGAAGACCGAGAAGTTCGAGATCGTCTTCGCCTGCTCCACCATCGTCGGCTGACCCGGCCCGCCCCGGCCCCACGTTGTCCCCGCTCGTGCCGCCTGGCACGAGCGGGGCCGGCAACCACCACGACTTCGAATCAGGAGAAACACATGAAGAACCAAATCCGTTACAGCGTCCTCGCTCTCGGCGTCCTGGCCATCGGCTACTACCTGTGGCACGGCCTCACCGCCGACGACGTCTTCGGCTGGGTGGGCCCGCAGATGGCCCTGCCGATCATCGCCCTGACCATCATCCCGATCGTCTTCGCCTTCACCGGTGACGGCATCATGTCGGCCTTCACCGGCACCAACAGCTCCCAGTTCCGCGACGGCCTGGTCGGGCTGGGCACCGTCGAGAGCGTCCGCCAGACCGGCGTGTACCTCAACGAGCAGCCGCAGGTGCGCATCGACTTCCGGGTCGAGGGCGCCGACGGCAAGGTGTTCGCCTCGCACGCCAAGCTGATCGTGCCGCTCACCCAGCTGGCCCTGCTGCGGCCGGGCGTGGTGCTGCCGGTCCGCTACCTGCCCGACAACCTGGACAAGGTCGAGGTGGACCTGTCCGGCGACACCTCGGCGGCCCAGGACGCCATGAACGCGGCCATGATTCGCAAGGGTTTCACCACGCCCGCCAAGCTCGATATCGCCCGGCGCGGCACCGCGGCGCAGGCGGTGGTCCGGTCGCTGTCGGTGCCCGGCGAGATCCGTGACGGCTACACCCGCCTGGACCTGGTCCTGGTGGTCACCCGCCCGGACGGCACCACCTTCGAGACCCGCACCGAGAAGTTCCTGCCCCCGACGGCGGTCTCGCTGGTCCAGGTCGGCCGCATCGTGGGCGTCCACTACCTGCCGGAGAACGAACAGGAGGTGGTGCTGTCGCTGCCCGTCAACGCCGCCGGATGATGAACGACCCGATCGAATTCCCCAGAGCCGCAGGCCTTGCCGCCCGCGGCTCTCGTGCTGTGTCAGGAACGTTCGTAGAACCCATCGATCCGTCCGCGCCCGCAGGCCCGCGCGGCGTCGAGCACCCGGTGCGGTGTGGCGGCGTCGAGCGCCCGGCCGCCGGGCAGGGTGATCGGCTCGGCCAGCGCGAACACCTGGAAGACGTAGCGGTGCGGCCCGTGCCCGGGAATCGGCGCGGGCCCCAGGTATCCCCTGCCCCAGCTCGACCGCAGCAGCCGGACACCCTCGGTGTCGGAGCCGGAACCCAGTGCACCCGTGGCCAATTCGTCGATTCCCGGTTCGATCAGCGCGAGCGCGTGCACGAACGGCCCGCCGAACGGCGCGTCCTGGTCCTCGACGACCACCAGCAGCCCGGCATGTCCGGCCGGTAGTCCCGACCAGGCCAGCGCGGGCGAAAGATCCTGCCCTCCGACTCTTCTCATGGTGTGCCGGATGTCCAGCCGCGCCTCGTGCGCGAAGTCCGTGCTCGTCACCTCGAAGACGTCGCCCGCGGCCAGATTCGCCCGGCCCCAGGCCAGCTCCGCGGCCGTCGCGCGCCGATTCCGGAGTATCCTCCCGAGGACCGCCATCGTCTTCTCCTAGCTCGGCCCGTCACGCCCCATTGCCCGGCGATCACAATAGTCCGGAAACGAACTGACGGGTCTTATCTTCTGGTACCTATGAGTCAACGACCAGGTTGCCTAATTGAATTCGAAATGCACTTCTACCAGCGCGGAAGAAGGAGCGATGAGAATCAGGCGATTTACCGCAACCGCCGTGCTCGCAGTCGGAGCAGCGGTGTTGACGGTCGGCACCGCGGTGGCCGACCCGCCCGGACCGCGTTGGGCTGCTGGCAGCCCGCGCCTCCGGCCTGACGGCCGCGGCGGTTCACCCCGGCGTCACCCAGGGGACGCCGGGGTCGCGCCCTGCTCACCGAGTTCGAGCCGGAACCCGGTGGGGGTGGTCGCGGTGTGGGCACGGAAGAACTTGGTGAAGTTGGCCGGGTCGTCGAAGCCGAGGTGACGGGCGCAGTCGGCAGTGGTGGCGGAACTCCGCGCGAGCAAGCGTTTCGCCTCCAGGGTGACGCGCGCGTTCACGTACTGCTTGGCGGTGACCCCGGTGGCGGCTTGCACGGCGCGTGAGAGGGTGCGCGGCGAGTAGCCGAGTTGCGCCGCGTACCAGGACACTTCGCGGGTGTCGGCGTGACAGCGTTCGACCAGGCGCGCGAACCGGCCGAAGAGGTCGGTGGATTCCGGCGGCGCCGGCAGAGCCGCCGACAGCCGCAGGGTGACCGCGCCGAGCAGGTGCCCGAGGATGGCGGCGTCGGGCGGATCGGCGGCGTATTCCCCGGCCAGGTGATCGAAGGCGCTGTCGGTCAGGGCATTCGCGGCCACGATCGGAGGTGTGGACGGCAGCCGTCCGAGCACCGCGGCCGGAACCAGGTCGGAGCGCACCAGCACGAGATCGCCCTTCAGGTCGGCGATGTCGTCCCAGCGGTGCGTCCAGCCGGGATGAATCCAGGCGATGGTGTCGGCGGTGAGCTCGTGTGCCGCGAAGTCGACGGTGAGCCGCCCGCTGCCCGCGGTGCACCGGGCCAGCACGTGGAAATCGCCGCGAATGGTCTCCCGGCCCAGGGCGACGGACATGCCGCGGAGCCGGTCGAAGTCCAGCAGTTCGAGGCCGGTGGGGGCACCGGCCCTCGGCGCGTACCGCGGTGTTCGGCTGGGTTTTCCGCTTTCGACCATGAGCGTTGCCGAATCTACCGGCCGCCGATCCTATTTGATGGCGATCGGGCTGATCGGGGTCCCCACCGCGCCGGGAATTCGCAATGCGGGCGCGCAGAGCAGAAAGTCGTAGACGCCGTCCTCGGCGCAATCATGGGACAGCGCTTCGAGATCCCAGATCTCGCCGAGCGGCATGCCCATGTCCCGCAGCGCGATCATGTGCAGCGGCATCATGACCCCGTCCTCGGGCCGGATCACCTCGACGGCCGGGTTGTCGGCGGCGACGGCCGCGATGTCGTGTTCGTGGAACCACTCCGCGCACCGCCAGCTCAGGCCGGGGCTGCCCGCGAACCATTCGCCGTGCCTGCGGGTTTCGAGGAAGCGGGTCCACCAGCCGGTGCGCACCACCAGGATATCGCCGGGCCGCAGCTCGACATCCTGGGCCTCGGCGACCGCGGCCAGCTCCTGCGGGCTGATGACGGCGGCCGGTTCGAGCCGGTCCACGTTCCGGTGCCGGGCCACGTCCAGCAGGACGCCGCGGCCGACCACGCCGCCGCCCTCGGCGATCCGCTCGATGCCCAGTTTCGTCGCACCGAAGCTGGTGACCGAACCGGCCGGGTACCCGTTGTAGAGCAGTCCGTCGTAGTACACGTGCGAGATGGCGTCCCATTGCGTGGACGATTGCAGCGGCATCATCAGGTAGTCGTCGTTGAAGCGCATCGGGCCGTGCCCGTACAGTCCGGCGACCTGGGCTTCGGTGGGTCCGCCCCAGCCTTCGAGGTAGCCCGCGAGCTCGGCGTCGCCGCCGTCGAGGGACATCAGGTGGATGGGGTTGCGCCGGTAGCCGCTGGAACCCTGCGGGCCGTAGGCGTCGATGGGGATGCCGAGCTGGATGGTGCGCCCTCGCAGCGCCCGGGTGGCGGCGTAGGCGATGCGGTCCGGCGTGAGGTGATTCAGCGCCCCGAGCTGGTCGTCGTCGCCCCAACGGCCCCAGTTCCGCACGCGGTCAGCGGCTTTGCGCCATTCCTCGGTCACCGGGCACCTCCATGTCGATCGGTCGCTCGATATCTACCCGGTGCGGCGGAACCTGTCGAGTGAGAGTCCCGGCCGGTCTGGTTGGATGGGCGCGGTGACCAGTGTTCCCTTCCGCCTCATCGGCGACCTGCGTATGGACCGGGTGATGCCGGCGTGGGCCGAGCAGTATCCGCCGTACGACACGGTGGTCGGCTACTCGGATCTGGGGCACGCGTTCCTGATGAGCACCCGCACCGGCGAGTACGGCATCTTCGATCCGTACAGTCCCGGCGTGAAGGATTACGGCGTCTTCACCGAGGTCACCGATTTCGTCAGCCGGGTCCTGTTCGATCCGAGCGTCGTCACCTATGTGCTGCAGCCGGGTCACGTCGCCGAGATCCGCCGACGCCTCGGCCCGCTCGACGACGGCGAGGTCTACATCGCCACCCCGTACCCGTTCCTCGGCGGTTCCGAGACGCCGGACGCCTATCAGAAGGGCGGCGTCTGGGTGTTCTTCGATCTGGTGGCGCAGGCGCACGAACAGGATTCGTGAGCGAACTCTCCGGCTAGCCGGGCCACACCTGTTCGCCGCGCTGCCAGACCGACCGGGTCAGCGGGACACCGGGGCGGTACGCGAGGTGGATGGCGGACGGGGCGTCGAGCATGTGGAGGTCGGCCGCGGAGTCCGGGCGCAGCACTCCCACCGCGCCGGGCGCCGACAGATCGTGGGCGAGCGCCTCGGCACCGCCCACGGTCGCGGCCCGGATCGCCTCGGCGACAGTCAGATTCATCTGCAGGACGGCGGTGGCCACGCAGTAGGCCATGGAGGTCGTATAGGAACTGCCGGGGTTGGCGTTCGTGGCGAGCGCGATGCGGGCGCCGGCGTCCAGCAGGCGGCGAGCGGGGGCGAGCGGCTGGCGAGTGGAGAGGTCGCAGGCCGGCAGCAGGGTGGCGACGGTGGTGGAATCGGCCAGCGCGTCGATATCGGCGTCGGTCAGGTGGGTGCAGTGGTCGACACTGGCCGCGCCGTGCTCGACGGCCAGCCGGACACCCGGCCCGGGGCCCAGTTGATTGCCGTGGACGCGAAGACCGAGGCCGCGTGCGCGGCCCGCGGTCAGCACCCGGGCCGACTGATCGGCGTCGAAAGCGCCTGTCTCACAGAAGACGTCGGTCCAGCGGACATACGGCGCGACCGCGTCGAGCATGGGTCCGCAGACCAGGTCGAGGTACTCGTCGGCGGACAGTTCGGGCGGGACCACGTGCGCGCCCAGGAACGTGACCTCGTCCGCGATGTCGGCGGCCACCATGGCGCAGCGCTGTTCGTCGGCGACGGTCAGCCCGTAACCGGTCTTGGTCTCCAGGTAGGTGGTGCCCTGCCGCAGGGCTTCGGCCCGCAACCGGCGCAGGTTCGCGGCCAGGGCGGTATCGCTCACCGCTCGGGTGGCGTCGACCGTGGTGCGAATACCGCCCGCGGAGTAAGGAATTCCGCTCATCCGGGCCCCGAATTCGGCCGTGCGATCCCCCGCGAACACCAGGTGGGTGTGGCTGTCCACCCAGCCGGGCAGTACGGCCCGGCCTCCGGCGTCCACGTGACGATCGGCAGCCGGAGCCGACGCGGTGGGGCCGATCCAGCGCACGAGGTCGTACTCCATCACCAGGGCCGCGTCGCGCAGGACGCCGTACTCCGCCGTATTGGTGGTGAGTTCGCCGATGCCGGTGATGACCGTGGTCGCCGGGTTCATCGCCATAGTGCTCCGATCTCGGTGTCGAGGGCCGCGGCGACATCGCCGAGGGTGCCATGGACGCGATCGCGGACCACCCAGCGGCCCGCGACCATGACATCGGTGACGTCGGATGCCGTGGCCGCGAACAGGATTCCGTCCCCGGTCACGCCCGCGGTGCGCGGCGACGCCGTGTCCACGCACACCAGGTCGGCATCGCGGCCGGGGGCGATCACGCCCGGGCCGGTCCACCCCGAGGCCGCGTGTGCGGTGGCGGCGGACAGCAGTTCGCCCGCCCCGAATCGTCCCCGCACGCCGCTGCGGAGCCGTTCGTGCATTTCCAGGGCCCGCGCCTCGAACCAGGGGTCGATGACCGACTGCCCGTCACTGCCGAGTGCCAGCCGCGCCCCGGCGTCGGCCAGCGCCCGGGCGGGCCCGATGCCGTCGCCGAGATCGGCTTCCGTACCGGGGCACAGGCACGCCCAGCACTCCCCGAGGGCGGTGATATCCCCGGGCGTCAGGTGGGTGGCGTGCACGGCGACAGTGCGCGGGCCGAGCGCCCCGGCGGCCGCCAGCAGTTCGGTGGGCGTGCAGCCGTGGACCGCGAGGCATTCCTCGTTCTCCCGCGGCTGCTCGGACAGGTGGACGTGCAGGGGCCGGTCCCCCGAGCCGTGTACCACGGTGGGCAGCTGATCCGCGGGAACGGCCCGCACCGAGTGGATCGCCGCCCCGACCTGAACCAATCCCCGTGCCGGGGAGAAGGATTCGAGCCGCTGCGCCCACGCCTCCGCATCGCCGTCGTCGAACCGCTGCTGCGCTCCGGTCGTCGGCTGACCGAAACCCCCCGCCAGATAACACACGTCGAGCAGCGTCAGCCGGATCCCGGCATCGGTGGCCGCCGCGACCAGCGCGTGCGAGAACTCGTTGGAGTCGGCGTACCGCTGCCCGTGGGCCGCGTGATGCAGGTAGTGGAACTCCGCGACGCTGGTGTAACCCGCGAGCACCATCTCGGCGTACACCGCGCGCGCCAGCCGGTAATACGAGTCCGGTTCCAGGCGTGCGGCGACCGCGTACATGCGGTCCCGCCAGGTCCAGAAGGTGCCCCGACCGGACTGCGCCCGTCCGCGCAGCGCCCGATGGAAGGCGTGTGAGTGCGCGTTGGCGAACCCTGGCACCACCATGCCGGGCAGCCGGGTCCCGCAGGGCTGTTCACCGCTGGCCACCGCCACGATGACGCCCTCGGCGACATCGATGCGCACCCGCTCCGCCACCCCCGACGGCAGCCACGCGTGTTCACACCAGTAGGTGGTCAATTCACTCCTCCCCCATCGGAATTCGGAGGCCCTTCGCCCGCGCGACGGCATCGGCCTCCGGGTATCCGGCGTCGACGTGCCGGAACACCCCCGTGGCCGGGTCATTGGTGAGCACCCGGTCGAGCTTCCGCGCGGCCAGCGGCGTCCCGTCCGCGACGGTCACCTGTCCGGCGTGGATGGAGCGCCCCATGCCGACCCCGCCGCCGTGGTGGATGGACACCCAGCTCGCCCCGGAGGCCGTATTGACGAGGGCGTTGAGCAGCGGCCAGTCGGCGATGGCGTCGGAACCGTCGGCCATGCCCTCGGTTTCGCGGTACGGCGAGGCGACCGACCCGCAGTCGAGGTGGTCGCGCCCGATCACCAGCGGCGCGCTGACCGTCCCGTCCGCGACCAGTTCGTTGAAGCGCAGTCCGGCGGCCTGCCGTTCGCCGTAGCCGAGCCAGCAGATGCGGGCGGGCAGGCCCTGGAAGGCGACCCGGTCGCGGGCCAGCCGGATCCAGCGGGCCAGGGATTCCTGTTCCGGGAACAGGTCGAGGACGGCCCGATCGGTGGCGGCGATATCGGCCGGGTCGCCGGAGAGCGCGACCCACCGGAACGGTCCCTTGCCCTCGCAGAACAGCGGGCGGATATAGGCGGGCACGAAGCCGGGGAAGTCGAAGGCCCGCTCGTACCCGGCCAGTTTCGCCTCGCCGCGAATCGAGTTGCCGTAGTCGAAGACCTCCGCGGCCCGGTCCAGGAACCCGACCATCGCCCCCACATGGATGGCCATGGATTCCCGTGCGCGGCGGGTGAATTCGTCGGGTTTGCGGCGCGCGTAGTCGTCCCAGTCCTCGACGGCGACGCCGATCGGCAGGTAGGTCAGCGGATCGTGGGCGGAGGTCTGGTCGGTGACGATGTCCACCGGGACCTGCCGGCGCAGCAGTTCCGGCAGTACGTCGGCGGCATTGCCGATGAGCCCCACCGACAGTGGCCGCCGTGCGGCCTTGGCGGCGAGCACCCGGGTCAGGGCGTCGTCGATGTCGTCGGCGATCTCGTCGAGGTAGCGGGTCTCGACCCGCCGCCGGGCATGGCGCGGATCGCATTCGACGCACAGCGCCACGCCGCCGTTCATGGTGACGGCCAGCGGTTGCGCCCCGCCCATGCCGCCCAGACCGGCGGTCAGGGTGAGGGTTCCGGCGAGGGTGCCGCCGAAGCGCTTGGCCGCCACCGCCGCGAAGGTCTCGTAGGTGCCCTGCAGGATGCCCTGGGTGCCGATGTAGATCCAGGATCCTGCGGTCATCTGCCCGTACATGGTCAGCCCGGCCGCCTCCAGCCGCCGGAATTCCGGCCAGTTCGCCCAGTCCGGCACCAGATTCGAGTTGGCGATCAGGACCCGGGGCGCCCAGTCATGGGTGCGCAGCACGCCGACCGGCTTGCCGGACTGCACCAGCAGCGTCTCGTCGGCGCGCAGGTCGACGAGGGTACGGGCGATGGCGTCGAAGCAGCGCCAGTCGCGGGCGGCTTTGCCGGTCCCGCCGTAGACGACCAGGTCGCCGGGCCGTTCGGCCACGTCGGGATCGAGGTTGTTGTGCAGCATCCGCCAGGCCGCCTCGGTCTGCCAGGTGCGGGCGGTGAGGGCGCTGCCGCGTGCGGCGCGAACCGTTCTGGTCATGACGAAACCCCTTGCCCGAGGAAGTGGTCCATCGCCCCTGAATGCAGGAGGTCGGTGACGGCGGCGATATCGGGTGCGAGATGGCGATCGGGTCCGGGTCCGGGGACCCGCGTGCGGACGAGGTCCCGCAGGGCACCGGTCACCGGGGCGGGCCGCAGCGGCGTGCGGAAGTCCAAGGCCCGTGCGGCGGTGAGCAGTTCGATGGTCAGCACGGTCGTCAGTCCGTCCACGGCACGGCGCAGTTTGCGGGCCGCCGACCACCCCATGGACACGTGGTCCTCCTGCATGGCGCTGGAGGGTATGGAGTCCACGGACGCCGGGACCGCGCATCGCTTCAGCTCCGACACCACCCCGGCCTGCGTGTACTGCGCGATCATGTACCCGGAGTCGACACCCGGGTCGGCCGCCAGGAACGCGGGCAGCCCGTGCGAGCGGTGTACGTCGAGCATCCGGTCGGTGCGCCGTTCGGCGATCCCGGCCACGTCGGCGACGGCGATGGCCAGGAAGTCGAGCACATAGCCCACCGGCGCCCCGTGGAAGTTGCCGTTGGACTCCACCCGGCCGTCGGCCAGCACCACGGGATTGTCGATGGCGGAGGCCAATTCGCGTTCGGCGACGGTCTCGGCGTGGGTGAGGGTGTCGCGGGCCGCGCCGTGCACCTGCGGTGCGCACCGCAGCGAATAGGCGTCCTGGACGCGCGGGCAGTCCTCGCCGCGATGGCTGGCCACGATCTCCGATCCGGCCAGCGCCGTCCGCATGCGCTCGGCCGAGACCGCCTGCCCCGGATGCGGGCGCAGCGCCTGGAGGTCGGCGGCGAAGACGCGGTCGGTGCCGAGCAGCGCCTCCACGCTCATGGCGGCGGTGAGGTCGGCCAGGTCGAAGAGCCGGTGCAGGTCCTCGATGGCCAGCACCAGCATGCCGAGCATGCCTTCGGTGCCGTTGGTGAGGGCCAGACCTTCCTTCTCCGCCAATATGATCGGGGTCAGTCCGTGCTCGGCCAGCGCGGGCGCGATGGGTCGCGCGCCGTCGGGGCCGAGCACCGAGCCCTCCCCCATGAGCGCCAGCGCGACCGCGGCCAGCGGGGCCAGATCGCCCGAGCAGCCCAGCGAACCGTATTCCGGCACCACCGGAATCAGTCCGCTGTCCAGGAGCGCGGCCAGGGCGCGGGCGGTCTCGGGCCGGACGCCGGTGTGCCCGGACAACAAGGTGCGCAGCCGCAGCAGCATCATGGCGCGCACCACCTCGGGTTCGACGGGCGCTCCGGCCCCCGCGGCGTGCGAGCGAATCAGTGAGCGCTGCAAGTCGGTTCGCCGATCCGCCGGAATGTGCCGCAGGGCCAGCGCCCCGAATCCGGTGGACACCCCGTAGACGGGCCGGTCGCTGTGCGCCAGCTCGTCGATGTCGCGGCGCCGGCGTTCCAGGTCCGCCAGTGCCCGCGCGTCGACGTCCACCCACGCGTGGCGGCGGGCTACCGCCACCACCGCCGCCCGCGTCAGGGGCCCCGCTCCCACCGGTACCCGCTCGGTTCCGATTCGCGTCATGGGCACCATTCTGGCGGCTTGCGGGTAAGCTGCGCGTTTCCCTCTGGCGCGCGCCGCCGATTGTTACCATCGGCGTGGATGTCGAGGGAGGTGCGGTGTCTGAGAACAATCGAGCACCGGTTGGCGTGGACCCGTTCCGGCCCAACCCTGCTCGGGTGTACAACTACATGCTCGGCGGCAAGGACAATTACGACGCCGATCGCGAATACGGCGATCGGATGCTCGAAGTCGCGCCCGATACCCGGGTGACCGCCTGGCACAGCCGGCGTTTCCTGCTGCATGCCGTCGAGCTGGCCGCCGACGCGGGTATCCGCCAGTTCGTGGATATCGGCGCGGGCATTCCGATCTCGCCGAATGTGCACGAGGTGGCGCAGGAGGTCGAGCCGACCTCGATCGTGGCGTCCATCGACTTCGATCCCGTGGTCTTCGCCCACAGCAATGCCTTGCTGACCGGTGCGCCGGGCGTGACGCCGATCCTCGCCGATATTCGCGAACCGGACAAAATTCTCGAATTAGCGCGTATCGAGGGCGGAATCGACTTCTCGCAGCCGGTCGCCTTCCTCATCGTCGGCGTCCTGCATTTCGTCATGGACGACGAGAAGCCGTTCGAAGCGGTGGCCCGCCTGCGCGAGGCCATGGCCCCGGGCAGCCTGCTCGCCATCCAGCACGCCTCCACCAATACCCATCCGTTCTTCAAGAACACCGCCGCCACCAATGCCGCGAACAGCCCCGCCCAGCCCGACTTCCGCCCGCCGGAACGGGTGCGGGAGTTCTTCGACGGCTTGGAGATGCTGCCCCCGGGTCTGGTCCCCGCCAACGAGTGGCTCGCGGTCGACCCGGGCCCGACCAGTCTCGTCGTCCTCTGCGGTATCGGCCGGAAGAACTGAGCCGCAGCCCATCCCGATCGCCCGAAGGGAATTACCCACGTGCACACCAAGTTCCGGGCGCTGGCCGTGAGCGCCGCCGCGACGCTGTTGTGCTTCACCCCGGGCGTCGCCCAGGCCGACGACTCGACAGCCGGCCGGTGCCAGGACGTCAGCTTCCCGGTGTCGCAGGGCACGCTGGCGGGGACGCTGTGCCTGCCCGACGGTCCCGCCGACGCGGTCATGGTCTTGATGTCTGGCTCCAACTACAACCACGTCTACTGGGACTTCCCGTACCAGTCGGAGACCTACAACTTCCGCCAGGCCATGAACAAGGCCGGATACGCGACACTGGTGGCCGACCGGCTCGGCAACGGCGCGAGCACCCGACCGCCCAGCCTCTCGCTGACGGCCACCGCCACCGCCGACGCCCTGCACGTCATGGTGCAGTCCCTGCGGGCCGGACTCGCGGGCAATGCCCCCTTCGCCAAGGTGGTCACGGTCGGGCACTCGCTCACCTCCAGTACCTCGGTCATGGAGGCCATCGGCTATCACGACGTGGACGGCGTCGTGCTCACCGGCTACTCGCACACGCTCAGCGTCCCCGACGTGCTGGGGGTGATCAGCAGCTACTATCCGGCCGTGGAGGATCCCGGATTCGCCGGGCACGGTTACGATTCCACGTATCTGGTCACCCGCCCCGGGGCCCGCGCCGCCGACTTCCACGGTCTGAACCCCGATCCGCAGGTGGTCGCCCTCGACGAGGCCACCAAGGAGACCTTCTCCCTCACCGAGTATCCCGACGGCCTGCTCGCCACCCTGCCCGGCGAGTCCAGTCTGATGACCGCCCCGGTGCTGTTGGTGGACGGGAGCCGCGACCGCATGGTGTGCGGTCCGGGCTTCAGTGTCTGCGCCGACAGCGCCACCCTCCAGGCCGCCGAGAGTCCCTACTTCGCACCCGCCGCGAAGTTGCGCGCCTACGTGCTGCCCGACAGTGGTCACGCCATCAACCTGGCCCCGAACACCCGCGACTATCACGCGGTCGTCGTCGATTGGATGAAGTCGGTCGTCGGCTGAGGCCGAATCAGCGTGGGCTGAGGCCGAATCAGCCTGCGGCGGTGAGGAAGTCGGCGCGGGCGACCAGAGCATCGGCGATCGGGCGCGGTCGGCGGCCCAGGCCACACGCACTGGCCACCCCGTCGACCGGACGACCCAGCGCGTTCTCGACAATGCGCAGCGTCTCGATTTGCTCTGCCTCGGTCGGGCTTTCGTGGACCAGCCCGGCGTAGAAGCGGGTGCCGGCAGGCAGGTCCAGGCCCGCGAGAGGCGCGTAGAAGGCGGGATCCACGGACGGCGGGATGTCTCCGGCCGCCAGCGGGCCGTGGATGAATTCCAGTGTTCTTCCCGACGGCCACTGCCGGGCAATGGAATTCGCCAATGCCACCAGCGGTCTGGTGTCCCGCAAGGTGGTCCGCGCTTTGTTGTTCATGCTGCCCAGGCACAAATGGACGCCGATGCGGGTCCCCGGCGGTGTCGCCGCGGCCATCTCGGCGATGCCGCGGCCCAGGCCGACCGCCGCGTCCACCTGCCGGTGCAGGGGTTGGGTCGTGGCCATCAGCACCATCTCGGCGGTCGCCTCGAACTGCACGACCACGTCGCCATCAGCCAGCGCGCGAATGGCCTCGATGTCGCGAATACTGGCATCCTGGAATGCTTTCCGATGCTTGCGCACCCCGCACCGGCCCACGGCGATGAACGCCAGGGTGAAGGCGGTGGGCATCCCGATCTGCAGCGACAGTTCGGGCAGGTCCCGTTCCGCGCGCAGGGCACGGAAGATCGGCAGCGCCTCCTCGGCCTCGGCCAGGTACCCCAGTTCCATCGTGTCGCCGGTCAGCTCGACGTCCCGGGCCGCACGGTGGATGGTGCGTTCGTGACTGGACAGCCAGGTGCCGCTCTTCTTCACCTCCAGCGCACCCTGGGCGACCAGGTCGTCGATGATGGGCTGGATGTACCACTCGTAGCGGCGGGTCTCCCCGGTGGGCAGGGTGCGTAGCCGCGAGCCCGCACCGTCCAGCATCGCCCGCATCGCATCGCCGGTGCTCTCGGCCGGAAAGCTCCCGACGAAGTGCACATTTCGCGCGCCCATACCGTGCATCGTAGATCTTCGATCGCGTTTCTCGATGGGAAGGTCGCGGATCTTGGTGTGGAGTATCGGCATTCGCCCGAGGCCACCACAGAGACCTTCTCGCCCGCCGCGCGACTGCGCACCCACGTGGTGCCCGACAGCGGCCACGCCGTCAATCTGGCCCCGAATACCGGCGGCTACGACGCCGTGGTCCTGGACTGGATGCAGTCGATCGCCGGCCGCTGAAACGGCGGCCGCGGAAATCAGCGATGAGATTCGCGGAGGCGATGGCTAGCATCGGCGTTCGTGCGTTCAGTTTCCGGGGGAAGTTTTCACATTCGACTGATCGCCCTCGTGGCGGGGGTGCTCGGTGTTCTGCTGGCGGTGCTGGTGCCGCTGCTGCCGGTCCGGCAGGATCGGGCGAGTATCGATTGGCAACCGGCGCAGGCGGTTCAGCTGACCGCGCCACTGGTGGACTATGTGCCGCTCACGCTCGATCTCCGGGTGCCGTGCGCGGCGCTGCGGGAGCTGCCCAGCGGCACGGTGCTGTCGACGGTGCCGGCCCAGGCCCCGGGCGGGTCCGCCACGGGATTGATCGCGCGGATCGAGGAACTGCCGGGCAGCGGGCGCACCCTGTCGGTGACGCTGCGCAACAAGCCGCTGATCACGGCGTCGGTGTTCCAGATGACGGGCGTAGGAACAGCTTCCGAGACCGCGATCACCACGCCTTCGGGCGTCACGCCGCAAGCCGTGCCGCCCGCACCGGGTTCGACCCCGGCAGCGGTCCCGCCATCCACGACCAGCGCTCCGCCCGCCGGCGCCAAACTGCCCCAGGGCGGGACGACGCCCGCCGGCCCCATTCCATCCGACGGTCCGACGCCGCCCGCGGGCGCCACGCCGCCTGCCGGATCGACGCCGCCGCCGGGCCCCACGCCACCGGCGGGTCAGACGCCACCGGGAGGCGCGACTCCGCCTGCCGGGCCCACACCCCCAACCGGGCCGACGCCGCCCGCGGGCACCACTCCCCCGGCCGGATCCACACCGGCCGCTGACGCACCGCTGCCGCCCGCCGGTTCCGGAAGCAGCACCGCGCCCGGACCCGGCATCGGCGCCGGCTCGACTCCGAATGTCGTGCCGCACAATGGTTGCGACGCTCTGGTCGTGCACTCCACCGCGAGCGGGACGACCGCCGAGCTGACCGGACTCGGGACCCCGGAAGGTAAGCCGTTCCGGTCCATGGTGGCCGAGGATGTACGGCCGCAGATCGTGGGCGTGTACACCGATCTGGATCAGGCTCGGCTGGGCGATGCGACGCTGCACGCCGAGGTGGACGCGCGGTTCTCGTCACGGCCGAGCCTGTGGAAACTGGCGGCCATGGCGGGCGCGGGACTGTGCACGCTGGTGGCGCTAGTCTGCCTGTACTTCCTCGATGCCGCCGACGGGCGGCGCGGACGACGGTTCCTGCCCGCGCGCTGGTGGCGGTTCACCGGCACCGACGCGGTGGTGCTCGCGACGCTGGGCGTCTGGCATGTGATCGGGGCCAATACCTCCGATGACGGCTACATCCTCACCATGGCCCGGGTGTCGAAGCACGCGGGCTACACCGCGAACTACTACCGCTGGTACGGGGTGGCCGAGGCACCGTTCGGGTGGCCGTACGAATTGCTGGCCCAGATGACCCGGATCAGTGACGCGAGCGTCTGGCTGCGATTGCCCGCGCTGCTGGCCGGGGTGCTGTGCTGGTGGGTGATCAGCCGGGAAGTGCTGCCGCGCTCGGGTTCCCGGGTGCGGTCGGCGGGACCGCGATGGACGGCGGCACTGGTGTTCCTCGCCGTGTGGTTGCCGTACGACAACGGCCTGCGTCCCGAACCGTTCATCGCCCTGGGCGCACTCCTGACCTGGTGTTCCATCGAGCGCGCCATCGCGACGCGGCGCCTGCTGCCCGCCGCGGTGGCGGTCCTGATCGCGGCGTTCTCCCTGGCGGCCGGTCCGTCCGGATTGATCTGCCTGGCAGCGCTGTTCGCCGGTTCGCGGCGGGTGCTGTTCGTGCTGGCCGCCCAGGTTCGGGCCGCCTCCGGCGGGGTGCTCGAACATCTCGCGCGCATCGCCCCGGTGCTCACGGCGGGCACCCTGGTGCTGACGGTCGTCTTCGCCGATCAGACCCTGGCGTCGGTCGCCGAGGCCACCCGGGTGCGGAAGCTCGTGGGCCCCGACTTCTCCTGGCCCGATGAGCCGACCCGCTGGATCTCACTGCTCTCGCTGACCCCGGACGGTTCCCTGGCCCGCCGCTTCGGTGTGCTCGCCATGCTGCTGTGCCTGGCCGTCTGCCTGGCGGTGGCGCTGCGCAAGGGCGGACGGATTCCGGACACCGCGCGTGGCCCGGTGGCCCGGGTGCTCGGCATCGCCGTGATGTCGCCGCTGCTCATGGCCTTCACGCCGACCAAATGGACCCACCACTTCGGCGTCTATGCCGGTCTGGCGGGGGCGCTGGCCGCGGTGACCGCGGTCGCGGTGGGCGGCAACGGCATTCGACTACCGTACTTGCGCACCGCGTTCGCGGCGGCGGTCCTGTTCCTGGTGGCGTTCAGCTTCACCGGCTCCAACGGCTGGTGGTACGTCTCCGGCTACGGCGTGCGCTGGCCCGATCGCGCACCGCTGGCGGGTGGCGTCGGCGTCGCGTCGCTGATCTTCGGGCTGGGTGCGTTGTGCCTGGCCGTGGCCGCCTGGCAGTACTGGCGCGAACCCTATCGATCGGCCGGAAACAGCAGGGCTGCGGCGCCTTTCGACAGAATCGCCGTTCGACCGCTGACCATCGCCGCCGCCGCGCTCGTGGCCTTCGAAGTGGCGACCATGGCTTCCGCCGCCTGGTCGCAATACCCGGCGTACTCCGTGGCGCTGTCGAATATCCGTGCACTGAAGGGCAAACCGTGCGCGATGGCCGACGACGTCCTGGTGGAGACCGCGACGGCGGACTCGGTCCTACAGCCTTACACGGGCGCACCGGCGGATGGACTCGCCGCCGAAAACAGCGGATTCACCGCCAACGGGGTCGGCGACCTCGCTCCCGAAAGCGGTCCGGGCGGTGGCACCGGGAACGGCGGGAAGCAGTCCACTCCCCCGCCCGGCGGCGGCCGGGCCGACAAACCCAAGTCCGATCCCGGCATCAATGGCAGCACCGTCGCCCTGCCCTACGGCCTGGATCCCGAACGCACACCGGTGCTGGGCAACTACACCGCCGATCACCCTCGGCCCAGTCGCCTGACGACCCAGTGGTATCGCCTGGATCCGGATGCGGCGCAACCGGACTCGGGTTTCAAGGCCCTGATCCTGACCGTCGCCGGTCACATCGCGGGCGAGCAGCAGGGCCACCGGGTCGACGGAGCCGCCCTGCGTGTGGAGTTCGCGTATCGCGCCGACGACGGCGCCCTCCAGCCCCGCGGCGAGCTGACCCCGCCCACGGTCGGCGGCGCACCGGGATGGCGCAACCTGCCCATCCCCTTGGACCGAATCCCTGTCGGCGCCAATGCCATTCGCCTGATCGCCACCGCGGACGACCCCACCGGTAAGCAGTGGCTGGCCGTCACACCGCCACGCCTGCCGCGCCTGGCCACCCTGGACGCGGTGGTCGGCCACGACGCCCCGGTGCTGACGGACTTCCATGTCGGCCTGGCCTTCCCGTGCCAGCGTCCCTTCGACCACCGCGACGGCGTCGCCCAGCTCCCGGCCTGGCGAATCCTGCCCGACAAGCTCAATGCCCAGGTCGCCACCACCTGGCAGGGCGATTCGGGCGGAGGCCCACTCGGCTGGTCGGATCTGCTGGTGCGTTCCGAGCCCGTCCCCGCCTACCTGGACCACGACTGGACCCGTGACTGGGGCGAACTGCGGCGTCTCACCCCGTACGTCGACGCCCCCGCCGCCCCGGTCACCGTGCGGGTGGAGAGCCGCTGGGGCTGGGCCGGGGACGACCCCATCCGCGCCGACCCGGCCCGGACCCCGTAGCCGGGCGGCGCGGGAAGCCTATAGTCGGTCGATATGACCTTTCGCAGCGAGAGCAGCACGGTGCCGTCGGTCGTCCTGAACGACGGACATGTGATTCCGACGCTCGGTTTCGGGGTGTTCCAGGTCGCCGACGCGGAGGCGTTCGACGTCGTGAGCGCCGCGCTCGGCGCGGGATACCGCAGTATCGACACGGCCGCGATCTACGGCAACGAGGTCGAGGTGGGCCGCGCGATCCGCGAGTCCGGCGTGCCGCGCGACGAGGTCTATGTGACCACGAAGTTGTGGAACTCCGAGCAGGGCTACGACTCGACCCTGCGCGCCTTCGACGAGAGCGTGTCCCGGCTCGGCCTGGACTACCTGGACCTGTACCTCATCCACTGGCCGGTGGCCCAGGCGGACCGGTTCGTCGACACCTTCCGAGCCTTCCAGACGCTGAAGTCGCAGGGCCGGGTCGGTTCGATCGGCGTCTCGAACTTCACCCGCGACCATCTGTCCCGGGTGATGGCCGAGACCGGCGAGATCCCCGCGGTGAACCAGATCGAACTGCATCCGCATCTGGGGCAGGCGGACCTGCGCGCCTTCCACGCCGAGAACGGCATCACGACCGAGGCGTGGAGTCCGCTCGGGCGGGGCGCGGATCTGAAGGATCCGGTCGTGGTGGAGATCGCGGAGGAGACCGGCCGCACCCCGGCGCAGGTGATCATCCGCTGGCATCTGCAGCTGGGCAATGTCGTGATCCCGAAATCGGTGACGCCGTCCCGCATCCGGGAGAACTTCGACGTCTTCGGTTTCGAGCTGACGGCCGACCAGATGCATCGCATCACCGCCCTGGATCAGGGCACCCGGATCGGCCCCGACCCGGACGTCCTCACCTACGGATTGGACGTTTAGACGAAATTCCCGGCCGGAATCCGCTGAGCGGGACGATCTCTGGCCGACCGGCGTGACGGTTCGGACGCTTACCGGGAAGCAGCGCTTCCCCGTAACGAAAGGGCCTTCACGCCAATGAAGTTCGCACGCCTGAGCACTGTCGCCTGCGCCGTGACCGTGGGCCTCACCGCACCGCTGCTACCACTGGATTCGACGGCGGCGGGCCGGGCGGACATCGCGATCGGCATTCGCTAGGTCAACTCGGTGACGCTGTCGGACGACACCCAATCGGCGCGGACCTGGGCGAGTACATCTACCCGGTCGACAAGGTCGCCCCCGGCGCGCTGCCGGTGGCCACCGGTGTCGCCGAGATCCTCTCGATCGACGGTGACCGCTACCTGACCCTGGAACGCAGCCTCGTCCCGAATCGGGGCTTCACCGCCCGCATCTACGAAACCTCCACCGCCGGTGCGGATCCGGTGACCGGTGCGGCCTCGGCTCCGGCGTCGGCCAAGCCGATGTCCAAGCGACTGCTGTTCGATTTCACCGCCAACGGCATCGACCCCCAGTGCGCCGAGGGCATGACCTGGGGCCCGGAGCTGCCCGGCGGTGGCCGCTCGTTGATCCTGGTCTCGGACAACAACTTCGGCCAGGCCGGGAAGACGGCATTCCACCTGCTGGCCGTCGACAACGCCCGCTGACCCGCGCAAAAAGATCCGCTGCCGGTCGGCAGCGGATCTTCGGTGTCACGACCCGCTAATTCTGCGGCGGCGGGCCGGCGGGACCGTTCGGCGGCTGCGCACCGCCCGGACCGTCCCCGGGCGGCGGGCCCGGCTGCGCCCCCGGGGGCAGCGGCTTGCCGATGTGCTGGGCCAGGTCCGGCAGCATGCGCGTCGCGACCTGCTCCCAGTTGCCCCAGTTGTGGACGCCGATGCTCGGGAAGTCGTAGCTGACATTGTCGTAGCCGAGCGCCTGCAGGCGGGACTGGAACGCCTTGGTGTTGGCCAGGGCGATGCCTTCCAGGGGCATGCCCTGGATGATCGCGTCCGCCGAGGACAGGTCCTGTTGGGCCGGGGTCCCGCTGCCCGCGGCGATGTAGAGCCGCGTGTTGTTCTCGATCAGCTTGGGCGCGAAGCCGTACGGGTCCATGCGCTGCCATTTGGCGCTGCCCGCGGCCGCCATGGAATCGATGTTGTAGCCGCCCGCGGCGAGCAGCGCCAGGCGCAGCGCCTCCCGCATGCCGGGCGCCGCCAGGGACAGATAGCCCGACATCGAACCGGCGTAGACGAACTGGTCCGGATGGTAGGCGGCCATCAGCAGCGCCGCGCTGCCGCCGCTGGACAGTCCGAAGATGCCGTTGCGAGAGTCGCTGAATCCCAGGCGATCCCGTAACGCGTCCCGCAGATCGTGGGTGAGGAAGGTCTCCCACTGATAGGTGTAGGACTTGCCGGAGCTCTCGTCCCAGCCCGCGATGGCAGACCCGGAGTCGCGGCTCGGGAACAGCCCGGCGTCCGGATTCACGCCGCCGAAGCTGCTCGGGGCGTCCCAGTCCTGATAGAAGCTGGACTCGCCGCCGACCGGCAGCACCACATTGATATTGAATTTGGCCAGTGCGGCCGGGATTTCGGTGTGCAGCTCCCAGCCGTTGTAGTCGTTCTGGGCGCGTTCACCGTCGAGCAGGTACACCACCCGATCGGTATTGCCGTCCGCCGCCCGCACGATCCGGGTCTTGATCGACCCCATGCCCGAGTCGACGAAGAAGTCGAATGCCGTGGGATTCGGCTCCGCCGCTACCGGTCCGGCCGTCACCACCGCCGCCCACGGCACCACGGTCGCCAGCGCGGCTCCCACCAGGCCCCGTTTGGCCCATCCACCCCGCATATCCTGTTGTCTCCCCTCGATCCTCCCCGCTGCCCTGTTCCCGGCGCGGCGGTCCGCCAGGCAGCATATCCGGTGCGCTCGGGCGGGTCGCCCCGAATACCGTTGCCGCCCAGCCGGGATCGGCTCAGGCGGTGGCGATCGCGTCCCGCAGCATGCCGGGGTCGTGCGCGCACACCATCAGCAGATCCGGGCCGCTCGACCGGTACAGCTCGGCCAGACGCGCCTGATTGGCGTGCATCACCGCGCGGTCGTGGGCGAGGAGGTTCTCGGCGAGCGCGTGCATGCGCGGCACCGGCGACCCGTCCAGGCGGCCCGGGTGCAGGAAGGCGTCGCCGCAGTGCAGCACCCAGCGGTGACCGGCGTCGACCGCGACCGCCGCGTGGCCTCGGGTGTGACCGGGCATGGGGATCAACACGATTCCGGGGCTGATCTCGGTCAGCTCCTGCGCGGTCAACCCCCGCCAGCTCTCCCCCTCCGGCGCGTACTCGACGATCTTCGGCCCGTGCGCCCAGAGCCCCGGGCGAAAGCGGTTGCGCTCCTGCCAGTTCGGCTCGTGCATCGCACCCAGCGCCTCCGCGGCGGTGACATGCAATGTGGCGTGCGGAAAGTCGGCTATCCCGCCGATGTGGTCCCCGTCGAGGTGGGTGGCGACGATGTGGCGGACATCCTCGGGCGCGTACCCCAGGCCCGCGAGCTGACGCACCGCGGTCTCCGCCGGATCCAGGATCGGACGATTCATGAACCGAGCCGGCCCCAGTCGCCCCGCCGGATCGGCGATATCCGCCATGCCGAAGCCGCAATCCACCAGCACCAGACCGCCCGCGGTCTCGATCAGCAGCACATGACAGACGTACGTCGCGAACGGCAACCGCATGGTGCCGCAGTTCAGGTGGTGAACCTTCATCGCCCGATCGTGCCCCAAAGTTCTTGTTGAGCAACCCGGAAGATCACTCGCGAGATCTAACCTCCGAAGAAGAGAAGGGGGTCCTCGATGACATCGGATATGGCGTGGAGCATCGCCGGGTGGGTCGCTACGGCTGTTTCTCTCGGCGGTCCGGTGCTGCTATTGATCGTGGAGCGGATCAAGGCGTCGAAGGCCGGTGGAGGATCGGGCCCCATCGAGGGTGAATTCCGGGCTGCGCCCGCGCGCGTCCAGCCGCCCGTCACCCCAGCTCGCGCTGCCGTAGGCGTCGACCTCGATCGCATACGTGCCCGCGGGCAGGGCGTCGGGCAGCTGGACCGAAGTGCGATCCAGCCGATCGACCAGACTCAGATAGGTTCGGGGCGAGGGGGATTCGACCGCGACCAGGAATACCCGCGCGGACTCGAAGCGCGGTGAGTCCGTGTCCGAGGACCAGCACACGCGCAGTGACCGATGCGCCCCATCGGCGAATTCCACGGTCACGCGCAGCACCGGCACCCCTCCAGGCTAGACCGCGTCGTCGAGCGTCACCCGCACGCTGACCCGCCCGTTGTCGCGCTCGGTCACCGCGTGCCCGCTGCGATCCACGCCGTTCAGGTGCAGCGAGATCGGCCCGCCCTCCCCCAGGAAGTTCCGCCACCAGGTCTTCTTCTCCGGCATGGCGACCCCGATGACGATGTCCTTGCCCGACCGCATGTACCCGACCGGAATGGAGAACGTCTTCCCCGACCGCCGCCCGGTGTAGGTGATGACCACCAGCCCGCGCCCCACGAACGGCCCGATGACCGGAAGCTTGGTCAGCGCCACCATGCCCGCGTTGAACCCGCCCGCCAGCTGTGCCAGAACATTTTTCATAGCCCTGCCCTCCTTTGGGGGCACGGTAACACTCCCGAGCAGCGCTGACGATCACCCGCCGGCGATCATCGCCGAGCGGACGCCTAATTCATGACCGTGGACTGGGCGATGATGGCCGACCCCATCCAGCGGCGCAGGTAGCGGCGCAGTTCGGCATCGGAGCGGGGTGGGTTGCCCGGGGAGATGAAGAAGGACTGCATGGTGCGGAGCAGGAATTCGACGAGTTCGGGCAGGGATTCGTCGTCGTAGCCGTAGTGCCGCCAGTCGACGTCGAAGCGCTTGATCATGGTGAGGCCGAACGCCTGCGCCTCCTCGGAGGTGATCCCGGCGGGGTCGGCGTTGGAGGAGGTGGCGGCCAGCAGCAGGCCCAGGTGCGGGGTGCGGCGGACCTCGGCGAGGGTGTAGGCGATGCCGTGGGTCATCGCCTCGACGGGATCGGTCATGCCGCTGACCTGCGCTTCGAGGCGATCCAGGAAGCCGGCGACCGAGGCGATGGCGGAGGCCCGCATGAGGGCGTCGGCGCTGGGGAAGTAGCGGTACACGGTCTGACGGATCACGCCGAGGGATTCCGCGACGTCGGCGATGCTGATCTCCGCGCCCGTGCGCGCGATCAATTCGACTGCGGCGGCGACGATTCGAGCCGCCGCCTCCTCGTCGTTCTCCGGCGGACTCCCGCCCCACCCGCGCCTGCGTGCCATGGCCAGACCGTAACACCCGGCCGGGTCGCATCCGGCGCGTGATCCCGCTGAGCAGGGATTTCATATCATACACTTGTACGTGGCTGTGTATGTTTGTATGTTCACAGCGGCATCGGAGCGCGCGACCGGGCCACCGGACCCCAGCCCTTCCGGAAGACGAGGAATCGCCCGATATGACTGACCTGATTGTGCGGAAGCTGACTTTCGCGTTCGAACAACACGACGTGCCGTTCCTCTGGAATCCGGAGAACCCGGCCTTCTCCAGCATGGCCAACGCGGTGTCGTTCCTGGCCATCGGTTTCGAGAAGATGATCGTGCAGATGATCACCCAGGCGAAGCCGCAGTTCACCGACCCCGAGGTGGCCGAGGAAGCCGACGCCTTCATGCGGCAGGAGGGCCAGCATTCGACCGCGCACCGCCAGCACGTGCGTGGCCTGATCCGCGCCTACCCGGGCCTGCAGGAGACCCTCGACGAGGTGGTCGGCGAATTCGACAAGCTCACCGCCGAGAAGCCGCTGAAGTATCGCCTGGCCTACACCGCCGACCTGGAGGCCACCTTCACCTCGGTGTTCAAGCTGATGCTCGACAACGAGTCCTCGCTCTTCCGGCCCGGCGACGACCGCGTCGCGTCGCTGTTCATCTGGCATTTCGTCGAGGAGGTCGAGCACCGCAGTTCCGCGCTGATCATCTTCGATTCGCTGGTGGGCAGCGACCTGTACCGGATGCGGGTGGCGCCGTCGATCTTCCGGCACGTGCTGCGCATGGTGCGGATCGCGTGCGCCGGATTCAACAAGCATGTGCCGCTGGAGGAGCGGAAGATCGACGCCATGTCGATGTTCGCGACCTACCGCTATCAGCAGCTGCTGGGCAAGGTGGTGCCCAGCCTCGCGCTGCCCTACGCGGGTCCGGGCCCGCGCGCCTTCGACGATCTGCCGCTGGGTGAGCAGCTCTCCGCGCTGCGCGGCGTCATCCGCAGCCAGCTGCCCAGGCACAATCCAGCGCACGAGAAGACGCCCGCTCTGGCCGATGTGTGGTTCAAGCGCTACCAGGAGGGCTACGACGTGACCCGCTGGTACACCGCCGAGACGTCCGGTGCGGGAGCGAACTGATGGCCGAGCATTGCGCACCCACCTTCGCCGGGCTGGCGAAGTCGCTCGGTTTCTCCTGCGAGGAGGCCGGCGGCTTGTTCGAGCTGAGAAGCCCACTGGCACTGGAGAACTGGACCTTGCCGGTGCTGGAGGCGACGATCATCCTGGGCTCGATCCTGGCGCTGGTGTGGGCCGTCATCCGGTTGCGCCGCCACGGCGACCCGACCAATCTGGTGCTGTGGTTCGGCGCGACCGCGTACCTGTTCGTCATCGAGCCGCCGTTGTACTTCCCTGCCGCGTTCGGCATTTCGGGACACGTGGACACGATGTTCGCGCACAACGTGTTCACGGTGGACTTCCTGTGGGGCCGCCTGCCGCTCTACATCGTGGCGATCTACCCGTTCATGGCCACGATCGCCTACGAGATCGTGCGCATGCTGGGCGTTTTCCGCTACGGCGCGCTCGCGGGCGCGACCTGCGTCGGTTTCGTGCACCACGCGTTCTACGAGATCTTCGATCAGATCGGCCCGCAGCTGCGCTGGTGGGAGTGGACCACCGACAACCCGCTCAATCAGCCCATGTTCGATTCGGTGCCGCTGCCGAGCGTGGTGGTCTTCGCCGCCCTGTGGCCGATGTCGCTGGCGTTCTGCGTGTACCGGTTCGTGGGTCGCCGCGTGGACGCCGGCGAGCGTTTCACCGGTCTCCAATTGGTGTGGCGCACACTGGTGATCGGCCTCGCCGCATCCGCGGGCACCTTCATCCTCCCGCTTCCGGCCACGGTCCTCGGCGCGGGCAGCACCACCGTGCGCGGCGTCATCTACGCGCTCGAACTGATCGTGCTCTCGGTGGCGGCCGTCTGGCTGATGTATCGCCAGTGGTCGCGCCTGCGGCAGCCGGGCAACACCGAACCGCGCTACGACAATGCCTTCGTCCGCGTTTACGCCGCGCTGTACCTCGTCGTCTTCGCGGTCCTGTGGGCGACGGCCCTCCCGGACTTCTTCGACGCGAAGAACGGCGTCACCGAGAACGGCGACCCCATCGGCAACCTCTGGTACACCCTCGCCTGCTTCGCGGTCGGGATCCTGTCCGTCGCGGCGGTTTCCTTCCGCGGCGCGGCACGAACCGGGGGCGAGACTCCCGCGCTGATCGCCGAGCGGAGCTGATCCGGCGAGCGGGACCCGTGCGGATTTCCATCGCCGGGTGTGCAAACATTCGGCCATGGCTGGTGGTACCCACATGTGGCCGGTCGTCGACCTGACGGACCTGCTCGATGTTCTCGATCTGACCGAGGCCGGGCCCGGGAAGTTCCGGGCCCGCAACGTCACCTCGACGCTGCCGACGACCCTGGGCAGTCAGACGCTCGCCCAGGCCGTCATCGCGGCCGAGCGCACGGTCCCGCACATGGCCGTCCAGTCGCTGCACGGGGTGTTTCCGCGCGGCGGGTACGCGGATCGCGATGTCGAGGTGGAGGTCGAGACCGTTCAGTCCGGCCGGGCGCTGGCGACCGTCCAGGTGTCGTTCCGGCAGGAAGGCCGCGAACACGCGCGCGTGCTGGCCATGCTGAGCGTCGAGGAGCCCGACTTCCTCGCCCACGGTGCCCGCCTGTCCGACGACGTGCCCGGTCCCGACGAGTGCGACGAACTGCCCTGCGCGCTGCTGCCCTGGGAGGTTCGCACGCTCGGCGGGGCCGACGCGCTCGCTCTGGAACTGGCCGGGCCGCCGACCCTGGACGTGTGGATGCGCTGCGACAAGGCTCCGGACGAGCCCGGTCTCGCCCGCGCCCTGCTGGCCCACGGCAGCGAGGGCTTCCTGGGCCCGGTCGCCATGCGGCCCTATCCGCAGTCCGAGATCGCTCGTCTCGGTGGTCGCGGGGCCGCCGCGATGCTCGCCCAGACGGTCACCTTCCACCGCCCGTTCAGCCTGCACGACTGGCTGCTCATGCGGTGCGAGAGCAACTTCGCGGGCAGTGGGCGGATGCACGGCCGGATCCAGATCTTCACGCGGGCAGGCGATCTGGTGGCCTCGGTGGACACCCAGGGCCTGATGCGCAGCGCCGCCTGAGAGCGGCCGTTCCGACCGAGGGGGGCAAACCGGTCACGCACGGGTGTCCGGTCGGTCAAGGCGGCAAGTCCCGAGTCCACCGCCTCTACCTCCGGGTACGTTCTTGCGAAACCGGCCGGACACCCGCCGTGCAGTGTTCCCCCGAGGGGACGGCGGGACTCAGAGGAGCTCCCCATCCGCATGCGCAGATCAGTTCGCCGCCACCGCGATCACGGTCGTTGGATTCGGTTCGGCGCGATCACGGCCACGACCACCGTGCTCGCCCTGGGCGGGCCGTTCCCGGCCGCGACGGCCGAGGATCCGGCCGGGCCGCAGTCGATCGCCGACGCGACGGATCTGCTGGCGGCGATCCAGGGTGGCCGGTTGCTCGGGGTGCCGCCCCTGCCGGACGTGATCGCGGGCAGTGCCGCGAGCCTGTCGTCACCCGAATTCTGGTCGAATTACGTGCGCGAGATCGTCGTCGACAACAAGGTGCTGCTGCCGATCCCGATCGATGTGGTGAAACCCGATGTGGCCCTGCCGCACGCGCCGATCGCGGCCGGGACCGCCGCCGCACTGCCGCCGGCACCCGTCGATCTGCTCGGCGTGACCTACGAGTGGGCGGGCGGCACCAAGACGGTCGCCGATTTCCTCAACGACTCCGGCACCGACGTCATCGTATTCGCGCACAACGGGTCCCTGGTCGCCCAGTACTTCGCCAACGGCTGGTCCGGCGACACCGCGCATCAGGCGTGGTCGACCACCAAGTCCTTCGTCTCGACCCTGGTCGGCATCGCCGTCGACCAGCACCTGATCGCCTCGTTGGACGATCCGATCGAGCGCTACATCCCCGAGCTGACCGGCACCGCCTGGCAGGGCGCGACCGTCCGGAATCTGCTGGAGATGCGATCGGGCATCCGGTGGGACGAGCACACCGAGGACCTGTCGCAGAACACCCAGGTGACGCAGTGGATCGACATGTCCCTGGACTACTACACCGAGGGCGGGTCGGGGAAGACCCGAGACGAGTTCCTGAAGTCGCTTCCGGCGGATCGGGCGCCCGGCGTCGCCTTCAACTACAGCAGCGCCGATACCCAGGTGCTGGCGTGGATGCTGGAGAGCGTCTACCACCAGCCGTTCAACCAGGTTCTCTCCGAACAGTTGTGGCGGCCCGTAGGCATGGAAGCGCCGGCCGACATCATGACCGACCGGACCGGCGCGGCCATCGCCTCCGAAGCCCTGTTCGCCCGGCCCCGCGACTTCGTGCGGCTCGGTGAACTCATGCGCAATGGCGGCCGCACGCCCGAGGGCCGTCAGGTGGTGTCCCCGCAGTGGGTCACCGCCGCCACCACCGGTATGAAACCGGCCAGCGACGCCGGGGACGCCGCCGTCGGCGGCTACGGCTTCCAGTGGTGGAGCGGCGCGACGCCGGATGGCTTCCAAGCCAACGGTTTCCAGGGCCAGTACGTCACGGTCGCCCCGTCGGACTGCGTGACCGGTGTCCGGCTGGCGCACACTCTGCAGCTGAGTACGGATGGGGAGTTCGCGGGCCAGGGCAATGACGAATGGCACGCGCTGTATCGGGCGGTGCTGGCCCGGCTCGGCGGCTGTTGAACCCCGCCGTTTTCGAAGGGTAGCGGCCGGTGTCCGCTGGTGTAAACGATCTCGCGATCTTAGATTGGACGTGTGACCGAGTTTGGCGTCCGTCGGTGCGAGGCCCGGACGGAGTGAGTACGAGGCTGGATCTGCCCACGATCCCCCCGTCGATCCTGAGCGGATTGGTCGAGATCGGTGCGCGGGAGGCGCGCGACGTCGGGCAGTGGTTCACGGGGACCGGTCTGACCGCGCCGGATGTGCTGACCGCGGACTCGATCAAGGTGTCCTTCCGCCAGGCCGTCACCGTCCTGCGGCGCGCCATCGCGGATATGCCCGGGCGGCCGCTCGGTATGCAGGTGGGTGGGCGCGACATCCTGCTGTCGATGGGGATGCTCGGGGTGGCCATGCGCTCGGCCGCCACCGTGGGCGAGGCGATGTCGATCGGGCTGGAACTGCACCAGGCGTCGGGCACCCTGATGGACATCGAACTGGAGCGCGACCAGCACCACGCGGCGCTGCGCCTGCACGAACGCTGGCCCGAACCACAGCTGCTCAGCTTCCTGTGCGAGGAAATATTGTGCAGCACCATGATTTTCGTGCGGTCCGTGGTCGGCTCGGACTGGTCGCCCACCCGGGTGGAGCTGAGCTATGCCCCGCCGCCGTACGCCGGTCACTACGAGCGGTTCTTCCGCTGCCCGGTCGAGTTCTCCGCCGAGACCAACCGGGCGGTCTTCCCCGCCGCCGACCTGGCCCTGCCCTTCGCCACGCACAGCGAGCCGACCCGGGTGATCGCGGTCGACGCGTGCCGCCGCCTGCTCGATATCGGGCGTCGGGAACCGGACGTGGTGCTGATCGTCGAAACCCTGCTCGAGCAGAATCTGCGGCGTCCCCTGACGATGGCCGAGGTCGCCGCGCGGCTGCACGTCACCGAACGCACGCTACGCCGCCAACTCGCCACCGCCGGTGAGAGTTTCAGCTCGGTCCGGGATCGGGTGCGGGAACGGCGCGCCACCTATCTGCTCCAGGATTCGGGGCTGCCGATCTCGGCGATCGCGCACCAGATCGGATACAGCGACATCCGTGAGTTCCGCCGCGCCTACATTCGCTGGACCGGGTCCGCGCCCAGCGTGGCGCGCCGCACGCTCGCATAGCCGGTCCTTGTCCCGGACAAGGGGATCCGGACCGGCCGGGCGGTCACAGCGGCAGGTATTGCTCGTATCTGGGGGCGGCATCGAGGATCGCGGTGTCGATATCGCCCGGGTGGTAGCCGAGTTCGGCGGTGGAGCGGGCGCCGGTGACCAGGCACCTCATGGGCGGGCATCCGACGCCGAACGGTCGGCCCGGATCGGTTCGAACAGGCCCGCGGTGAGGTTGCTCCAGCCGAATCGTTTGCGCAACACCGCGAGATAGCCGTGATAGGCGCGGGCGTCGACATAGGCGCGGTGACGGGCCGAGGCCAGGAATTTGATGCCGCCGTTCAGTTTCGGGCGATCGCCGGCGATGAGTCCGTCGAATGCCGCCGCCCGCGCGGGATTGTGCCGCTGATCGTGCAGGTACTGGGCGACGACATTGCTGATGTGGTCGAACAGCGTGTACGCGCTGGAATTGATCTCGAGATAGCCGAGACCGAACAGGTTGCGGTGTTCGCGGTTGAACACCGACAGGTACAGGTCGGGCCGGCCCTCGGTCCAGTCGAAGTACTTCTCCGCGTATGGAATCGACCAGTCGTAGCCGGTCGCGTGGAGGATCAGGTCGACCTCTTCACTGCTGCCGTTGGTGAACCGGACTCGGGAGCCTTCCAGCGCCGCGACATCGGGGCGAATGGCGACGTCACCGTGCTGCAGGTAATGGATCAGCTGACTGTTGAGCAGCGGATGCGACTCGAACAGTTTGTGATCCGGTTTCGGCAGACCGTATTTCGTCAGGTTCCCTTGGAGCAGCCGCAGCAGCGCCTGGAAGAACGGGCGCTCCAGCCACAGCGGCAATTGCGGTCCGCTATTGGCGATTTCGTCGCTGGGGATACCGAAGATGTGTTTCGGGATGACGTGATAGCCGCGCCGGATGCTGACGAAGGCGGCCTCGGCGTTCGCGGCGGCGTCGCAGGCGATATCGGCGCCGGAGTTGCCCAGTCCGACGATCAGGACCCGCCGGCCGCGGAATTCGAGGGGACTGCGGTAGGTCGAGGAGTGCCGGATCTCGCCGTCGAACGAGCCCTGATGTTCGGGCGAGCGCGGCTGCCAGGTCACGCCGGTCGCGCAGATGACCGCGGCGTATCGGCGCTCGGCGCCGTCGTCCAGTGTGACCAGCCAGCCGAGGTCGTCCTCGAGCACATCGACGACGGCGCAATCGAATCGGATCGCCTCGCGCAGGCCGTAGGCCGCGGCGAAGGAGCGCGTGTACTCCAGGATCTGCCGGTTACCCGGATAGTCCGGGTAGTGCTCCGGCATCGGAAAGTCGAAGAATCCCGACGTCTTTCGCGACGAGATGAAATGCGCTGACTCGTACATCGGGGTGCCCGGGTTGTCGAGGTCCCAGATGCCGCCGACATCGGAATGCCGCTCGAACTGGTCGTACGGGATCCCGAGGCGTTTCAACGCCCGCGCCGCGGACAGTCCCGCCGGCCCGGCGCCGATGATACAAACCCGACCCGGCCCCTCGGCCGCGTGCGTTCCAGACATGAACCCTCCCGTTCGACGGTGACGATAACGGCATCAAACAGCCGCCGGGCCCTGCTGACGAGGGGTGATGCGGCTGGAAAGGGGGGATAAGCGGACACGCCGCGCACGCTGCTACGCTCGCGGTCCGCGGATCTTCCCGACACACCGTCGGTAAGTTTGTCTCCGCAGAGAGGTGAAGGCACCGACGATGAACAACTTCCCCGGAGTCGACGGTTTCCTCGGCACGAGAGCGTCGTGGGCGATGGACACCATGGTGCTGGTCATGGCGATCGTGGTCGCCGTGCTGGCGTGGAGCGTCCACCAGGCCCGGGTCAATCGGAAATTCGGCCTGCACAAGGGAGTTCAGATCCTGCTGGCGGTGGGTCTGCTCGCCGCCGTGGTGCTCTTCGAGATGGATGTCCGCTTCAACGGCTGGCAGGAGCGGGCCGCGGGCGTCGTCGGCGGCACCGCCTCCACCGTGGTGTGGACCGCCCTGGCCGTCCACCTGGCCTGCGCGGTCTTCTCGGTCGTCCTGTGGCCCGTGGTGATCATCCGCGCGGCCCGTAACTTCGATTCACCCCCGCGCCCCGGGGGACACAGCGCCTGGCATCGCCGCTGGGCGCCGATCGCCGCCATCGGCATGACGCTGACCGCCGTGACCAGCTGGATCTTCTACGGTCTGGCCTTCGTCGCGTAACCCGGTGCGGCTCAGACCTTCTTGCCGACAGCCCCGTACAGCGACACGTTCTTGTCGTGACCGGGCGGGAATTCCTCGTCGGGGTTGCGCCACCGGTGGATCATCTCCACCCCCGGCTCCACCAGTTCCAACCCGTCGAACAGCCGCTCGACCGCGTCCCGGGTGCGCGGCTGCACCGGTATTCCGCGATCGATGTAGACCTGCAACAGCCGGGCCATGCCCTCGGGATCGTCGGGCCCGGCGTCGAAATCGGTCGTGACATGTGAGATCGCCAGATACGACCCCTTCGCCAGCGGCTCCATCAGGGTCCGCACGATCTCGTGCACATCCCCGGGCACGAAATGCAGCACCGCCATCAGCGACACCGCGACAGGCTGCGAAAGGTCCAGCGTCTCCATCAGTTCCGGAGCGTGGAGAATCTCCTCCGGCTTCCCCGCATCGGCCAGGACGAACGCCGTCCGCCCTTCCTCCGCACTCACCAGCAATGCCCGCGCGTGCGAGAACACCAACGGATCATTATCGACGTAAACCACTCTCGACTCAGGGGCCAACCCCTGCGCCACCTGATGCAGATTCGGCTCGGTGGGTATCCCCGTCCCGATATCCAGGAACTGCCGAACCCCCTCCCCCGCCAGATACCGGGTAGCGGTCCGCATGAACTCCCGATTGGTCTGCGCGGTCACCCGAACAGCGGGAAACTCCGCCAGCGCCTTGTCCCCCGCCTCCCGATCCGCCTCGTAATTGTCCTTCCCCCCGAGGAAGTAGTCATACATCCGAGCCGAATGCGGCACATCAGTACGTAGCTCACGCGAACTCGCCACAACGGCCCCCTACGACCCGTATCCGAAAACCCGTCCCTCGCCTGTATACCGCAGCGCCATGAGTCCCACCCCCGGATCGGGCAAGACCTCGAACCTCACAACCCACTCGAAACGCTGCGCCGGCAAGGACATCCCGCTTCCCCGGCATTCTCCACCGCGTGCCGGGAGTTGCGCGCTTCGGATATAGATCTGAGTAAATCACGCATTGGAACGCTCGCGGCAAGGCCATACCGTTGAGCCTCGTATCAACCGCACAGGAAAGTGGAGGCCTCCGGTGGCTATTCAGATCGGCGTATTCCTGCCCACGTCGGGACCGCACAGCACGGGGTCGGGGCCACGCGAGGTCCGGGAGAGTGCGCGGGTGGCGGAGGCCGCGGGGCTCGAATCCCTGTGGGCCACAGATCACCTCGTCGCCAGTCAGCCGATGCTCGACAGTACTGTCGCGCTGAGTACTGCGGCGGCGGTGACCGATCGCATCCGGGTCGGGTTCGGGGCCATGTTGCTGGCGATGCGGCCGGTTGCGTGGGCGGCCAAGGAGATCGCCACGTTGCAGCAGGTGTCGGAGGGCAGGCTGCTGGTGGGAGTCGGGACCGGCAACCCGGCGCACGGAGATGTCGGGTGGCGGGCGGCGGGTGTGCCGTTCGCGGAACGGGGGGTTCGCACCGATCGGGCCCTGGCGGTGCTCCCGCGGCTGATCGGCGGCGAGCAGACCGCGCTGGACGGCGGGCTCGATGTCGCACTGTCGCCGGGTGCGCCGGTACCGCCGATCCTGATCGCGGGCAATAGCGCTCGTGCCCGGCGCCGGGCCGCCGCGCACGGGGATTCCTGGATGCCGATCAACCCGGGCCTCGACGATCTGCCCGGCTTGCTGACCGACCTGAAGCAGCTCGCTCAGCAGCATGGGCGGCAGACCCCCGCGGTGACCGTGGTCGCCCCGGCGCTCTCCGCGGAGCCTCGTGAGGCCGCGGACGAGCTGGTCGCCTACGAAGCCGCCGGTGTCGAGCGGGTCGTACTGGCTCCCACCGGCCCGGATTGGCGAAGCGACTACGCCTTCGCCGCCGGTGTGCGCGCCGCGCAGTAGCCGAGGGTGCCCGAGCGGCGCGCCGCGTCGAATACACAGATGCCGCTGCGCTCGCGGCCGTCGGCTGCGCCGATCCCATGATCATGCGGTCACGCCGCCGATGTCTCTGGACGCAGGAATCACTCGATGCACGCACGAATCAACCAAGAGGAGGTTCAGTGACGAATGACGTGACTCGCCGGGCTGCCGGTGTCGTCGGCAGGCTGGGTTTCGCGGGTGTGATGGCAGGCGCGCTGCTGCTGGAGCAGCAGGCCGTCGCGTACGCCGCGGAGACGACCACGTTTCAGCTCCCATTGATGGAGGTTTCCCAATCATGGGGCGTCCCGGCATATTTCACGATCTTCATGACGGCCACCGTCGGCGACGAGCCGGGAGTCACCAGCTTCGGTGTCGCCAACCCGCCGGCGTACGACGGTGACCATGTTCTCGACTCTGCCGTCCGAATCCGGTGGGTGAACCTGTCCACCGGCGCCACCGGCATGATCGACATGCCGGTCCGGGAGACCGCGGAGCAGCCCTGCACCTGCGCCCCGGCGTCGATACCGGTGCGCACCGGAGCCGGCCGGATCGTCGCCCTGGCGACCGCCGACGGCGTTGCGGCCAACGTGTCCTCGGGGCTCGGCACCTTCACGGCTCCCTGATCCCCTCGGGCCCAGGAGCGCCACGCAGGCGATACCGAACTCCGGCTGAGCGCGAAATAGCCACGGAAGCTGTCGGTTTGGGCATACATGAGTCCCTCGATGCCCAAACCGGCGGCTGCCGCCAGTTGATTGCCGCCTCAGCTCGTCGTCCCCGCCGCCCGCAGGGCCGCGTTCTCCCGCTCCAGATCGGCGATCTGCTCCCGCAGGTCGGCCACCGCCTCCAGCACCTCCTCCCGTGGATACAGCTCCGGAATATGCTGACTGCAATTCCAGTCGAACGCCTCGATCTCGATCAGCACCGCCCGCTCGACCTGCGCCCGATACTCCGGAACCGTCAGCGAGGCAACAAGTTCCGGCTGCTCCGCGGCCTCCACCACCCGCGCCCGCCCGAAGATCTTCAACCGGGTCCGGGCCGCGTAGTCCATCAGGAACAACGCCACCCGACCGTCATGGTCGAGATTCCCCCGACTGATGTACTGCTTGTTCCCCCGAAAGTCCGCGAACCCCACCGTCCGCGAGTCGATCACCTTCAAGAACCCCCGAGCCCCACCCCGATGCTGAATGTACGGCCACCCCGTCTCACTCACCGTCGACAGATAGAAACTGTCCCGCTCCCCGATGAACCACGCCTCGTCCTCCCCCAGCCGATCCGCCACCTCAGGCACCGCCGCCATCCGCTCATACCCCCGCAAACTCCCATGCGCCGCCTGATGAGCCCGAACCGCATCGGTGAACGCAACCTGCGCATAATGCCCGGTCATCCCCCAACCTCCCTCTCGATCGGCCCATGCGAGACGCGGCCTTCTAACTGTTAACTATGAGTTGAACAGTTAGAAGCGATGGGTTCATTCCCGAGCGGGAACATTTGTCCTATATCCGGGAGGGGTGGGCGGCGGATGGTGGGGGCTCGTTCACAAGGAGGGCTACATGCGGATTCTTGTTTCGGGGGCCGGTATCGCGGGGCCGGTGTTGGCGTATTGGCTGAACTGGCATGGGTTTTCGGTCACCGTGGTGGAGCGGGCGGTGACGTTGCGCAAGACCGGGGGGCATGCGGTGGATCTGTTTCGGCCCGCGGTGGATATCTCGGAGAGGATGGGGGTGCTGGATCGGATCGAGGAGTGCGCTACCGGGACCGCGCGGTTGACGTTGCGGCCGGAAGGGTCGTCGCGGGCGGTTCGGGTGGACCTCGGCAAGATCTTCAGCGCCGCCTCCGACCGGCATGTCGAGATCATGCGGGACGACCTGAGCGAGATCTATTACGACGCAGCGTGTGACGATGTCGAGTACCTGTTCGGGGACTCGATCACCGAGCTCTCACCCGACGGCGAGGTTCGATTCGAGCACGCGTCTCCGCGCCGATTCGACCTCGTCATCGGCGCGGACGGTCTGCACTCCACGGTCCGGCGGCTCGCCTTCGGCGACCGACCCGGTGACAGCACCTTCATCGGGGCCTACCTCGGCGTTCTGACCCTGCACGAGGCCGCCGCGCTGGACCGTGAGCTGCTCATTCACGTCGGCGTCGGCCGGACCGTGGGCATGTACGGCACCCGGCATTCCGGCGAGGCACGGGCGTTGTTCCTGTTCCACAGTGAGCAGGAGCTCGACTACCACCACCGCGATGTGCCCCGGCAGAAGGAACTGCTGCGCAACGCCTTCCAGGACATGCATCCGGACGTGGACCATTGGCTGGCCGAACTCGACACCACACCGGCCTTCTACTTCGACTCGATCACCCAACTCCACCTGCACACCTGGTCCCGCGGAAGGGTGACGCTGGTCGGCGACGCGGGCTACTGCCCCGGCCCGGCGGTGGGCGGCAGCACCACCCTGGCAGTCGTCGGCGCCTACGTCCTCGCGGGCGAACTGGCTCGAGCGCGCGGCGACCACGAACGCGCTTTCGCCGCTTACGAACGCGTGATGACACCCCACATCCAGGGCGGCCGAGCAGCCGCGCTCAGCGCCGCGAAGACTCTCATCCCCGCCTCCCGCCTCGGCGTCACCGGACTGACCCAGGGCGCCCGCCTGATCTCGGCCCTGCCCACCCGCCCCCGCCGAGCCCTCCTACGCCTCGCCGGCAAGACCGGCCGCCTCTACAACTCGATGACCATCGCCGACTACGAGCGCCCGACCCGGAGTGGGCGGGCGACGACGAGAACCGAAGTCCATGAGGGGTGACGCCTGACCCCGGTCCGGTCGAGCAGCGACAGTTCCATTTCCACCCCGCGGGTGCAGTCGGGGCCGTTACCCCGTAGCTCCGGACGCGTCCGCCCGTCGTCGAAGAGTCACGGGGAGTGAGTCTTCCGGCAGCGGGGTGGCGCTCATGTCGAGGGGCATGATGTAGTCCTGTGGGACTTCCCATTCGAAGCTGCGGAGGAGCTGGTGGAGGACCATTTTGATCTCGAGGCCGGCGAAGTGCTGGCCTAGGCATTTGTGGGGGCCGCCGCCGAAGGGGGCCCAGGCCATGCGGTGGCGTTTGTGTTCGGCGCGGTCGTCGCTGAAGCGTTCCGGGTCGAACTCCTCTGGGTGGGACCAGATTTCGGGGCGGTGGTGGTTGGCCAGGGCGGGGACGATCACCATCGACCCTTCCGGGACGAAGTAGCCGCAGATCTCGGTGTCCTGCACGGCTACGCGCGGCTCGATCTGGATCGGCGTGCACAGGCGCGTCGTTTCCTTGAAGATCCAGTCCAGTTCGGTGAGGTCGGCGAGTTCGTCGTAGCCGAGTTCGTGGGGCATGTCGAGGGAGCGGGCGCGGGCGCGTTTCTGCCAGTCGGGGTACTTGGCCAGATTGTAGACGATGTTGGCGAGGGTGCCGGTGGTGGTGTCGTGGGCGGCGGCCAGGAGGAAGACCATGTGGTTCACGACGTCCTCGTCGGTGAAGCGTTCACCGTCCTCGCCGGTGGCGTGGCACAGCACCGACAGCAGGTCGGTGCCCTGCTGGTCGCGGGCGGCCGTGATCCGTTCGGCGAGGAACACTTCGAGGGTGCGGCGGGCGCGCAGGCCCTTGCGCCAGCGGCTGCCGGGCAGCGATATCCGCACCATCGCGCCGCCGGCGTGCAGGAGCGCCATGATGGCGCCGCTGATCCGGTCGGCCTCCGCGCGGGGCAGGCGCGCACCCATGAAGACCTCGAGGGCCACATCCAGGGTCAACTGCTCCAAACGCTTGTGCATGAGCACCGGGTTGCCCTCGGCCACGCTGCCTTCCGGCAGCTCCGCGATGTGGCGTTCCGCGATGGTGTGCAGGGCTTCCAGATAGGAATTGAGCGCCGATCGCCCGAAAGCCTGCTGCATGATCGCGCGGTGCGCCTTGTGCTCCTCGAAATCGAGCATCAGCAGGCCGCGGTCGAAGAACGGCCCGTTGAGCGGCTTCCACGCGGGGCCATTGGCGAACACCCCGTCCCGGTTCATCAGGACCTGCTGTGCCGCATCGGGACCGGCGGCGATGATCCACCGGCTGCCGAACATGTTCAGCACATGCACCGGACCGTAGGTGTTCTCGTCCTGCTGCGCCGCGCCGTGCGGGTCGCGGCGCTGGCGCCGCAGCTGCGAGATCCAGTTGGTGGCCGGCCCGCTGATCTGCCGGAGCTCGCTGCCCGTCGGTGGTGCCGCGACGAATTGTGTTCTGGGCAAGGCAAACCCCTCCTGCGTAACTGACGACAAGGCCGAAAGTTACCCGCAGGGAAGGGGTCACACCAGGGTTCGGACAGATTTTGCCGAACCCTCCTGCGGTTTAATGCAGATTGGCCACGACGTCCGCCGCGATCGCCTTCGCCGCGGCTTCCGAGGCGGCCGCGCCGTTCCAGTCGTTGACGACGACATCCACCACGGCATTACCCGAACGCAAGATGAGTCGCGCGTCGGAACGACCCGGAATCGCCTTCGGGCTACCGCTGACCATGACGGCCGACTGCACCTCCGACCCGAGTTCGGCGGGAGTGATCTCGGTGGACTTCGACTCGTTGAGCTGCGGCTGATACACATCGGAGAGCGAGCTCTGCGCACGGCTGTACATCGCGGGCGAGCCGGCGGCCATGCGCAGGACCACCTGGATGCTGACCGGGTGCGTCACGGAATCGGCCGTCGTCCAGCTCGGTGTGTGGGTGACCTCGTCGGGGTTGAGCGTCATCGTCGGGGTGCGTTTGCACTGCGCCCCAGGGGTGTAGCGGCTCAGCAGTGCGGCGGAGACCAGCGTGCACTCGTCGCTCGTGTCGTGGTAGGTCGGCCCCGCGGCCGCGTCGTCGGAAGAGCCGGACTTGATCAGGAAGACCGCACCGGCCGCGATCGCGACTCCCAGCACCACCGCCCCGACGATCCACACCCGCTTGGACCGAGGCTGTCCCTGCCGCACCGGGGACATCACCGCACTCACCAACCCGCTCCGATCTAGAGAACTCAGCTGGTCAGAGACATTACCGCACCGCAAGCCATCCGCTACACCCGGCAACCCGCACCTCCGGTGTGAAACCGATTGACGGCCAGGACAATTGATCGGCGGTTCGGCAACCCCGCCGCGACGGCGAACGCGATGCCGTCCCGTGATCCTCCATGCCGGATTCGGGCATTCGCGGTGCGGTGCGGGTCATGGACGCCGATGTCGAGGGGCCGCTGCCGTGGAGTGCGAGCGAATACATCCCGGCGCCCGCGCTGGACGAGGTGGTCACGAATTACGGTCCGCTGCCGGTCGATTCGGTGTGGGAGCCGGCGCGCGGTATGGCCGAGGCGTTGCAGGCACCGTGCCCGTATCGGCGTGCCGCCGTCGCGGTACCCGGATACGAAAAGAGCCGGGCTCGGCGATCTCGCCGAGCCCGGCCGGTGGTGGCGTCCTAGCTCAGTAGACCTTGTCGGCCTGGTCAGGGATGACCGCGCCGGTGGTGTCGTCCTTCGCGGGGGCGCCGGATCCGTCGGGGTTGGTGTAGCCCTTGGTGGAGCACGGGTACAGCGAGGTCTTCTGCGCCTTGGGCTCGATGAACATGGGGTTGATCAGCCACTTGCCGTCGCCGTTGAAATACGCGGGGCACATCAGCTCGGTCTTGTTGCGGTTGATCACCAAGCGCAGCGCGGTCGCGTCGCGGACGAAGGTGGCGTCGGTGGTGGAGTCGCCCGCCGCGAAGACCTGGCGGTTGTCCTGGCGCTCCCACGCGGCCGCGCCGGTGACGCCGAAGACCCGCTCGTTGATGAAGCAGCGCTTGCCATCGAGGTAGGTGATCGCCTGATCGTCACCGGAACCACCGCAGCCGACGGTGTGGTAGCTGCGCACACCGTGATCCATGACGTTCCGGATTCCCACGATGTGATTGCGCTGCACACCCAGATGCGGCGCCCAGGCCTCGATCACGGCCTGCGGCGAGGCGGTGATCACCCAGACGTCGAAGCCTTCCTTCTGCAAGGTGCGGTAGAGGTCGGCCATCTGGTCGTAGTAGCGGACCCAGGCCACGACCTTCTTGGTGCCCACCATCTGCGTGGCGCCGACCGGGTTGGCGAGGTTCTCCGCGCGGGCGGCCTCGGCGAATTTGGTCACGGTCTCGTCGTTGTAGCCGGAGAGCAGGTTGTTCACCCACGCATAGGAGGCTTCCGTGCGGCGCTGATTCCAACCGGCGAACGCGGGCTTGCCGGTGGTCGTCGTGGTGTCGTTGTAGACCGTGTACAGCTCATCCGCGCACGCGGTGTTCGTGCTGGTCGGCAGGGGCTGACCGGCGGCGACGGTGGTGCCGCACGCCTGGGACAGCGCCGCGGCGGCATCCTGGGTCAGGTACGGGCTGGTCTGCGTCCAGTCCTTGTTCGGAGGCTGCAATACCTTGTCATTGCGCAGGATCCAGAACGTGGTGGCATCGCCCGCGTCGTTCTTGATCGTCGTGTTGTCCCAGTCGAAGGTGGCGACCGGGTGCTTGTTGCCGTGAACCGCCTTGTTGCACTTGCCGTACTCGTCGACCAGCTGCTGCAGCTTCGAGGCGTTGTCGCCGTACCACTGCAGTGAACGGTCGAGCTGCGCGCAGTTGTTGCTCGACGGGGCCGCGCTCGCCTGTGGCATCGCCAAGGAGGCGAGGCCCAGCATGACCGCCAGCGCGAGTAGATATCTCTTTGTCATGCGCGGCACGCTAGGCATCGCACCCCACCACAAGCCGTCACCTACGTAAATAAAGGACTGGTGTCCGGCAAATTATTGGCATCGACTCCGCCGCACGAGATCGGATGCGCGGCAGCCTGTTCCGAAAACGCAACAGAGCCGCAGACCATTGATCTGCGGCTATGCCGTTCGGTGGAGCTGACGGACCAGCATGCGAACCGTGCTGCTGATCGACGGGCCGGACATCACTGGATCCGCGCGGCCGGCACCCGACCGCGGTTGTCAGCGGTTCAATCGCCCTGGAGCAAGAGCCGGAACGACGAATGAGCCGGGGTCAGCGGCCGCACGGCACGAAAGCCCTTCTCATCCAACGTCAGTACGTCGTTGGTGAGGTAACGCTCGGCGAGCACGACAGTCACCGCATCGGCCAGATCGAGCCGCAGGCCGCGATACTGCTCGATGATCTTCTGAGCAACCCGGAGGTCATCGCGGTCCACCGGAGGCACAAGCACCGCACCCTCCTCGGCGGAGGTGAGCAGATCGTCGAGGACGAGATCGGCTACACGGCGGTCCTTTCCGAATCGCGCGACCAGCAGATGATCGACCTCGTCCAGCACGAGCGGCGAGACAACCGCGACGGAGGTGGCGAGGAATTCACGGGCTCGCTCGTGCAGGTCCGCAGCGCGATCGTAGGCAGCGATGATGGCCGAAGTGTCAGCGACGAAGAAGCTCACTCGCCGTATGCCTCGCCGAGCAAATCCTTACTGTCAGAGGCAAACCCAGGATCGCCGGAATCGAACGACGGCCACGGACGGGTGCGCCGGACCCGGTGCGCCCGCATCAATACCAGGTCTATCCCCTCGCGGATCAAATCGGCTTCCGATCGCCCCGCTGCTTCGGCAGCCTCTTTGAGACGGGCAGCCTGCTCGGGATCCAGGTACACGCTCGTTTTGGCCTTCATAAAGGTAGGGTACGGGCACCTGCCGGGTTCGTGCATTACCGAAAAGCAGCAGAGCCCCAGGTCGATGACCTGCGGCTCTGCTGTGAAGTGGGGCTGGCGGACCAGCGTACGAACCGGGCGGTGTTGATGGACGGGCCGGACATCCTGATCCGGGCGGTGGGCGCCCGTTCGAACTCGTTGGGCGGTGTCCGGTGATCGCGATCGCTCCACTCGCCCGACCGGTACGAATCAACTGCGAATCAGGCCGACTCATCGACTACACGATGGCGAAGCAACTGTTCCAACCTCGGCCAATAAGCGCACGTTCGTAGCGGCAGAACGCGCACAAATCGTGCGGCAGAACGCGCATGTATAGCGTGGCAGGGATGGTCGACCAGCCGGCAGTTTTTACAGAATAGGTCCGAAATGGGACATTATCTGTCATGACCGAGAGGCACTTCATCAGCCTGGACGAAACAGCAGCAGCACTTGAAGTGTCCACTCGGCATGTGCGTCGCCTCGTGAATTCAGGAAGCTTGACCCAGGTCACCCGTGGGGTGCTCGAGCGAGATTCGGTGGATCGCTACCTGATGTCGCAGCGCCAAGGTCGAACTCGCTCGTGGGCCGAGCACACGGCGTGGGGAGCGATCGCGATCCTCTCCGACGGAGAGGCCGACTGGCTCGGCCCAACCCAGACCTCGCGGGTCCGACGCACGCTCCGGGACCTAGTCGATCCGAGTGAACTGATTTCACGGGTCCGCGACCGCGCTCATGTGCGTACATTCGCGGCACACCGTGCCGCCATACCCCGGCTTCGCGCAATTGTCTTGCACCCCAATATGAATGCTCTCGGCATCGTTGACAGCGGAGAGGGCCGGATCGACGGTTACATCGCCGCACAAGAACTCGACGGCGCGATTCGGACCCTTGGCCTCCGGGCCGAGTCCTCTGGTGACATCACCCTGCGTGTCACCGAATTCGACTTCGACCAAGTCGGCAAGCTCGTCTCCACCAGCGCCGTCGTCGCGGCGCTCGATGCCGCGACCGCTCTCGATCCACGCATCCGGGGGGTCGGACAACGCGCTCTCGCCGGGACACTGGAGGCATACCGATGAGCGATCAGGCGCAGCGACCAACGATCGACATCGCATCCCCTGCCAGGCGGCTGGCCACCGCCGTGGCCCAACGTCGCCGAACTGGCCGAGGTTCTCCCACGCGACAAACTGGACTCTGGTCGGCGGGCTCATGACCCAGCAGCACACAATCCATCACGGCATCGGCATCGTTCGCCCGACCAACGACGTCGACATTGTGCTGCGCATCGAGACCGAGCGTGGCATTCCGAATACCTCGGCGACCGCATTCGAAAGCCTCGGTTATCAACTGCAGCCATCTATCGACCCACGCAATAACACCGCGCACTGGTTCGTTCGCGGAACGACAACCGTCGATCTCGTCGCAGGTTTGCCGACAGAGGACCACGCCGACGTCCTGATCTCCGACCATCCAACACCTAGGGTTGTCGAACGACTCCGCGGCCGTGAAATGGTTCGCCTCGAGGCAGGTACCCAAGCCCTGCGCCGAACCATCAACGCACGCATCGAGATAGCAGCAGGGCTGGTCGCCGACACTCCGTGCCGCGCCCGTTCGGGGCCGTGATTCTCGAGGCAGCGGCTTACACGGGCCTCACGACGGATCGCTTGGGCCAGTTTGGGCTGCTCCCGGACCAGGCGCTCGGAATTTCCAGTCGAGCCATCACTTCCGCGATCGCTCGCTGCCTTTCGAGATCTGGTAGGACGTGCGCAGCACTGCTGCGCAAAAGAGCGTTGCATCGACGTTGCTGGTCGCGCTTGTGGGCAGTACTCGACAGGTGGGCCATCGGGCGGTCAAGACCATGACGCAGATCACGTGATGGCGCCCGTCGGATGAAGCGAGGGGAACCCTCTGTGGGTTCGCGATCCACGCGCGGTACACGCCCGACTGGTAGATCACGATCACGCCACGTGGCATGTCGCACCTGGCGCATCGACGGCCAGATGTACATCATGTACATGATGTACATCTGGCCGCAGCGGAAGAGATCGAGGGACCGATGACGACCACAGAGCGAATCACGTCTGTCGAGCGATACAGCTCCATGAACAGCGCTAGAGAACACTTCGCCCAAATGCTGACGGCCGCCGAAGAGGGCAACGTCGCCGTGGTGTCTCGTAAGGGTAAGGATTCCGCGCTCGTGGAGGTTGGGCGGCTCCGGTGGCTGCTTTCCCACATCATCCGTGTCCACGAACCGCAAGTAGTGCGGGAAAACAACAACTGGGTCGCATACCTGCCAGGTCTTCCACTGGCCGTGGAGGAGCCCGACCTCGATACGGCGATCACCGCCTTGATCGAAGCTATGCGCGAGTACACCGCTGACTGGCAGGACCATCTCCATGCCGCGCTCAATCATCAGAAGAACGTCGACTTCGTGCAGTTCGTGGAGCTATCCACGGACGAGCAGCTGAGAGAGTGGTTGACGGCGGCCGAACAATGACTCAGCACCCTCCGGGTAACAAGAAGGCTCACGAAACGTTCTGCCACCACGATGAATGGGTGCGCGTCCGCAACGCCACAGGTGGTGTGGTCAGGCACCACAGCACATGGGAATTGCCGCTTTCGGACGGTCGTGTCTTGCGTACCCGGATCTCGCGGCCCATGGACAACACCGACTACGGATCCAAGCTGTGGTGCCAGATCCTGAAGGACCAACTCGAGGTCAGCGAAGCCCAGTTCTGGGCATGCGTAAACGATCGAGTTCGTCCAGCGCGCACCCCAGAATCTGTCATGATCCCCGACAAGGAGCCAATCCCTCTCGGTATCGTCGAGAAGCTCATACGCCTGGTTCACCTGACCCCAGGGGAAATCGAGGAGATGACCAAAGATCAGGCGGTAGCCCGGCTCAACCAATTCTGGGCTGAACAGTGAGCTCCGCCGACTCCTCATTTAGATGAAAGCCCGGAGAACCGTGGGGCTACCACCTTGGCACCAGCTCGGCGGTGATGCCCGATGAACGGCCGAGACGACATCACAGCGGCGGACGGGGCAGCGATTGGGTGCGCGGATGGGTCGGCAGGTGCCCGGCGTCCTATAGCCGCCACCCCAAACGCCGAACACGCCAACGGTATCCGGGCTGCTCGGGCACACATTCGAGGTACCTGGGCGAAATCCAGAATGAATAGCAAAACTCATACGCATCTCGGTAGGGGCGTGCAGTGAACGCCGCGTGCACCGCCGCAGATGTCCGGACGCCGGCACCTGGTTTCACCTCCGCGACCGCGACGACGCCTCCACTCCCTCCTTCCACCGCAAAGTGCTTACCGCCAACCAGATCACAGCACTCGAATTCGTCTCTACCCAGCGCGTACAGGATCGGCTAAGCAAACTCGGTGAGTAGGCAGACCCTTCGCTTTCTGTGAATCCCTCGGTCCGGGGAGAACGACTTCTCTTGCCCGGCAGCGCCATCGAGTCAAAACGGTCGAGCCGCGGAGCCTTGGACCTTGCCACCTTCGTGCTCTCCGACCTGATCGGACCGGCTGCCGTCCCCACCTTCCGCATCCTCCAACCCGGAAACGACATTGGGGCTGGTACCGCCTCTGCGGTACCAGCCCCAATGGAGTCGGTTCGTGCAATGACACGATGGGTGGAGCTAAGGGGACTCGAACCCCTGACCCCCACACTGCCAGTGTGGTGCGCTACCAGCTGCGCCATAGCCCCTTGCGGTTGTCGCTGGGAATACCCGGCGACTGGACGAAGGTACACCATGGGGGTTGGGGGTGTGCAAATCGCCTGGTAAAGGTGGGTCTTTCGGGGGAAGTGGTGGGTTGGGTCGCACGGATGACGGGGCACTCGGTGTTGAGGTCGGCGGCTGCGGCGGAGACTGTGAGTTTCCCGCCTACGGTCGAGTTGCGGGATGGGACACAGGGATTCAACAGTTTCGCGGAGGTTGTGCTGCGGGGCGGGTCGCTGTACACGCGGCCTCGGGAGTCAGGGGGTCCGTGGCGGAAGGTGCCGACACCGGGGTGTTTGGACGGGCAGGTCACCGCGGTGTCGGTGGACGGGGAACATGCTCGTGGCCGCGGATCGGAACGGGCGGATCACCGTCGCCCCGCTGGGCGCGACCCTGCACGGGGGCTGAGCACGACGGCTAGCTGGGGATCATCGCCCCGGGGTGGTACGTGACCGCGGGGTTCCACAGGAAGAACCCGTTGTACCCCGCCGCATAGGTGGCGTCGATCTGGGCCTTCACCTGCTCGTCCCCGTAGGAGACGCCCAGACTGAAGTCCTGCAGCCACGGAATCACCTGCGCACTGGTCCCCGCCGTGCGCGCCCGGAAGTCCTGCAGCGACCGGAACACGATGTCGTAGGGCTGCGAGTTCGGGCTCGCGACATCGTATTCCCCGGCATGCCAGTGCGACGGATACAGCATGGGCGCCAGGAAATCCGAGTAGCGCGCCATCGCCGGGATGTCCTGGGCGATCTCGTCGGGCCGGGTGGCGGCGATACCGAACACGGCGGCGCTCAACGACGCACCGGCCTGGTGGATCGGCTCCCGGCAGTCGCGCAGGAAGTTGGCGATCGAGTCCGACGGGGATTCGGTGAGCCCCGGGAACTGCATGCCGCCGAGCCCGCCGTCGGGGCGGCGGATGTAGTCGTACATGACGCCGTCGAAGCCGAGCTTCGCCGCCTCGACGGCGAGATCACGGTTGTAGGACCGGATTTCGGGACTCGCGAAGTTGGTGAACGCGATCGCGCCGTAACCGCTGGAGTACGGCTGGCCACCCGCGTTCTGGATCACCCAGTCGGGATGGCCGTTGCGCCAGGCCCACACGGCGACGGTTGGATCGCGGAAGGCGACGATGCGGCCGATCACCCTCAACCCCATGTCGTGCAGTTGCTTCAGCGCGGCCGGGGCGTCGTAAATCGTGGTGGCGGCACCGGATTCGCGGGCCAGCGGCACCTGCGAGTCGTAGCCGATCATGCCGTCCTCGTCCTTGATGTCGAGCTGCACGGTGTCGATCCGGCCCTGACGGGCGAGATCCAGCACGGCCTCCCGCATCGGGTCGTAGGCCCACGCGTAGGCGGTGACGTGGACAGCGCGAATGCGCGGCAACGTCACCTCGACCTTCACCGGGCTGACGACGGTGTCCCCCGCCGCGCCAGTGGCCACCACCGTCGCGTCGACCGGACCATGCGGCAGCCGGATCTCGAAGGAGCCGTCCGGGCCGGGACGCACCGACTGGTCGCCGATCGCGACCTGGTTCGCGCCGATCGCCTTGCCGCGCACCAGCACCGGGTCCCGATAGGAGGTGGCTGCGGGGGTCGGTGCGAGGTCCAGGGTGGGCGGCTGGACGGCGGCCGAGGGGCGGCTGCGGCCGAAGACGAACACCACCGCGGCGAGCACCAGGCACAGCACCGCGCCGATCGCGAGCAGAGCGGACCGCCGACGGCGGATCGACCGGAGTCGCATGAGCAACCTAGACACCAACTTCCACAGACGGCTGTTGGGCATCACTATCTCGCCTGTATGCGAACAACGTCCGATTTTCGCGGAGATCACGTCAAAACCGTTGTCGCCGCGTAGCGTTGCGGCGATGAAGGCGTCGACCATGCTGCGAATGGTCACGGCGGCGCTGCTGTGCGCGACCGCCACCGCGTGCGGAGGATCCACCGCTCCGAGCCCGGCGGCCGCGCCCGCCCCGCCCCCGGCGGCGGCCAAGCCACCGGATCCGGCCGCGGTCGCCGCCAATGAGCTGGGCCGGATCCCGATCCTCATGTACCACCGCGTCGAAGCCGCACCCGGCGGCGAATACGACCAGACCCCGGCGAAATTCACCGCCGAACTGGAGCGGCTCCACACCGAGGGCTACCGCCCGATCACCATCACCGAGTACCTGTCGGGCGTCATCGACCTACCCGCGGGCACCCATCCGGTGATCCTCACCTTCGACGACTCCACCGGCAGCCAGCTGACCCTCACCCCGGCCGGCGACCCCACCCCCGACTGCGCCGTCGGCCTGCTCGAGCAATTCCATTCCCGCCACCCGGATTTCGCGGCCACCGCCACCTTCTTCATCAACAACGAACCCTTCGGCGAGGACGCCCGCACCCTGCCCTGGCTGGTGCGCCACGGCTACGACATCGGCGCGCACACCGCCACCCACGCCAATCTGGGCCAGCTGCCGCCCGCCGACGTGCAACGCGAACTGGTCCAGAACATCCGCGCCATCACCACCGCCGCCCCCGGCACCACCATCCGGTCCATGGCCCTGCCGCTCGGCGTCTATCCCGCCGACCACGGCCTGGCCCGCGCGGGCAGCTGGGACGGCACGCCCTACCGGTTCGGCGGCGTCCTGCTGGTCGGCTCCAACCCGGCCGCCTCGCCTTTCACGGCGGCCCTGGACCCGGCGGGCATCCCCCGAATCCGGTCCGGCCGCGGCCCCGTCGCGTTCGACTCCGGCTACTGGCTCGACTGGCTGGCGGCCAACCCGGCCGAGCGCTACACCTCCGACGGCGACGCCACGCATGTCTCGTTCCCGCGCGCCGCCGCCGCGGAACTGTCCGTGAGCTGGAACTCGACCGCGCAGCCGTACTGACCGCGCGCAGCCTGGCGCTTTGGCTCCTGTTCCTCCGGACGCGCGCGATACTGTTCGGTGTGAGCGCAATTCGGCACAGCCCTGCCCCGGCGAGGTCGAGCGGACGGGTTCCGCGCAACGCCGAATTGCTACTGTGCGCGGCGGCGCTGGCGCTGACCGGGTTCGCGTATCTGGCCATGACCTCCACCACCGGCAGCGGGTTCGACGGGCAGAGCATTCGGGCGCTGGTCGTCTTCACCGTGTTCGTGTTGGTCACGCATCTGGCGGTGCGGTGGTGGGCGCCGGCGGCCGATCCGGTGTTATTGCCGTGCGTGGCGCTGCTCAACGGGATCGGGCTGGTTCTCATCGATCGGCTCGACCGGGCGGAGGCGACGCAGGCCGCGCACGCGGGCAAGCCGATCCCTTCGTCGGATTCGGCGCATCAGCTGATCTGGACCGGCTTGGGCATGGCGTTGTTCGTACTGGTGCTGGCCTTGGTGCCCGATCACACCAAACCCGCGCGATACGGCTACACCTGTGGGCTGGCCGGGGTGATCCTGCTGCTCATCCCCGCGCTGCTGCCGTCCCGCTTCAGTGAGGTCAACGGCGGCAAGAGCTGGATTCTGATCAGCGGCTTCTCGATTCAGCCCGGTGAGTTCGCCAAGGTGCTGTTGATCATCTTCATCGCCGCCTTCCTGGTCGCCAACCGGGATCTGTTCACCACGGCGGGAAAACGCTTCCTGGGCATGACCTTCCCGCGCCTGCGCGATCTGGCCCCGCTGCTGCTCGTCACCTTCGTCGCGGTGCTGGTGCTGGTGTACGAGAAGAACCTGGGCTTCTCGCTGCTGGTGTTCGGGACGGTGCTGGCCATGATGTACATCGCGACCGGGCGGGCGTCGTGGCTGCTGATCGGGCTGGCCATGTTCTCGGTCGGCGCGATCATCGCCTACGGGCTGTTCGCGCATGTGCGGGTGCGCGTACAGGTGTGGCAGGACCCGCTGGCCACGTATTACACGACGGGATACCAGATCTCGCAGGGCCTGTTCGGCATGGGCACCGGCGGGCTGATCGGCACCGGCCTGGGCAATGGCCGGCCGCAGGACGTGCCGTTCGCCAAGACCGACTTCATCATCTCCACCATCGGCGAGGAACTCGGACTGGCCGGGCTGGCCGGGGTGCTGGCGCTGTTCCTGATCCTGTGCGTGCGCGGTTTCAGCGCCGCCCTCACCACCCGCGACGCGTTCGGCAAACTGCTGGGCGGCGGACTGGCGTTCTCCATCGGCTGGCAGTTGTTCGTGGTGGTCGGCGGTGTCACCAAACTGATTCCACTGACCGGCCTGACCACGCCGTTCATGTCCTATGGCGGTTCCTCGCTGCTCGCCAACTACATCATCCTGGCGCTGCTCATCCGGATCTCCGGCGACGCCCGGTCGGCCCCGCCGCCGCCCGCGCGCCCCACCGCCCCGGTGCCGCCGATCGCCGAGGACCTGACCGCCCACGTGTCCCGCCGCCTGCTGCCCCGCCGCCGCTGAACCGGAGGCCATCGATCCGATTGCGCTGCCGCACAGCCCGAACCGGGAGCATGCTGGACCGGTGACTTCCTCCAGTACCGGCCGGACCGCCCTCGACAATGTGCGCGTCTTCGACGGCCGAGGACTGACCGAACCGACCACGATCGTCATCGACGGCGCGATCATCGGCGCCGATGACACCGGGGCCGACCGCATCGACGCGGCGGGCGCGGTCCTGCTGCCCGGCCTCATCGACGCCCACGTCCACATCCGCGACCACGACACCCCGGCGCTGCTCGCCGCGCACGGCGTCACCACCGGCCTGGACATGGCCTGTGAGCCCGAGGTGGTCGCCGACCTCCGGAACACCGTCGGCACCAGCGATATTCGCAGCGCGGGCCGCGCCATCGTCGGACCCGACGGCATGCACGGCAAGTTCCTCGGCGAACCCGCCATCATCCGCGGCGCGGAGCAGGCCGAACCGGCTGTCGCCCAGCGTCATTCGACCGGGTCCGACTACATCAAGCTGGTGCTGGAGGCCCCCGGCGAGGGCGGCCCGGACGCCGCCTCCGCGAAGGCCGTCGTCGCCGAGGCCCATGCCCGCGGCCTGCTCGTCATCGCCCACGCGGCCACCCCCGGCGCGTACACCATGGCGCTGGACGCGGGCGCGGACGTCATCACCCACGTCCCCGCGGGCAATCCGCTCCCGGCCGCCACCATCGAACGCATCGCCGCCGAGGGCACGATCGTGGTCCCCACCCTCACCATGATGGAAGGGATGGCCGCGGTGCGGGGCTTTCCCGACGCGTTCGGCGCGTGCCTGGCGTCGGTTGCCGCCATGCACGCCGCGGGCATCCCGATTCTCGCGGGCACCGACGCCAACGCCAATCCCGGCGTCCCCATGAATCCCGCGTTCGGGGCGAGCCTGCACCACGAACTCGAACTGCTGGTCGCGGCGGGGCTCTCCCCCGCCGAGGCCCTGCACGCCGCAACAGCGGGGCCCGCCGAACGGTTCGGTCTCGCGGATCGCGGGGCGATCACCCCGGGACTGCGCGCCGATCTCGTTCTGCTCGACGCGGATCCGCTCGCCGACATCACCGCGACGACGCGCATCCGTCAGATCTGGTCCGCCGGAACCCCGGTCCCCCGGTAGGTTTCAGTCGCGGACGGGCAGCCGATCGGTCACCAGGCGGGTCAGCGGGCTCAGGGTCAGGCAGATCGTGAGCCAGCACGCGCCCATCAGCCATCCTGCCAGCACGTCCGTCGGCCAGTGCACGCCCAGATAAAGACGCGACAAGCCGACGGCGAGCACGAACAGGGCGGCGAGCGCGGTCACCACGGCCCTGGCGACCGGCCGGAGCCAGGGCAGTGCGACGACGACCAGGATCCCGAGCACCACCGTCGAGCCGAGGGTGTGGCCGGAGGGATAGGAGTGGTTCGTCTCGGTGACGAGGTGATCGATGACCGGCGGACGGTCGCGCCCGATCAGGAGTTTGCCGAAGAAGACGATCAGGCCCGCCCCGGCCGAGGTCACGGCGACGAGCACGGCCCGGTCCCAATACCTGCGCCAGGCCAGGAACAGACAGGCCAGCGTCGAGTAGACCGTGACCGACGTGGTGTCGCCCGCCGCGCTGATCGCCTTCGCGACCGTGGTCCAGGTGTCGGTGCGGTGGTCGATGAACCACTGCAACCAGGCCGCGTCGGGTCCGGCGGGACCGTGCGCCCAGACCACCACGCAGGTGAGGGCGATGATGATCGCCGCCAGCACGGACGCGATGAACACACCGGTGAGCGTGTAGTCGGCCGGTGGTGTCGTCGGCGCTGTCTCCTTCGGCGTGGGCGGTGTGGACGGCATGTCATCGAGGTTGCCACGCCTTCGCTGAGAGAATCTCGAGAGTCGGGTCCCAGTGGTGGGTACGGGCCGTGACCATGGGGCACTGGCGGTGGAGCCGAAACAGTCGCATACTCGGATATGTAAGCATCGGCTGATTACTAAATGACCATCCAGCCTTCGGAAGAAGAGTGCTGACATGAACGATATTTCGATCGACACTCCCTATTTGTCCGGCGTCTCCCGGATCGGCATCGAAAATGCTCTGGTCACGGCGGGGTACGACCTCCGCCGTGTGCGGCTCACCGATCTCACGCTGGTGGAGGACTTCCATACCATGGGCCGGATCGCCACGGGCGCGCTGGTGGAACTGGCGGGAATCACCGCGGATTCGCGGGTGCTGGATGCCGGCAGCGGGATCGGGGGGACCGCGCGATTCATCGCCGACAGCCGGAGATGCCGGGTCACGACCGTGGACCTGACCGAGGACTACTGCGAGACGGCGCGGTGGATCAACAAGCTTGTCGGACTGGATGATCGGATCACGGTGCGGCAGGGCGACGTCACCGATCTACCGTTCGCGGACAACAGCTTCGACACGATCGTCAGCCAGCACGTGCAGATGAACATCGCCGACAAGGACGGCCTCTACCGCGAGGCGCATCGGGTGCTGGATACCGGTGGCCTGCTGGCCATCTGGGATATCACCACCGCATCCGAGGGCGAGCCCGACTTCCCGCTCCCGTGGGCGGACCGCGCGGACCAGAGTCACCTGGTGACCGCCGGCGAACTGCGCGCGGCCGTCGAACGATCGGGCCTGACGGTGGAGCGGTGGGAGGACCTCACCGAGCAGGCAACCACCGTCATGCGGATGGTGCTGGCGAATCCGCCGAATCCCGTTGGCCTGCAATCCTTCATCGCGAACTTTCCGGCAAAGATCGAGCACCTGACCGAGGCACTCGCGGACGGGCGCTTGCGGGCGATCCGGGGGATCGCCCGCAAGCCCTGATCAGCTCGACCCGGCTTGCTCGGCTCAGCGCAGCGTGACCGTGGTCGGCAGGGTGGCGAAGCCGCGGTTGTTGGAGGCGTGGATGCGCTTGCTGCCCGCGGTGTCCACCTCGAAATCCGCTACGCGGGAAGCGATTTCCTGCAGGGCCGTGCGCAGCTCCAGCAGCGCCAGGTTGGAGCCCAGACAATGGTGGCGGCCGCTGCCGAAGACCAGCGAGGCGGAGGTGTCGCGGTCCAGGTCGAAGGTGTCCGGGTCGGCGAAGACCTCCGGATCGCGGTTGGCGGCGCCGGTGAGCAGCAGCACGCGGGCATCGGCGGGGATGGTGACGCCGTGCAGTTCGACCGCCTCGGTGGTGGTGCGCAGCTGGGTCTGGGTGGCCGGATCCCAGCGCATGGCCTCGTCGATCCAGTCGTCGATCCGGCCGTCGAGCGCGGCGCGGCGGGCCTCCGGATGCAGGGCGGCGGCGTTCCAGGCATTGCCGAAGGTCAGCATGCTGGTCTCGATGCCCGCGCCGACCAGCAGGATCAGCACGCCCACGATCTCCTCGGGGGTGAGCCGGTCGTCGCCCTCGGCGGCGTCGAGCAGGCCGGACAGCAGGTCCTCCTGGCGGGACTTGCTGCGCTCGATGGTCAGCTCGGTGTAGTAGCCGACCAGCGCGCCGATCGCCTGCATGGCCTCGGGCCGCAGGTCGGTGGACTCCTCCTCGGTGTACATGATCTCCATGCCGAGCTTGCGCAGCATCTCCCGATCGCCCTCGGGCACGCCGACCAGCTCGGAGATCACCTCGGTCGGGAACGGCCCGGCGAACTCCGCCATCAGATCGAAGCTGCCGCGCGCGAGCAGCGGCTCCAGCATCGAGACCGCGATCTCGCGCAGCCGCGGCCCCAGCGCCTGCACCCGGTGCGCGGTGAAGGCCCGCGTCACCAGGCCGCGCAGCCGGGTGTGCTTGGGCGGGTCCATGGCGACGAAGGAGAAGAAGCGCTCGGCTTGCGGGCCCCAGAAGGCGGGCTCCATACGCAGGCCGTTCTTGCTGGAGAAACGATCCGAATCGCGGAGGGCGGCGAGCACGTCCGCGTGGCGCGACAGGGCCCAGAAATCGTCGGTCTCGTTCCGGTAGACCGGGGCCTCGCTGCGCAACCTGGCATAGTAAGGGTACGGATCGGAATGGACTTCGAAATCGAACGGGCTGTATCGCAACTGCATGACGAACCTTCCGGCGATGTCGCGGCGCGGGCGCGGGACCGCCGCTACCGATCCGCAACTGGAGCTGACATAGTCAGACAGTAGCCGAAAAGGATTGGGAGCGTTGTGAACTCGGATTCAGCGGCGGAGCGCGTCGACACCACCAAACCACACCCGGCCCGCCGGTACGACTATTGGCTGGGTGGTAAGGACAATTTCCCCGCGGATCGCGAATCCGCCGACGCGGTCGCCGAGGCTTTTCCGACAGTCCAGCTCGCCGCGGTCGAGAATCGGAATTTCCTGCGGCGCGCCGTCGCATATCTGACCGGTGAAGCCGGAATCCGCCAGTTCCTCGATATCGGCACCGGCCTGCCCACCGCGGGCAATGTGCACGAGATCGCCCAGGGCATCGCCCCCGAATCCCGCATCGTCTACGTCGACAACGACCCCATCGTGCTGGTGCACGCCCGGCACCTGCTCGACAGCTCCCCCGAGGGCCGGACCGCCTACCTGGACGCGGACCTCCGCGACCCGAAGCGCATCCTCGATCACCCCGACCTACGCTCGACCATCGACCTGAGTCAGCCGGTCGCGCTCATGGTGGTGGCGGTGGCGCACTTCATGCCCGACGACGAGCACCCCTACGAGCTGATCCGCACCCTCACCGACGCCCTGGCGCCGGGCAGCTACCTGGTCATGTCGCACGCCACCAACGACTACTTCGACGAGCATGATCTGGCCCGGTCGGCCGAGGCCAACACCCGCAGCGGCGTGCCGTTCCAACTGCGCTCGAGCGCCGAATTCGCCCAGTTCTTCGACGGCTTCACCCTGGTCCCGCCGGGCATCACCGCGGTCACGCTGTGGCGGCCGGAGGAGTATCGGCCGCATCCGCGACCGGAGGCGGTGTCCATGCTCGGCGCGGTGGCCCGGATTCCCTGACCGGTCCGCGCCGAGCCGCGTGGTCACAACCTGCCGACATCCTTGAGCACCCGCCGGGCCTGCGCGAAGAGCATGCCCACATTGACCGATTTGCGGCACACCACCACCACGACCACATCCTCGCGGCTCTCGGTCCTCACGAACAGGTGGGTGAGGTTGTCACTGTTGACCAGGACCTCCTGGAAGTAGTGGCGGTCGGAGCGGATGCCCCGGCGCTCCTTCCAGATGTTCTCGATCATGACCACATTGCGGCCCTGGAACAGCTCCAGGGTGGCCGCGGCCAGCAGATCGAGCACTTCGGTGGGGTGGTTGTCGACGGTCTCCACGGCCAGCAACATGCCGGTCGCCATATCGATGGCGCCCGCGGCGATGCAGTCGGGCACGTCCGATCGCAGCATCTTGACCAGCGTCGCGATTCGATCCGTCATGCTGCCGGGTGCGCGTCGGTGGATTCGAGGTCAGTGCCCGACTGCCAGAAGCAGTTGCCGATCCAGCCTGAGGTGATGGCGAAACAGCCGTCCACCGCGGCCATCATGGTCACCACGCGCAGATCGGCCTCCCCGGTGGAGGTGCGCCCGGGGCGCGCGAGCAATTCGCGCACCCCGGGCGCACCGGGCGAGTCCACCGTGACCACCAGCCCGTGGACGATGTGGAGGTCGCCGCCCGGCTCCCCGGTCACCCGCAGTACCCCGGTCCGCGTGGTGGCCGCCGCCTGCACCAGTTCCCGGACCAGTTCGCGGGCCGATTCGCGGTCCAACACCGGTAGGCGCCCGGGTCCGGCGACAGGTCCCGTAGTCATGCGCGAACTCCTGGGGAAATAGGCAGAACGACATGGCGCGAATGTGCGACCGACCGCGGCCGACAGCGAAATGCGCACGCCTGGTGAATATTTCGACGGCGAATCGCACCAAACTCGCTCGCCGCGTGTGGGATATCGTGACAGCCCAGCAGTTTTGGGGCAATGGATTCCTGCGAATCGAGTACTTAAGTCCCTTCGCGGCTACCGAATTCACTGGGCGGGATACCAGCATCACCAGCGCAAGCGATCCGCTACCCGCGCGTCACAGGGGTCAAGTCTTATTAACAGAGGCAGCGCGGAGTCACAATTTTTCCCGACGGAATTATTTTGCGGCGCAATATGAACCGCTCGGTCGAATTGATTTGTCTGATTTCGAATCGGCGCGATTATCGAGGACTCACCGATCGCGCGGGACGACGCATTCCGCCAGGGCCAGCAGATCCGCGGCGGGACGTCCCCCCAGCATGTCCGCGGCGGCGCGCAGATGGCGCAGGGATTCCGCTTGCGCCCAAGCCTTTCCGCCCGCACGCGCGATGAGATCCGCGGCGTGCGCGGCCGATTCGCGATCCAGAGCCTTCCTGGGCCCGGTCGTGATGCCGGCCCAGGCAGAGCTCGATGACCACGTCCGCCAGCCGCGCGATGCTGTCCAGCGTCGCGGTCGCCGGGGCGTCGGCCAGGGTCCAGATGGCCCGGCTGTGCAGGGCGTCCCCGACCAGCACCGCATCGTCCACACCCCATAACTGCCACACCGTGGGACGCCCCCGGCGCACGGTGCCACCCTCCACGATGTCGTCGTGGATGACCGTGAAGTTGTGCACCATCTCGACCGCGGCCGCGGCGTGCACGGCGGCGGCGGGCTCGGCGTGCACGGCGGCGGCGGGCTCGGCGTCCAGGGCCGCGGCGGCCGCCAGCACCAGCGCCGGGCGCAGTCCCCGGCCCGACTCCCCCTCCGCCACCACACCGTTCGCGTCGCACCAGCCCACGTGGTAATCGGCCATCAGGCGCAATTCACTGGGCAGGGTGTCGAACGCGACCCGCAGCAGCGGTCTTGGCCCGCCGCAGTAGGTACGGGGCCCGCTCATCGAGCCCGATTCCACTGTCCCGCGTGCCTTTCCGGTGAGAAAACGCGGGACCGGCCGCTGTCGACGAACTCATGGCAACCTCCAGTGAACTGCTGCGGACTCGTGATCGCCGGACCCGACCGGGCCGGCGCCGACCCGATGGGCACCGGGCCCCGCGAGATGTGGGTGCCGACCGGCTCAGCGACGAGCCGCGGGGACGGCGTGCACGCTGACGAACGGCCCCAGCGGGCGGCCGAACGCCGGCCTGGGCCGCGACACGCGCAGCGCCGCCTCGGAGTAGCGTCCGGTCCTGATGTGCCAGTGCAGGTTTCCGGCCATGTGATCGCGCAGCCGATCGACGTGCGTCAGCAGCGCGGCCCGGACCTCCTCCGACAGTTGATGATCGGCCATGAAGCCCGGAAGCTGATCGCGGACAACGAGTTCGAACTGCCGCAGCCGCTCATTGGCCAGGTCCACCACGATCGCCGACGCGCGCTCCCGCGAACAGCCCAGGAACGACTGCGTCAGATACACCAGATTGTGCAACTCGTGGTCATATTCGATTTCCCGCTGATACGAGTACAGATCGTTGACCAGACCGGCGTAGTCCTGCGCCGAATGGTGCAGCTGCCGGACGATACCGGAGTCCGCGAGTTCCGCGACCGCCGGATCCGAGACAACTCCGGGCGAATGGAGAGCATCCAGCGCGCCGAACAAGGGACCGCCGGAGGTGATCCGCCGCAATTCGAGATAGTCGACCGGATCCGGCAAACGGTTCCGGGTCTCATTCTCCAGCACGGTGATCCAGCCGTCGACGAGTTCGATCAGCGCCGCACGCAGTCGATTCCGGCCACTGTCGTCGCACACCGCCGACGTCTCCCGCCACAGCGCGGCCAGACCGAATTCGAGCGGACTGGACGGCGCCGGCGCGCTCTCGCTCAGCTGAAGGGGTAAGCGCCGCAATTGATCCCGGCCCGAGACCGGATCGGCCCGGAACACCCGGGTCCCCAGATCATCGGCGTAGCTGCCCCAGGCGCACCAGCGCGAGCGCGACATCAAGGTCTCCGCGTCGGCCTCGGGGTCGGCCATAGCCAGGAGCGCCGGGAAGTCCGCGTCCGTCAGCGATTCCGCTGTCCAGCCCACCCGCGGATCCAGCAGTCCCACCGAGGCCGCCCACTTCGAGACATCGGCGCGGGCCAGCTCCACGTGCGGATTCACCCCTACGACATAGGGCATCTCCAGCCCGGTGACGGGCAGCGGACCTGCCACCCGGGGCGGCGGCACATGCTGATTCAGCTGTACCCGCAGCCCGGGCCGCAGCCGTGCGCCGGCGGTGCCCAGCCCGGTCGGGCCCCGATCGACGCCGCTGTTCATGTAGCGACTCGACCGCAGATGCCATTCGTGCCCACCGGACTGCCAGTCCTGCAGTCCCAGCGTGTAGCGCGTCACCGCGAACTGTTCCTCGGGAGTGGCCGCGCGTTCGGTGAACAGCTGCGGCACCTCGGCGAGGGCGGTGTGCTCGAACTGCCCGAGGCGGGAGGTGAGCACGTCATTGGTGAGCTCGGCGGCCGCCTGGGTGGGTAAACCCAGGAACCGTTCCAGCACCAGCACCATGTTCGCGTTCTCACCCTCGACCCGCACCTCGCGTTCGTAGGAGAACAGGTCGTTGCGCAGATGCACTGCGTCGGAGAAGGTTTCGCACAGCACTCGCAGCGGGCGCTCCTCGGCGAAACGGTCGGGCACCTCGGCGCCGCAGGCGAATTCCACCAGCGCGGCCGACCAGGGCGCGCCGCCCACCCGGCGGCGCATCTCGATGTACTCGATCGGATTGGCGACCCGGTCGCGGGCGATATTGTCCAATTCCCAGAGGGATTCGACCATGAGGTTGTGGGTGGAGTGGCGCATGCGCCGCCGCCAGCCCTCTGACATGGCGGGCACGGTGCGGGCCCAGCAGTCGGCCAGCCCGGCCTCCGAGGCGTTCTCCGGTTCCGGTGCGGGACAGCCCGGTTCGGCCATGAACTCTTCCAGGCGCGCCAGGTAGCGGGTGGCCTCGGCGCGGTTGCCGGTGCGCTTGTAGGCGTCGAGGAACCAGTCGTCGAAGTAGAAGACCCAGATGTACCACTCGGTCAGAAGCGTCAAAGTCTCGGCGTCGCAATCGGGATGGGTGTAGGCGCACAGCAGCGCGTACCCCATGCGCTCCAGTTTCTCGGCGTCCCAGATGGGTTTGCCGTCGACCCCGGGCTCACCGAGCATGCCCAGGCGCTCGGCCCATTCGGCGGCGTGGACGCGGGCGTAGTCGTGATGGGGATTGAGCCGGGCGGGGTGCGGCGTATAGAAATCGGGCAGGGTGAAGGGCTTCAATGCGGGGCCCTCTCGCTGGGCTGATCAATAGGACATGCCGGTGAGCACTGCTTTTGGGAAATATCGCTACTCGGGGAAATGCCGAACGGGACCGCGTAGGAACTGCACTGCGAAGACGTGACTCTCACTGCGACAACGTGATCAGTGTCACAACCATGGTAAAGGCCCGTAGCCGTCTCGCCAACACCTCGCAATCTTCTCCGACCGACCGGTACCTCCCGGACCGGTCCCCGCGGCCGTTCCCGGGATAGCCTGGGCGCTGCCCCACCCACCCGACCCACCCCGCCCAGGAGGATCGTCCATGTCGAATCCCGCCGCCGACCGCACCCCGATCCTGCAGCGGCTGGGCGATCGTGGCCGGGTCCGGGTGATCGTCGCCGGCGGCGGCACCGGCGGCCACACCTATCCGGCGGTCGCAGCGGTCCGGGCGCTGCGCGATCTGGCCGCCGAGGCCGGCGCCACCGCCGAGGTGCTGTGGGTCGGCGTGCCCGACAGTCTCGAGCAGCGGGTGGCGGCCGAGAACGACATCGACTTCACCGGCATCAAGGCCGGAAAGCTGCGGCGCGACCGCAATCCGCTGAAAATGCTCAACAAGGACAATGCCCGCGACGCGCTGCGGGTGCCGGTCAGCGTGCTCACCGCCCAGGGCGTGGTGGGCCGCTTCCGGCCGGACGCGGTGCTGTGCACCGGCGGCTACGTGTGCGCCCCCATCGGCATGGCGGCCGCGCTGCGCCGTCGCCCGCTGGTGATCCACGAGCAGACCACCGGCATCGGCAAGGCCAACCTGCTGCTGGCCCGGATGGCCGACCGCATCGCGCTGTCCTCCGAGGCCTCCATCGGCATGCTGCCCGCCAAGGTCCGGGGCCGGGCCCTGGTCACCGGCAACCCGATTCGGCCCGCGCTCGCCACCGGCGACCCCGCCGCGGCGGTCGGGGCCCTCGACTGGGAGGGCTACGCCCCCGGCCTGCCGACCGTCTACATCACCGGCGGTGCGCAGGGTGCGGTGCAGATCAACGATCTGATCCGGGAGCTGCTGCCCGAACTGCTGCACTCCGCCAACGTGATTCACCAGTGCGGGCGGCTTTCCTTCGAGCAGGTGCGCGACTTCGCCGCCACCCTGCCCGAGGACGTGCGCGGCCGCTACCTGGTGCGCGAGTTCATCGGCCCGGAGCTCCCGGACGTGCTGGCGCTCACCGATGTGGTGATATCCCGTTCCGGCGCGGGCACTCTCGCGGAACTCACCACGCTGGGCAAACCGTCGGTGCTGATCCCCTACCCGCATTCGGTGGGCGGGGAGCAGATCCGCAACGCGCGGATCCTGGCCGACCACAATGCGGCCCGCGCCCTGATCGGCGAGGACGCCACCGCCGCCAATCTGCGCGCCGCCCTGACCGAGCTGCTCACCGAATCCGAGACCCGCGCAGCCGTTTCCGCCGCGGCCCGCGCCCTCGGACACCCGGAGGCCGCCGAGCACCTGGCCCTGACCGTGCTGGACCTCGCCACGCGATGAATCGGTTCGCCGCGTGGTGATTCCGGTCCCACGCGAGCGATCCCACAGGCGGGTCTCAGCCCGGGTAGGTATGGTCGAAGGTGTCAGCAAGTTCTCGGCTATTACCGAGAAGATTGGAGATGCCAGCCATGCAAATCCAGGTCTTCGCCGACAAGAACGTCGGTGGCGGCGCGATCGCCCAGGATGCAACCGATACCATCGCTGCGATTCTGGACCGGTTCGCGGATCATCTCACCCGGGTCGAGGCCCACATCACCGATGTGAACGGCCACAAGGGTGGTTCCGAAGACAAGAAGTGCACCCTCGAGGCCCGGCCCAAGGGCCAGCCGCCGGTCGCCACCACGCATCGCGCGGCCACCGTCGAGGACGCCTACACCGGGGCCGCCGACAGCATGGCGCACCTGCTCGACAGCAAGTTCGGAAGACTGCATCACGCCAAGGGCGGCGAATCCATCCGCCACCTGGTGGCGGACTGACCCGGCCGACTCTCGGGGCTTTCCGGGGCCGGCCCCTGAAAGCCCACCCGGGTAGGACGAGTTCGATTCTCCGGGGCAGCTGAAGCCCCATCCCGTGGGACGCGTTTACGGAAGGAGCCCGAGGCGGCGTGCTCGCACGACCGCCTCGTGGCGATTGTGCGCGCCCAGTTTGGTCATGGCGCTGCGCAGGTAGCTCTTCACGGTCTCCGGACTCACCGAAAGCCGCTGGGCCGCTTCCACATTGGTGCAGCCCAGGGCGATATGGGACAGCACGTCCAGTTCGCGCGGAGCCAGCGTCACCGCGTCGTCGGCAGCCGCCACCCCCGACACCAGGCGGGCGAGTTTCTCCGTGACGTCCCGCAGCCGCGCCCGCGCGGTGGCGTCGGAGACCACCTGGGTGATCCCCCGCAGTTCGGCGTGCAGATCCCGGAGTTGTTCGGTGGCAATCACATTGGCGCTGTTCAGGGACTCTCGCGCGAAGGACAGCCGCAGCCGCCGATCCACCTCGTCGCGGATGGCCAGTTCCGTGCTGAGCCGCCGCGCGGCCTGCACCATCTCGTCGGCCACCCCGTCGCCGATCACCCCCGTTTCACGATTGGCGACATAGATCACCGCGCGCGCCTCGCCCTTGACCACCACCGGCACCGCCACCACCGAGCGCAGGCCCTCCCCCAGCACCGGGACGTCGTAGTGGTGGGTGATGGTGGACGCCGAGCGGTAGTCGGCCACCGAGCGCGGGCGGCCCGTCGCCACCGCCGAACCGCCCAGCCCGGAGCTGTACGCCACCGCCAGCCCCCGCATGCCGTTGGTCCGGGTTCCGACGAACTCGCTGAGCACCAGCGTGCCCGCGTGCACCTCGCCCCCGAAGACGACCGGCAGCTTGCTCAGGGCGGCGAGCGCGCGCAACTCGGCGCGCAGGGCGTCGCCGTCGCTGGGGCGCAGGAGCCCGTCGGCGGCCGTAGTCATCGGGTAGCCCCTTTCGGGGGTAGTCGAGGCTGGGTGTGACGTAGATCCTACTGGTGTGACCGAGAGCACGAGCTACACCTTCGGAGTCTGGGACGCTCCCCTGCTGGGCGACACCATCGGGGCGAACCTGGACCGGACCACCGCGGCGCATCCGGACCGCGAGGCCCTCATCGACTACACGACCGGCGTCCGCTGGACCTACCGCGAGTTCACCGACGAGGTGAACACCCTGGCCCTGGGCCTGCTGGCGGCCGGGATCGGCAAGGGCGACCGGGTGGGCATCTGGGCGCCGAACTGCCCGCAGTGGACCCTGACCCAGTACGCGACCGCCAAGATCGGCGCGATCCTGGTGAACATCAACCCGGCCTACCGGGCCCACGAGCTGCGCTACGTGCTGGGTCAGGCCGGGATCCGGCTGCTCATCGCGGCGCCCGCGTTCAAGACCTCCGACTACGCGGCCATGATCGACGAGGTCCGCCCGGAGTGCCCGGAGCTGGAGCAGGTGGTGCTGCTCGACAGCACCGAGTGGCGGGACCTGTTCGCCACCGGGCGCGCGGCCGATCCGGAACTGCTGGCGACGGCGCAGTCGGCGCTGTCCACCGACGATCCGATCAATATCCAGTACACGTCCGGCACAACGGGTTTCCCCAAGGGCGCGACGCTCAGCCACCACAACATCCTCAACAACGGGTATTTCGTGGGCGAGCTGTGCGGCTACACCGAGCTGGACCGCATCTGCATCCCGGTCCCCTTCTACCACTGCTTCGGCATGGTGATGGGCAATCTGGCGGCCACCACGCACGGCGCGGCCATGGTGATCCCGGCCCCGGCCTTCGACGCCCGCGCCACCCTGGAAGCCGTTGCGGCCGAACGCTGCACCTCGCTGTACGGGGTGCCGACCATGTTCATCGCCGAACTGGCCGACCCGGACTTCGACGCCTACGACCTGTCCTCGCTGCGCACCGGCATCATGGCCGGATCGCCGTGCCCGGTGGAGGTGATGAAGCAGGTCATCGAGCGGATGGGCATGCGCGAGGTGAGCATCTGCTACGGCATGACCGAGACCTCCCCCGTGTCCACCCAGACCCGCCACGACGATTCGCTGGTGCAGCGCACCGCCACCGTGGGCCGGGCCGGGCCGCACATCGAGGTCAAGATCGTGGACCCGGTGACCGGGGTGACGGTGCCGATCGGCACCGCGGGCGAGCTGTGCACGCGCGGCTACTCGGTGATGCTCGGCTACTGGGGTCAGCCCGAGAAGACCGCGGAGGCCATCGATTCCGCGCGCTGGATGCACACCGGCGACCTGGCCACCATGGACGCCGACGGGTACGTCGCCATCACCGGGCGGATCAAGGACATGGTGATCCGGGGCGGCGAGAACATCTACCCGCGCGAGATCGAGGAATTCCTCTACACCCATCCCGACATCATCGACGCCCAGGTGATCGGTGTGCCCGACGCCAAGTACGGCGAGGAGCTGATGGCCTGGGTCCGGCTGCGGCCCGGGGCGGCGGAGCTGACCGCCGAGACCCTGCGCGAGTACTGCACCGGCAAGCTCGCGCATTTCAAGGTGCCGCGTTACGTGCACGTCGTCGAGGAGTTCCCGATGACGGTGACCGGCAAGATTCGCAAGGTCGAGATGCGGGAGATCAGCGCGCGGCTACTGGGACTGACCGAGGAGAACGCGTGAGCAACGTCAATACCGAGGCCTATCGGGCGGCCCGTGATGGTCTGCTGGCCGCCGCCACCGACTACGACGCGGCGGTGCGCGATTTCGAGTGGCCGCGACTGTCCGGTGAATTCAACTGGGCGATTGACTGGTTCGACGTCATCGCCCGCGGCAACGACCGGCCCGCGCTCTGGATCGTCGAGGAGGACGGGTCCGAGCAGAAGGTCGGCTTCGCCGAGATGTCCGAGCGCTCGGATCGGGTGGCCACCTGGCTGGCCGGGCTGGGCGTGGGCAAGGGCGACCGGGTGATGCTCATGCTGGGCAATCAGGTCGAGCTGTGGGAGGCCATGCTGGCCGTGGCCAAACTGGGCGCGGTCATCATGCCGACCACCGGCGCGCTGGGCCCGGCCGACCTGAGCGACCGGATCGAGCGGGCCGGAGCGCGCTTCGTCATCGCCAATCACGGCGACGCGGGCAAGTTCGACGAGGTGCCCGGCGACTACACCCGGATCGTGGTCGGCGGGGCCGTCTCCGGTTGGCAGAACTACGCCGATGCCGCGGCGGTCGAGTCGGCCGGTCCGTTCCGGTCGGTCACCGAGGTGACCGATCCGCTGCTGGTGTACTTCACCTCCGGCACCACCAGCAAGCCGAAGATGGTGCAGCACTCCCAGATCAGCTACCCGGTCGGTCATTTGACCACCATGTACTGGATCGGCGTCCGGCCCGGCGACACTCACCTGGCCATCAGCGCGCCCGGATGGGCCAAGCACGCCTGGAGCTGCTTCTTCACGCCGTGGCTGGCCGAGGCCACCGTCTTCGTCTACAACTACGCGCGTTTCGACGCCGCCGCCCTGCTCACACAGCTGCGCCGGGCCGAAGTGAACACGTTCTGCGCGCCGCCCACGGTGTGGCGCATGCTCATCCAGGCCGATCTGGGCGAGCGTCCGGCCGGGCTGCGCGAAATCCTCGGCGCGGGTGAACCATTGAACCCCGATGTCATCGCGCAGGTCGAGAAGGCGTGGGGCCTGACCATCCGTGACGGCTTCGGCCAGACCGAAACCACCCTGCAGGTGGGCAATACGCCCGGACAGCCGCTGGTGCCCGGCTCCATGGGCCGTCCCGCTCCGGGTGTGCCGGTGGCGCTGGTGGATCCGATCACCGGGCAGCTCGCCGACGAGGGCGAGATCTGCCTGGACCTGTCCGCGGCGCCGGTCAACCTGATGACCGGCTACCTCGGCGATCCCGAACGCAATGCCGCGGTCATGGCGGGCGGCTACTACCACACCGGCGATGTCGCGGCCCGGGACGCGAACGGCTACATCACCTACATCGGACGAACCGACGACGTGTTCAAATCCTCCGACTACAAGGTGTCGCCGTTCGAATTGGAGAGCGTGCTCATCGAGCATCCGGCCGTGGTGGAGGCCGCCGTGGTCCCGCAACCGGACGACACGCGGCTTGCCGTGCCGAAGGCATACGTTTCGCTGGCGGCGGGATGGGAACCCAACGCCGAAACCGCCCGCGCCATCCTCGAATACGCCCGCGACCACCTGGCTCCCTACCTGCGTGTCCGCCGGGTGGAGTTCACCGAACTGCCGAAGACCATCTCCGGCAAGATCCGCCGCGTGGACCTGCGCCACCGCGAGGAACAGGCGCACGCGGAAGGCGTCACCATCCCCACCGAGTACCGCTACGAGGACGTACTGACCGACACCACCCGCTGAACCCGCCCCACCCCTACCAACCCGCCCTGCCCCTGCGACAGATAGGAACACCCGTGTCCCACACCGTGGAATCCGCGACCGCCTACGTCATCACCGCCCTGGAGGCCAAGGGAACCGCCTCCCGCGACGACTTCGACGTGTCCGGCATCGTCAGCGCCACCCACAACATCATGCAGACATGGGATTTCCGCGCGGTCGCCCGAGACCGCTTCTGGGGCATCGCCGCCACCTTCATCCGAGCCTGACCAGCGGGCTCGCTCACAGTTCCGCGAATTCCGGGTTTCCGGCCCGGAATTGCCCTCACCATTGGCACGTGCACACCTCCGACTCCGTGCTGCTGCCCCGCTTCGTGCTGTCCCGCGCCGCCTCGGCGGGCCTGGATCCGGCCCGCCTGGCGCGGGAAGCCGGGATACCGGGCTGGCTGCTGGCCGACGGGGACGCCCGGGTATCGAGTCACTACTTCCCGCGCCTGTGGGAGCTCTTCGAGCACGAACTCGGCGACCCGGAGGCCACGCTGCGCGCCACGGGCAGCTACCGGCTCGGTGAATTCGGGCTGATCGACTACCTGATCTCGACCGCGGATACCGTCGGCGCGGGGCTGGGGGTGCTGGGACCCTACGTCGGCTCCATCTCCACCAACTTCCGCATCGAGGCCGGCGCGCAGACCGAGACCGAATCCACCTTCGACGTCTACACCGTCAACATGGCGGGCCGCGGACGTGATCTGTCGGTGCAGATGGCGCTGACCTCGCTGGTCTCGCGCATGCGTCAGATCACCGGGCAGCCCATGGATCCGGTGTGCGTCGAACTGCGCGAGCGCGCGCCGCGCCGACTGGACGCGTTCACCGAGCAATTCGGCACGGCCCGCCTGGAATTCGGCGCCCCGATGGATCGCATCACCTATCGCAACACCGACTTCGAGCGGCCGCAGATCACCGCGGACCCGATGCTGGCGGCGGTGCTGCGCCGCCACGCCGCCACCATGCCGCCGCCGCCCCCGCGCACCACCGAATGGCCCGACCGGGTGGCCACGGCATTGGCCGAGGTGCTCGACGGCACCGACGCGCTGCTCGAACAGGTCGCGCGGCGGCTGTACACCAGTCCCCGCACCCTCCAGCGCCGCCTCGCCGAATCCGGCACCACCTGGCGGCTGGAGGTCGATCGGGCCCGCAAGCGGCATTTCGAAGACCCCGAGCCTGGGACGCCGCCCCCGGACGACGCGCTATGACGCCCGGGATCGACTGCGGTACAGGATCTCCAGGCTCGAAGGTGGATGGGTGACCGGATCGGACAGCGTGCTGCTGGCGCGCTTCGTACTCACCCGGGCTCGGGCCGTGGGTGTGGATCCGGTGGCGTTGGCGCGGGCGGCGGGGATCGGGCCGTACGCGCTGGAGGCCTCGGCGGGAAGTGTTCCGGGGCAGTGTTATCCCCGCTTGTGGGAGTTGTTCGAGCGCAGGGTGGATGTGCCGCACGTGGGACTGCGGGCGGCCGAACGATATGGAATGGGGGAACTGGGGATGATGGATTATCTGCTCGCGACCGCGCCGACGGTCGGCGAAGGCTTCCGGGCCGTAGGGGAATTCGGGTCGCGGCTGTCGGGCAACCGGCGGGTAGCCGTGGTCGCCGAGACCGATCGGCAGGTCACGTTCGCGTCGGAGAGCGCGGCGCGGGGCCGGGGCGCGGAGGTCGCCGCGCAGGCGAGTTTCGCCTACCTCACCGGCCGGGCCCGGCTGGCCGCGCGGGCGCGGATCACGCCGGTGGCGGTCACCCTGCGAGAACGCGCGCCCCGACGACACGGTCCCTACCGGGAGTTCTTCGGCACGGCGGCAGTGGATTTCGGGGCCGAGGTCGACAGCCTGACGCTGCGCCGCGCGGACCTCGACCGGCCGCAGCATTCCGCCGATCCGGGCCTGGCCGCCGTGCTGCGGCGCGGCGCGGCGGCCGCCACCCTGTCCACGCCGCCCGCCCGGGCCTGGGTCGATCTGCTTGCGGCCGAACTCGATTCACTGAGCGATCCGGCCCCACCCGGACCGGATCGCGACACCGCGGACTTCCGGGCGGCGGCGTCCCTCGACACCGTCTCACTATCCGATATCGCGCGCCGGCTGGGTACCAGCCCGCGCACCGTGCAGCGGCGGCTGGCCGCGGCCGGGACCAGCTGGAGTCGGGAGCTGGCGAACGCTCGCCGCCGGGCCGCGTGGTGACGGTCGGCCGTGAACACTCGATCCGATTGTCACGACAGCATTCTCATGGCCCGGTTCGCGTTGGAGCGGGCGGTGCGGGCCGGACTCGACGCCGACCGGATCGCCCGGACGGCGGGCGTGCCCGCCTGGCGCGAAGGTGGTGAGGGCACCCGGGTGTCGTCCCGGTACTGCCTGCGGGTGTGGGAGCTGATCGAGTGCGAGACCGGGGATCCCGATATCGCGCTGCGCGTGTCCGAGGAGAGCACCACCGGTGAGTTCGGGCTGCTCGAGTATCTGTTCCTGTCCGCGGCCACGCTCGGCGACGCGCTCGAGGCGTGCGTGCGCCATACCGGCAGTCTCAGCACGAGTTACGGCTTCCGGGTCGCGCGCCGCGACGAGCAGGAGGTCTGCTACGAGGTGCGGTCGGGGGTGGAGGACTGCCGGGGCCGGGAACTGTTGATACAGGCGACTTTCGCGCTGCTCGTGGGGCGGACGCGGGCCGCCACTCGCTACCCGGTGGTGCCGGCGCGGGTGAGCTTCCGGCAGTCCGCTCCCGCCGATCTCGCCACCGTCACCGAGCTGTTCGGCACCCGCGCAATCGATTTCGACGCCCCGGCGGACGCGCTGACGCTGCGGGCCGCGGATCTGGCGCTGCCGATGAAGTCGGCCGACCCGGAGCTGACGGCGGTGCTGCTGACCTACGCGGCCACCCTGCCCCCCACTCCGGAGGCCGGGGTGACCTGGCTCGAGCAGCTCGGCGACGCCATCGATCTGGCTCTCGCCGATGGCGCTGCGACGCTGGAAGTGGTTGCGCGGCGGCTGCTGACATCGCCGAGATCACTCCAACGCCGACTGGCCGAGGCCGGAACCACTTGGCGGCGTGAGGTGGATCACGCACGCCGCCGCAGATTGCAACGCGCCGAACACCTTCCACGCGCCCAGCAGGCGGAATTCCTGGGTTACGCGGATCCGGCGAGCCTGCGGCGGGCGGTGCAGCGGTGGCGGGACCGGGCCGATCCGGACCCCGAAGACCCCCGTTGAGGAGCCGAAATCGCACCTACCGTACGGTATTCCGGCAACCCCACAGCAAGGTTGGCGTGTCCTGGATCGGTTTGGCGCTTTCGGAACTCCCGCACCGGGCGGACGGAAATCAGACTGGACGGAAACGCCAGGACACTGTCACGCGTTCCCCCGGATCGGTACTCGATTGGAGCTTCCTCGTGCCCCACACCGCAGAAACCGCCACCGCCTACGTCGTCACCGCCGTGGAGGCCAAGGGCACCGCCACCCGGCACGACTTCGATATCAAGTCCATCGTGAGCACCACCCACAATCTCACCGAGAGCTGGGATTTCCACACCGTGGACCCGAACATGTTCTGGAACATCGTCGCCACGTTCCTCGAGCACTGAGATCGGTTCCCGCGCGCGTCAGATGCCGTCGACCGAGAGCGTCGCGTTCATCAGATTCATGGCCGTTGCGCACGGATCGGGCTGCGCGGTGTGATCGCGGTTCCGCACCCACCAGGTGACGGTGCCGGTATCGGCCACCGTCACAGCGCAACCACCCGGATCCGCCGGATCCCGCCAGTACATGCCGCCGAAGTTCCGCACCACGAGCCGCTCCACGCGGTATCCGAACCGGTCGGCGATCCGCACCTCCCGTGCGAGCGTGTCGTCCCGCAGCCAGGCATAGGTGATGTCGACCGCGCCGCCACCGGGATTCGTAGCGGTCCAGTCACACACCGTGGGCTCGCTCTGCCGCCGCATACCGGTGACGCCGATGGCCGCGGCCAGCTTCCGATCCTCCAGGGGGCCACAGCCCGCCAGTAGGTTCGGATCGGCCGCGGGGCGGGCATCGGCCTGCCGGTCGGCGTGCGAACACCCGGACAGGGCGGCGATCAACAAGGCCGCCACCGTGATTCGCATTCCCGGGCGCGCCATCAGGTCTGCCCCGCCTGGGTCAGGGTGGCCGCGGCCAACTGCTCGACGCCCTGGCAGGCGCGCGCGCTCGACCGTTCGGACCAGTCGATGAAGTCGGTGTCGCCGAATGTCACCGCGACCTCACAGGATTGCGCGCCCCGCCATTCGATGCCCGGCTGCCCGGCGATCCGGACGGTGGCGGGACTGCCGGTGGTGACCTGGTCACGGCGGTCCTGCAGCGAGCTGCCCCGGAACCAGTGGAAGGTGACGGCGTAGTCGCCGCCCGTGGCGGGCTGCCAGGCGCAGCCGATCGGATTAGCCGAAACCCGTTGCGCACCGGTCGATCCTGTGGCCTCGGCCACCTCGGCATCGGATACGCCGCCGCACAGGCCGATGGTGTCGGAAGACGGCGCGGCCGCCTTCGGCGCGGCGGTCGTGGTCGCGGCCCGCTGATCCGAGGAGTTCCCGCACCCCGCGACCGCCAGGCCGATCAAGGCGATCCCCACCGCCGCGCGCGTCGCTCTCGTCACGCGGACCAGACTAGGTGAACGTCCCGAAACACAACAGCCGATGCCGCGTCCGCGAAACCGGCTGCACGCCGTCGACTTTCTGGTGCTCGGCGTGGCCGTGTTCCTGATCGCCGTCGCGCTGCCGCTGTTCCGCGATATGTCGGTGCCGTGGACGCCGGGCTCCGGAACGGAATCGGTGTCGACCGATCCCCGGGAACTGCCGTACTTCGCGGCGCGCACCACGCTGCGGATGTTCCTGGGGCTGGCGGCCTCGATCCTGTTCACGCTGGTCGTCGGCCAATGGGCGGCGCATTCGCGGCGGGCGGAGAAGGTGCTGGTGCCGATGGTGGACGTGCTGCAATCGGTGCCGGTGCTGGCGCTGGTCTCCATCACGGTGACCGCGTTCGTGGCGCTGTTCCTCGGCTCCTTCCTGGGCGCGGAGGCGGTGTGCGTGTTCGCCATCTTCACCGCGATGGCCTGGAACATGACCTTCGCCTACTACCAGGCGGTGCGCACCCTGCCGCGGGAACTCGACGACGCCGCCCGCATACTGCGGCTCACCCGCTGGCAGCGGTTGTGGCAGCTGGAGGCCATGGACGATCTCGGCGTGCACGGGTGGCTGCGGTGGAAGTCATTGATCCTGCCCGCGATCGCCCCCGGCAATGTGGTCGGGGCGATCACCGCGTTCGGCGGGGCCTGGAACGCCACGCTGGTCGGCGAGGCGGTCGAGGCGGGCGGCACCCACCCACCTGCAGGCGTACGGGCTGGGCGCCTACATCACCAATGCCACCGCGGCGGACGTGTTTCCGAAGGTGCTGCTGGGCACCGCGGTGATGAGTGTCGTCACCGTGACCATCAACCGGCTGGTGTGGCGTCGGCTACAGCGCCGGGCGGAACAGCGTTTCTCGTTGAGCTGAAACAGTTTTCGAAAGGAGGACAGCTCAGTCCGCGCGGCGGGCGCGGGCGCGGCGTTTGCCTTCGTGCATGGCCTGCACCCGCGCCACCGGGATGGTGTGGCCCTCGGCGATGAGATCCGCCGGGAGCGTTTGCGGTTCGGGCATCGCCTCGGCCCACGGGTCCCGGTCGCCGAGGATGGCGGCGGCGGTGCGCACGGTGAAATCGCGCGGATCGATCTCCGGCAGGTCGGCCCAGCCGACCGGGAACGACACCGTCGCGCCGGGCCGCACCCGCGGGCTGTACACCGACACCACCGTCGCCCCGCCGGCCCGGGTGGAATCCAGGAAAACCTTGCCGCCCCGGTCTTCTCGAATGAAGGCCGTGGTGGCCAGGTCCGGGTCGAGCCGTTCGGCGCGCGCCGCGATGGCCCGGGTGGCGGCCGCCGCGTCCTCGATATCGACCCCCGCCCGCACGGGCACGAAGATGTGCACCCCCTTGGACCCGCTGGTCTTCACCGCCCCCGCCAGCCCGTCGTCCGCCAGCGCCCGCCGAATCAGCTCGGCCGCGGCCACCGCCTGCGAAAACGGCTGCCCCGGTTCGGGATCGATATCCAGCACGAGATGCGTGGGCCCGCCGGAATAGTCGACCAGATCCTCCGCCAGCAGCAGCGTCACGTGGTACTCCACCGCCCGCTGATTCCCGAACCACAACAGTGTCCGCACGTCGTCGCACAGGGCGTACGACACTTCCCGTTTCGAGCTCCCCGCCCACAAGGTCTTCCGCCGCACCCACTCCGGGGTGTACTTCGGCAGGTTCTTCTGCATGAACGGCTCCTGCCCCGGCCGCACCCGCACCACCGACAACGGCCGTTCCCGCAGCGCCCCCACCATCCGCTCCCCCACCGCCTCGAGATAGTCGATCAGCTCCCCCTTCGTGGCCCCCGCCCCATCGAACAGGGGACTGTCCAGACTGGAGAACTTCAGACCGGCCCGCGCGTCTTCGCCCATCGGCCCACCATGCGCCCCCACCGCACCCCCGTCAACCACCCCGGCCGTGTCCGCGGTCACCGGACGCGAGTCTCGCCGGGATGGTTACTGCGTGTTTGGTTTTCCTCGAGGACCGCTCGAGCCGGGATTCACATACTCGGGACGCGAACAGCGACGTTCGGGATCTGACCCCGAGTAGCCACCGGCTACCTGCACGATTCGGAAGACATCATGAACGCCAATCTGATCGCGGCGGCCCAGGAGTTGGCCGCGCCGGGGGCACCGGACGGGCAACGGCGGGTACTGGCCATGTTTCCCGGGCAGGGATCGCAGCGGGAGGGGATGGCCGCGCATTTGATTCGGGAGCATCCCGAGACCGCGGGGGCCGTGTTCGAGCGGGCCGACGAGTGCCTGGGGCTGCCGATGCGGACGCTGTGCACGGAGGGGGACGCGGAGCAGTTGCGGGCCACGGAGGTGGCGCAGCCGGCGATTCTGGCCACGGCGCTGGCTACCTTCGAGGTGCTGCGGGCCGAGGGGTTCGCACCCGATCTGGTGGCCGGGCACAGTCTCGGGGAGTTCGCGGCGCTGGCCGCGGCCGGAGTGCTGGATCTCGCCGACGCGTTGACGCTGGTTCGGCTGCGGGGTGAGCTGATGGCCGAGATCGCGGCGGCGGTGCCGGGCGCGATGACAGCCGTGTCCGGGGTGGACGCGGGGCGGATCGAGGAGATCTGCGCAGGCGTGGACGGGGTCGTCGAGCTCGCCAACTACAACGCGCCGGATCAGTCGGTCATCTCGGGGACGGCGGAGGCGGTCGCGGCCGCCACCGAGCTACTGCGCGCCGCGGGGGCGGGCTCGCTGGTCGCGCTGCGGGTCGGCGCACCGTTCCACTGCTCGCTCATGGCGTCCCTCGAGGAGCGGTTCGCCGCCGGGCTGTACCTGGCCGACTTCCGCGATCCCACCACCACCGTCATCAGTTCCGTGACCGCACAACCGATTTCGAGCGGCACAGAGGCGCGGGAACTACTGCGCCGCCAGCTCACCGCCCCGGTCCGCTGGATCGAGGTGATCGGCACCGCCGCCGAACTCGACTGCACCGACTACCTCGAGATCGGCCCCGGACGCGTGCTGTCGGGGCTCGCCAACCGCATGGTCGGCGACGCCACCGTGCGCAGCACCCAGGACGCTCGCCGCATCGCCGCGGCCGTCGCCCAATACGCCTGATCCCGGCCGAATACGCCCGAGCCAGGCCGTATCCCACCGATCACACCCCTGCTGCAGGCGCCGCAGGGGTCCCCACCAACCCCTCACCGAGAAAGAAGGAATCACCATGCCCGAAACCACCACCGACTTCGCGCCCGCCGTCACCGACGCGATCGCCGACGCCCTCGGTATCGACCAGTCCGAGGTGACCCTCGACGCCACCCTGATCGACGAACTCGGCGCGGAATCCATCGACCTGCTCGACATCCTGTTCCGTATCCACCGCGACACCGGCGTCAAGATCGCCGTCGCCGACGTGCAGGAACTGCTGCAGGGCGGCATCCCCGACGACGAGTTCGGCGACGAGAACGAGATCGTCTCCGAGATCGGGCTCGCCCACCTGGAGAAGGTGCTCCCGCAGTTCGACCGCAGCAAGCTCAACGGCCCGCTGCGCGGCGAGCAGGTGCTCGGCCTGGTCACCGTGCGCAACCTGGTCGACCTGGTCGCCCAGCGGGCCGCCGCACCGGCCGAGGCCGAAGAGGTCGCCTGATGCCGGAGCAGGATTTCGCAGGCAAGGTCGCGCTGGTCACCGGCGCGTCCCGCGGCATCGGCCGGGCCGTCGCACTCACCCTGGCCCGGCGCGGCGCGGCGGTCGCGGTGAACTACCGCTCCCACAAGGACGAAGCCCTCGAGGTGGTCGCCGAGATCGCGGAGTTCGGCGGCCGCGCGGTCGCCGTCGGCGCGGACGTGTCCGAGCTGGCGGCGGCCAAGGATCTGGTGGAGCAGACCCGGGATCAGTTGGGCGGCTTGCACATTCTGGTCAACAACGCGGGCATCACCCGCGACGGGCTGCTGCACGACATGGATCCGGCCGAATGGTGGAAGGTCATCCAGGTCAACCTGGGCGGCGCCTTCAACTGCACGCACGCCGCGGCCGGGCACCTCATGTCCCAGGGCGAGGGCTCGATCGTGAACGTCTCGTCCATCATGGGCGAGAAGGGCCTCACCGGGCAGTCGAACTACTCCACCTCCAAGGGCGCGATGAACGCCCTCACCCTGGCCTGCGCGGTGGAGATGGCCCGGTTCGGGGTGCGGGTGAACGCCGTGCTGGGCGGCGTCATCCCCACCGATCTCATCGGCGACCTGCTGCAACGCGACAACGGGAAGGGCCGCACCCATGTCCCGATGCGCCGCTACGGCGATGTGGGACAGGTCGCGGAGGCGGTGGCCTGGCTCGCCAGTCCCGCCGCCGATTACGTCACCGGAGAGCTGCTGCGCGTCGACGGCGGCCTCGCGGTGCAGCTCAGCAACGGCCGCCTGGTCTCCCGCTGAACACCCCGGCATCCCGCTGAATCGGAAAGGACGTGACTGCCATGCGATTTCATCTCATCGACCGAATCGAGTCCTGGGAACCGTTGCAGCACATCACGGCTCGCAAACTCACCTCGGTCTACGAGAACGTCTGGCAGCCGTCCGCCACCGGCCCCGTGCTGCCCTTCGGCCTGGCCCTGGAGGCGCTGTGCCAGGCCGGGGCCTGGCTCGTGCTGCTCAGCTCGGCGCACACCAAACGCGCCGCGCTGCTCACCGTCGGCGAAGTCACCATGCACCGCGACGCGGTACCCGGTGACGTGCTGCGGATGACGGCCCGGGTGGTGCACGCGACGCCGGAGGCGGCGGTGGTGGACGGCTGGATCGAGGTCGACGGCGAGCGAATCATGGACGCCCGCAACATCATGTGCGCCCTCATCGACGCCGACCGGCTCGACGACCCGGCCGACACCGAACGGATGGCGCGCCACCTGCTCGGCGAGGAGCTGGTCGGATGAGCACCCCGGCCGGACGCCGGCGGGTGGTGGTGACCGGCGTCGGCGCGGTCACCCCGCTCGGCGTGGACGCGCCGTCCACCTGGGACGGACTGGTGGCCGGGCGCAATGCCATCGGCCCGCTGACCACCTTCGACTGCACCACCTTCCCGGTCCGGATCGCCGGGCTGGTGCCGGACTCCTTCGATCCGGCCACCGCGATCCCGGCCGCCGCCGACCGGCGCTGGGTGTCCCGGCCCGGCCTGTTCGGGCTGGCGGCGGTCGGCGAGGCCCTGCGCTCCGCGGGCCTGGACGCCGAGCAGCCCTATCCGCCCTCGGATCGCGGGGTGGCCATGGGCGCGAGCGTGGGCCGGCCCGACCTGGGGATGGTACTGCGGGTCTCCGAATTACGTTCCCGCACCGGGAAACCCGACGCGTTCGTGCGGCCCGCACCGTCGGCCACCCTGACCGGCAATCAGAACCTGGCCCTCAACGCCATGGTCCGGCTGATCGGCGCGACCGGTCCGATGGTGGGCATCCACACCGCCTGCGCCGGATCCGGACACGCCCTCGGCGAGGCCTTCCGGCTGATCCAGGAGGACGACGCCCGCATGATGGTGGCCGGAGGCTACGACTCGCTCACCACCTGGGCCGACATCCTCGGCTTCGGGCTGCTGGGCGCGATGACCGACCGCTACAACGACGATCCCGCCGCCGCCTCGCGCCCCTTCGACGCCGACCGCAGCGGGTTCGTGATCGGCGAGGGCGCGGTGTCCTTCGTGCTCGAGGACCACGACTCCGCGCTCGAGCGGGGGGCGCCGATCCTGGGCGAGCTGCTCGGCTACGGGTCCACCATGAATGCCTGGCGGATCACCGACTCGCCGCCGGACGGTGCGGGCGCGATCGAGGCGATGGAATCCGCCCTGACCGAATCCGGTTTGGGCACAGCCGATATCGACTACATCGCGGCGCACGGCACCAGCACGCCCGGCAATGACGTCTCCGAGACCCGGGCCATCAAGAAGGTGTTCGGCGACGACGCCTACCGGCTGGTGGTGTCCTCACCCAAATCCATGGCCGGGCACCTCACCGCCGGGGCCGCGGCCCTGAACCTGCTGGCGGCGCTGGGCGCGATCCGGGACGCGGTGGTGCCGCCCACCCGCAATCTCGACACCCCGGACCGGGCCCTGGATCTCGACTACGTCCCCCATCGCGCGCGCCGGATGCCGGTGCGCGCGGCCATGATCAACGCCCTCGCGTTCGGCGGTTCCAATACCTGCCTCGTGGTGGGCGCACCCCCGAACACCCCCGAACTCAGGGAGCAGCCATGACCGCGTCCCACCCCGCGCCCGCCGACCTCCCGGCGGCGGGCATCGGCACCCCGGGATTCGATCGAATCCTGCTGGTGAGCCCCGGCCTGCGCGCCGAGGCCCTGCTGAACGTCACCGGCACCCTGCCGTTCTTCGACAGCCACTTCCCGCGACGTCCCATCCTGCCCGGCGTGCTGCTGACCGAGAGCCTGATCGCGCTGGCCGTCATGGCTGCCGGTGATCCGCTGCTGCGGCTGCGCGCCGCCGACGGGCTGCGCTTCCGGCGCTTCATCACGCCGGGCGATCAGGTGCACCTGACCGTCGAAAGCGTCAGCACCGGAACCGATCCGGACGAGTCGGTGTGGCGGGCGACCGCCACGGTGGAGGGCCGGACCGCCGCCGCCATCAAGAACCTGCGCCTGGCGCGTAGGCCGATCGCCGCGGTGAACGGCGATTCCACCGCGGCGATCGGTGGCCCCGCCGCATCGATGCCGGTCGCGAACGGCTTTGCCGCCGAGGTGACGTCGTGACCGCGCGGCGCGTGGTGATCACCGGCGTCGGCCTGGTCACGGCGCTCGGCGAAGGCGCCCGCGAGACCTGGGACGCGCTGGTGGCGGGCCGCACCGGCATCGCCCCGCTGCGCGCCTACGACCCGGCACCGCTGCGCACCCGGCTCGGCGCGGAGATCCCCGACTTCGATCCGGGCAAGTTCCTGTCGCTGCGGTCCATGCGCACCTCCACCCGCGGCGACCAGTACGGCGTCGCGGCCGCCACCCTCGCGCTGCGCGACGCCGGGCTCGAGCGCAGTGACCTCGGCCACCGCACCGGGCTGTATCTCGGTGGCAACAAGGACATCTGCCAGCGTGACGACTCCATCGCCGACATGGAGGCCATTCGCGGCGTCGACGGCGGGCCGGACATGCGCAAGCTGGGTGAACTGGCCCGGTCGATCGTGCCGCCGCTGGCGTATGTGGAGGGTTTGCAGAACGGCGGGACCTACCACATCTCCTCGCTGTTCGGCCTGCGCGGACCCAATGCCTTCTACGCGGGCGCGGCCGATTCCGGTGCGACCGCGATCGGCCGGGCCATGCGCGCCATCCGGCGCGGGGAGGCCGATCTGGCCGTGGCGGGCGGTTACGACGACGCCACCAACTGGTGGGCCATGGCCAAGCTGGATGGACTCGGCGTGCTGTCACCGCGAAACGACCTGGATACCAGAGCATTCCGGCCGTTCGACCGCGAGCACACCGGCTCCGTGATCGGCGACGGCGCGGCGATCCTGGTCCTCGAGGATCGTGATCGGGCGCTGGGGCGCGGCGCGCACATCTACGCCGAGCTCGCGGGCTACGGCATGGGCAACGACTGCGTGCGCCCGCCCGCCTCCGATCCGGACGGCCGCGGCCTGGTCCGCGCGATCACGGCGGCGCTGTCGGATGCCGATGCGGCGGGCCCGGATTGCGTGTTCTCGCACGGCTGCGCCACCACGCTCGGCGACACCAGCGAAGTGCGGGCGCTGCGCACCGCCCTCGGCGGAGCCGCCGACCGGGCGGCCGTGACCAGCGTCAAACCCCAGACCGGGCATCTGGTCGGCGGCGCGGGCGCGCTCAATGCCGCCCTGGCCGCGCTGGCCCTGGACTCCGGCGTGGTGCCCGCCACCGCCAATCACGAGAACCCGGCCCCCGGATGCGATCTCGACATCGTCACCGGCGCGGCCCGGCACGCCCGACCGAGGGTCGCGCTGGCCCTGGCCCGCGGCCTGGAGGGTCAGGCCGTGGCGCTCACCCTCACCCAATCGAACTGATCGACAGGACTTTCCGCCATGCACGAAACCCATCGTCCGGCGCCCCGGCGCATCGTGATCACCTCGCTCGGCGCGATCACCGCACACGGCGCCGGCGCGGAGGAACTGTGGCAGCGGGTGCGCGGCGGCGAGGTCGCCATCCGGCCGCTGCGCGAATTCGCCGTCGCCGGACTGCCCGCGGCCATCGGCGGCGAGATTCTCGACCCGCCGCGCCCCAAATACGACTACCTGGCCCCACTCGGCCTCACCGACCCCGAACCGGCCATCGACTACGCGCTCATCGCCGCCGAGGAAGCCATGGCGGGCGCGGGATTGGGCGTGCTGGAGGCGGGCGCGGCCCCCCGCCCGGACGCGCTCCCCGCCCATCGCTGGGGTGTGGCCTTCGGCAGCTGCAACAGCGGGATCCGCAGCGCCGAGAAGGCGGTCCGCCGCGCGGTCGACGCCGGACGCACGGTCGGCGCGGACGAACTGGGACTCGGCGACGACCGGCACCTGCTGCTGGTGTCACCCCAGTTCTGCGCGGAGGCCCTCAGCGCGGCCTTCGGGCTGAAAGGTCCCGTGCTGTCGGTCAATACGGCCTGCGCGTCCAGCGCCCACGCTCTGGCCCACGCCGTCGAGCAGATCCGCGCCGGACGCGCGGACGCCATGCTGGTCGGCGGCAGCGACGCGCTCAGCGAGATGGCGTACTACGGCTTCAACAGCGTCGAATCGCTGTCCTCGCGACCGGCGCGGCCGTATTCCCGTGACCGCGACGGTCTCTCGCTCGGCGCGGGCGCGGGCATGATGGTGCTGACCTCCGCCGAGGTGGCCCTCGCGGCCGGCGCCCCGATCGTCGCCGAGGTGCTCGGCTACGGCATGTCCGCCGACGGCTACCACGCCACCGCCCCGCATCCCCAGGGCGCGGGCGCGGCGCGCGCCATCCGCGCCGCCATCGACACCGCCGGGCTCACCCCCGCCGACGTGCCCTACATCAACGGGCACGGCACCGGGACCCCGAAGAACGACTCGGCCGAGAGCAATGCGGTCCGCGCCGCCCTCGGCGACGCCGCCCAGGACGTGGTGCTGAGCAGCACCAAATCCATGATCGGCCACCTGCTCGGCGCGGCCGGAGCCGTCGAAGCCATCGTCACCATCCTCGGCCTGCGCGACGAGATGATCCCGCCGACAGCAGGTTTCGCCGAGACCGACCCGGCCTGCGGGCTGGATCCCGCACCGAACCAGGCCCGGCCACTGCCCATGCGGGTCGCCGCCTCGAACAATTTCGCCTTCGCCGGGGCCAACGCCTGTGTCGTGTACGGGCGGCCGCGCAGCGCTCCCACCCGGCCCGCACCCGAAGTGGGCGACGGGACCGCAGCGATCGACACGACCGGGACCGCCGCCACAACCAGGACCCCGGACCCTGCCGATGCCGGCGACGCGTCCCACGGAGGCGACCGCGCCGGCCTGCGTGGCGGGGCCTCCATCAGTGATGTCACCAGGGCCGGCGAGTTCGATGAGGTCGTCGTGACCGGGGTCGGTGTCCTCCTGGGCGGGGCGGCCGATGCCGAACAGCTGTGGGCCGCATGGCAAGCCGGGTCCGGAATCGCAGAGTCCCACCACGGTTTACGAGTCGTGCGAGTGAGCACCGACCCGGGAGCGGCCATTCCGGCGAAGGCGCGGCGGCGGATGGACCGCCTCGGCCAGTTCGCCGTGGCGACCAGCGGGCAGGCGCTCACCGCGGCCGGGCTCACCGCCGACGAGAGCGTGGGCGTGGTGCTCGGCACCGGTGTCGGGCCGATGAGCAGCATCTCCCGATTCTTCGAGCCGACGGTGCTGGGCGGTCCACTGCAAGGCAATCCGGCGATCTTCCCCAATACCGTCTTCAACGCCGCCGCCGGGCAGGTGGCGATGGCGCTGGGCGCGAAGGGGCCGACCTCGACTCTCACCTCGGGTCACGCCGCCGGCGCCGCCGCTCTCGGCACGGCCTTCGATCTGTTGCGAGCCGGACGTGCCGACGCCGTCCTCTGCACCGGCGCGGACGAGCTCTCGCCCTACGCGCTCGACGCCTACCGGGGCGCGGGCGTGTTCACCGGTCGTCACGGCCGCGCATTCCAGCTCGCCGAGGGCAGCGTCACCCTGCTGCTGGAACGGGCCTCGACCGCGCGGGCCCGCGGGGTCACACCGCTGGCCGTGCTCGCCGGCTACGCCACCACCTGCGACGCGCTCGGCATCGCGCGCTGGGATCCGCGCGGGCACGGGGTGGAGCGGGCCATGCGCGATGCCCTCAGCGCGTCCGGGGTGAAACCGGAAGACCTGACCGCGGTCTGGACCGGCGCGGCGGGGCTGCCCGCGGTGGACGGCCCCGAGCGCCGGGCCGTCGATCGGCTCGGCCTGAACCCGGGCTGTGCCCGGCACGAGCCCAAGCGGGTGCTCGGCGATCCCATCGGCGCGGGCGCGCAGCTGGCCGCCGCGCTGGCCATCACCGCGTGGGCGCACGGCGCGGACCACGGCCCGGTGCTGGTCAACGGCTCGTCGCTGGGCGGCACCCACACCAGCTTCGTGCTGACCCACCCCGCGACCGCACCGCGGTAACCCGACGCACCCACCCAATCGTGAACGCACACATCGAATCGTGAACGGAGACACCATGCCGAACCTCGACACACGCCACGTGTCGATCCTGTCCACCGGCTCCTACCTGCCCGGGGACCCGATCGACAATGCCACCCTCGAGCGCCTGTGCGGACCCATGCCCGCCGAAGTCCTCGACAACATCCAAGTGCGGCAACGGCATTGGATCATCGACCCCGCCACCGGCCGCCACACCACCGGCACCTCCGCCATGGCCACCACGGCGGCGCGGCGGGCGCTGGCGCGCGCCGACATCGACCCGGCCGAGGTGGATCTGCTGGTCATGTCCTCGGCCAGCCCCGAATACCAGCTGCCCGCCGTGGTCACCTACGTGCAGGAGCAGCTCGGGCTCGCGCATTGCGCGTCCATCGAATTCCGGGCCGCCTGCACCGGTTTCGTGCAGGGCCTCGACTACGCGCGCCGCCTGCTCGCCGACGGCACCTACAAGACTGCCGTGGTGATCGGCGCGGAATCCATTTCGCCGCTGCTGGTTCCGATGTACCTCGGCATGGACCCCGAACTGGTGCGCATGCGCGACCGGCTGGTCATCAACTCCTTCGGCGACGGCGCCGGGGCGGTCGTGCTGCGCGCCGGCGAACCCGGCAGCGCCGACCCGAACGGCGAATTCCGTTTCGCCACCGCCTGTCTCGGCGGTGACCGCAAGCCCGGCATGCAGATCGTCGGCGGCGGCACCCACGAGCCGGTGTTCGATCAGGCCAAGCGCAAGCGCCTGGTGGAGATGAAGCTCGACGTGAACGGGACCGCCGCCTTCGGGCCGCAGGTGTTCGTGGCGGGCATGAAGGACATGCTGGCGCGCACCGGGCTCACCGTCGCCGAGATCGACGCCTGCGTCCTGCCCGAAGGCAATGCCGACTACTTCACCGCCGAATTCGACGCCGCCGGAGTCTCTCCCGAGGATCAGGCGGTGCTGGCCAAGAACATCGTCGAGAACCTCGCAACCGTCGGCGCGACCGGCTCCGCGGCGGTGCCGCTGGCCCTCGACGACGGCTGGGTCCAGGGCCGGGTCCGGCCCGGCGACCGGGTGCTGCTGCTCGCCGTGGAGGCCAGCCGCTACCTCTACGCCGGTCTGTCGCTGCGCTGGGAAGCCCCGTTCGCCGAATCCGCCGAGGTGATCGACCATGTCGCCTGATCACGTGTTCACGGCGGAGGAGAACGCGCGCATCATCCGCCGCGTCTTCGACGAGTTCGTCAACCAGGGCGACTTCTCGGTGGTCGACGAGATCTACTCCCCCGACATGGTCGACCACCAGCCGCTGCCCGGCGCACCCGACGGCACCGCGGGCGTCAAATACACCATCGCCGGTCTGCGCGAAGGCTTCCCGGACCTGCACGTCACCATCGAGGCGCTCAGCGCGCACGCCGACTACGTGGTCATCCACAACACCTGGCGCGGCACCTTCACCGGCGAATTCCTGGGCATGGACCCCACCGGGGAGGCCATCGAGTTCAAGGGCGTGGTGGTGTGGCGGCTGGCCGACGGCCTGATCTGCGAACGCTGGGGCATCGGCGTCGAATCCGCCATGCTCGAGGCGCTCGGCCTGGGCTGGCTGATGTCGGGCGCGCTGGGCCGCAAGGGCCGGCGCCGCAAAGGCGGCGGCATGGACCTCGCGGAACTGGCGGCCACCGTGTCGTCCCTGACCGAAGCACCGTCCCCGACAGAAGCGGCGTCCCCGACCGAAGCGAGCCGGCCGTGACGCAGCGGCCACTGACGGTTCTCATCTCCGGCGGCGGCATCGGCGGCCTGGCCGCGGCCCTCGCGCTGCGGCAGCGCGGCCTGCGCGTGCGGGTCTTCGAGCGCGCCACCGAACTGCGCGACGGCGGTGCGGGACTGCACATCTGGACCAACGGCACCATCGCGCTGCAACGCCTCGGCGTGCTGCGCGAGGTGCTCGAGACCGCCCCCGTGCAGCAGATCACCCACTTCGGGACCTGGCGCGGGGACCTGTTCGGCGCGTGGCCGGTCGGCGGGTTCATCGAGAAGTACGGATGCCCGACCATCGCGGTCGAGCGGTCGGTGCTGCACCGGGTCCTCAGCGCGGCGGTCACCGCCACCGGCGACGACGCCGAGATCCGCACGGGCGCAGCCGTCGTCGGCTTCGAACAGGACGACACCGGCGTCACCGTGGAACTGTCCGACGGCGACCGGGTCCGCGGCGACGTCCTCATCGGCGCGGACGGCATCAACGGCATGGTCCGCAACGGACTGCTCGGCATGGCCCAGCCGCGCTACACCGGCTACATCGCCTGGCGCGGCAAAGCCGAACTGCGGCACGAGAAGATCCCGCCCGGCACCTTCTACGCGTTGTTCGGGCCCGGCACCCGATTCACCTTCTACGACGTCGCACCCGGCGTTGTGCACTGGATGAGCGTGGCCAACGGCGAACCCGGCGGCCACGACGACGGCGACCCCCGAGAGCTGTTGGCGCAACGGCATCGGGGCTGGATGGCCCCGGTCGAGGAGATCCTGGCCGCCACCCCGCCCGAGGCCATCATCCGCGGCGACGTGCTGGACCGGGCCCCCGACAAGCGCTGGGGCGCCGGCCGAGTCACGCTGCTCGGCGACGCCGCCCACCCCATCACCTTCAATATCGGCCAGGGCGCGTGCCAGGCCCTCGAGGACGCCCTCGTCGTGGCCGAGGAACTCGACACCACCGACCCGGCGACGGCGTTGCGCCGCTACGAGAAACAGCGCCGCGCCCGCACCGCCGGACTCCAGAAGGTGGCCTGGCGGATCGGCCGCCTCGGGGCGGTGGAGAACCCGCTGCTCATCCGGCTGCGCGAACTCGGCATGCGGCTGGTGTGGCCGTGGCTCGTCTTCCGCATCGCCGAACGCGACCAGATCGCCTACGCCACCCGCTGGCGCACCCCCGAACCGACCGCATCACTGCAGAAAGACGGTGTCTGACATGAAGCAATCCCAAACCGAGGCCGACTTCTTCGGCGACTTCGCCGAATCCTGGTGGGACGACGACTCCGCCATGAAGGGACTCACCTCCTTCCAGCGCCCGCGCTTCGAGTACTTCGACAAATTCGTCCAGGACTGGGCGGGCAAGAAGGTGCTCGACGTCGGCTGCGGCGGCGGATTCACCACCGAATACCTGGCCGGGCGCGGCGCCGAGGTGAGCGGGATGGACCCCTCCGCCCGGCTGGTCGCCGCCGCCCGCGCGCACGCCGAATCGACCGGCAAGAACATCGAGTACTCGGTCGGGCGAGCCGAGGCGCTGCCCTACGCCGACCACACCTTCGACGTCGTCACCTGCGTGGACGTGCTCGAGCACGTGGACGACCCGGCGCTGGCGGTCCGTGAGATCGCCCGGGTGCTCAAGCCCGGCGGAATCTTCTGCTACGACACCATCAATCGCACCCTGCTGGCCCGCATCGTGATGATCTGGATCCCGGAGTACCTCACCGGCATGGTGGCCCGCGGCACCCACCATCACCACCAGTTCATCAAACCCGCCGAGCTGGCCCGCCACCTCGACGCCGCCGGGTTGAAACCGCTGGCCAAGCAGCGCGGGCTGACCATCCTCGGCAAGAAGCGCGACGGCAACCTGATCATGTTCACCACGGCGGACCTGTCCTCCACCTATATCGGTGCGGCGGTGCGCTCGTGAAGGCGGTCTTCTATCGGCGCTACGGCGACGCGTCGGTCCTCGAATACGGTGAGCTGCCCATCCCGAAGATGGCGCTCGACGGGGTGCTGCTCGACGTCAAGGCCGCCGCGGTCAACCCGATCGACTGGAAGGCCCGCGAGGGCTACCTGGATCCGTTCGCCGACACCGTGTTCCCCATCGTCCCGGGCGCGGACGTCTCGGGCGTGGTGCGCGAGATCGGCATCGGCGTCAACGAATTCGCGGTCGGCGACGAGGTCGTGGGCTGCGTGCGCGAGGACTACCTGAGCCGCGGCAGCTTCGCCGAGGTGATGCCCGCGCCGGTGCGGGCGCTGGCGATCAAACCGCCGAACATGGGCTGGGCCGAGGCCGCCGCCATGCCGCTGGCCGCGCTCACCTCCTACCAGGCGCTGGTGCGGGTGCTCGACGTGCAGCGCGGGGAGACCGTACTCGTGCACGGCGCGGCCGGTGGCGTCGGCAGCGTGGCGGTACAGATCGCGGTGCACCTGGGTGCGCGGGTGATCGGCACCGCCAGCGAGCGCAACCACGAATTCCTGCGCGAACTGGGCGCTGAGCCGGTGAATTACACGGTGGGACTGGCCGATTCGATTCGCGCGCTCGCCCCTGACGGGATCGACGTGCTGCTCGACGCGGTCGGCAAACGCATCCAGCGCACCGTGCTGCCGCTGCTGGCGCCGCATGGCCGGTTCGCCTCCGTGGTCGACCCGAAAGCCCGAGAACTCGGCGGCTCCTACGTGTTCACCCGGCCCGACACCGGCGACCTGCCCGTGGTCGCCGCACTCGCCGCCAAGGGCGTGTTCCGGGTGCCGGTCGGCGCGGTCTTCCCGCTGCCCGAGGCCGCCGGGGCGCATCTGCTCAGTCAGGGCGGACACGCCCGCGGAAAGGTCGTGGTCGCCGTGGACGAGGCGGTCTGCCAGGAGGAAAACCCCTACGATGAACGGTAATTCAATGCTAGCCCACCGCCGCGTGCAGGGCATGGTCCGGCAGATGGCATGGTCGCAGGCGCTGGCCCGGATCGCCATCGGCACCGGCATGCTCACCCAACCCGCCACGGTCTCCAAATCGTGGTCGGGTGAATACGACGACAACGCCTCCTCCCTGCCCACCCGCGCGTTCGGCACCCGGGACGTGGTGATCGGACTCGGCACCGTGTGGTCACTGCGGCGCGGGCACCCGGTGCGGCACTGGTTCGTGCTCGGCGTCGCACTCGAACTGGTGGATGCCACGGTGACGCTGAACAAGCGCGGACGCCTCGGTGTGACCGGGCCGCCGGACACCTGGGAGTTGCTCACAGCAGCGGGATTGGCCGGCGGAATTCTGGTAGCCGCGGCGTTGCGGGAGTAACGAACCCCCTACCGCCCCATAACCGATCACAAAGCACACCGGGCGAGAACTGGCCATCGCCACAATCACATTTCGGTGAAATGTATTGCACCACACGGTGCAACATAATGTTCACGACAATTTGCGACGATCACCACTACCGACGCCGAGGTGGAGAATCGGCGGTAGCCGTTCTCACCCTTGGCCATTCGCCGAGGATTTGCTAATGGAAATTCTGTTCCAGTCAGCCATAGGTATTTCAATTCTGACGACCGCGGTCGTCTACGGCACCGATTTTTTCTGCGCCCTGGTGCTGCGGACGGCCTTCGCCCGCATCGACGACCGCGCCCTGGCCGCGGTCACCGGCCGGATCCACGAGGTCGCCGACAAACGCATGCCGATCCCGGGCGCGGTCGGCGTGGTCGCCGCGGTCGTGGCCACCGGCCTGGCGTTTCTCGACGGCAAGACCGCCGCGGGGGGCTTCGCGGCACTGGCCGTCGCCACCCTGGCCGTCTGGCTGGGCATCTACGCCCGGATCAGCGCGCCGGTCAACAAGCAGCTCACCGCCGCGGTCATCGCCGACCGCGTCCCCGCCGACGTCCGCGAGATGCAGCGCACCTGGGACAGCGTCATCGTCGTCCGCGTCGTCCTGCAGGGAATCGCCCTGGTCGCACTCTTTCTCGCGGCGCTGTCCATGTAATGGGCTGCGCCGCAACCAAACCAGGGGGGAAGTTAGGCGTGACAATGATCCAGTTCAAGCTCCTGGGCCCGGTACAGCTCCACGTCCATGGCAAACCCGTCGACCTCGGGCCGCCCCGGCAGACCAGCCTGCTGGCCGCACTGCTGGTGGACTCGGGCCGGCCGCTCTCCATCGACACGCTCATCGACCGCGTGTGGGGTGATTCCCCGCCGGTCGCCGCCCGCGACGCCGTCTACACCTACGTCGCCCGGCTGCGGGGGGTGCTCACCGAGGCCACCGCCGGGCACGGCGGCCCACCCGTCCAGGTCAATCGCGGCTCCGGCGGCTACACCTTGTCCACCCCACCGGATTCCGTCGACCTGCGGCACTTCATGGACCTGGTGGACCGGGCCCGCGCCACCGACATCGACGACCCCGGCCGCGTCGAACAACTCGCCGCGGGGCTGAACCTGTGGAACGGCAGCGCCATGACCGGACTGGACAGCGAATGGGCCCGGCGACTCAGCGACTCGCTGCACCGGCTCAAGCACGAGGTCACCGCCGACTGGGCCGACGCCGAGATCCGGCGCGGCAACCACTCACTGGTGATCAACCGGCTGCACACCGCCCTGCTGGAGGAACCGCTCGTGGAAGGGTTGCAGGAGCGGCTGATCCGCGCCTACTTCCTCAATGGCGAGACCGCCCAGGCGCTGCGGCAGTACGAACTGGCCCGGCGGCTCATCGCCGACGAGCTCGGCGCCGACCCCAGCCCCGGCATGCGGGACCTGCACTGCCAGATCCTGCGCGGCGACCCGCCCACCGTCACCCTCGGCATCGCGCCCGACATGGTGCCGCTGGCCCCGCTCGGATTCAGCGGACGCGACGCCGAACTGGCCACCCTGACCGGCATGCTCACCGACGAGCCGTCCCCACGGCCGGTGCTGGTCACCGGCGGCGCGGGCGTCGGCAAGACCGCGCTCGTACTGCAGGCCGCCGACTTCCTGCGCGACCGCTTCCCCGACGGGATGCTGTTCGCCGACCTGGCCGAAGGACCGAACACCACCCCGGAGACGGTGCTCGGCCGATTGCTCACCGCGCTCGGCATCCCCGCCGACGCCATGCCCGCCACCCTCGCCGAACGCGCCAACCTCTACCGGGCGCGGCTGGCCCGGCGACGAGTCCTGGTGATCCTCGACAATGCCGTCACCGAATCGCAGATCATCCCGCTGCTGCCCGCGGGCGGATCCAGCACCGCGCTGATCACCAGCCGATTCGCCCTGGGGCTCACCACCGTCCGCACCTACGTCCTGCACGAGCTGTCCCGCACCCAGGGCCTGCAAATGCTGGTCGCCACCGTCGGGCGGGCGCGGGTGCTGCCCGAATGGGAGGACGCGGGCAGCGTCGCCGACCACTGCTCGGGCATCCCGCTGGCCCTGCGCGCCGTCGCCTGCCGCATGTCGGCGCGACCGCACTGGACCTTCGCCCGCATGCTGGCCCGGATCAGCGACGAACAACGCCGCCTCGAAGTCGTGTCCTACCAATCCCTCGACATCCGCGCCAGCCTCGACCTGACCTTCGACCGGCTCGACAGCACCGCCGCCGGCGTCTTCCGCGACCTCGGCCACCACACCTTCGCCGGAACCGAATTCATCGCCCCCGACCACCCCGAACTCAGCGCCGACGAGGTCGAGGACGCCATGGACCGGCTCGTCGACGCCTACCTGCTCTCCGAGGTCGGCCGCGACGAGGCCGACCGCGCCCTCTACCGAATGCTCGACATCCACCGCATCTACGCCAAGCACCTGGGAGACTGACCATGCCGCGTTCCGTGCAGCACACCACCCCGTACCCGTACAGTGACGTCCAGTTCCACCGCGCCCTCGGCTCCCGCGACTACTGGGAACAGCGCATTCGCGAAATCGACGGCGCCGACGCCGAATTGGCCGCCTTCGAGGTCACCCCGAACCGCACCCTGGTCACCGTCAACACCGTCATCCCGGCCTCCTCCCTGCCCGGCCCGGCCGCCACCTTCCGGCCCAACGGCGTGCGCTACACCTACAGCGAGACCTGGTCCGAACCAGCCGACGGCATCGCCCGCGGGCGGATGGACGGGCAGGTCGAGGGCATGACCATCAAACTCGGCGCCGACCTGGTGCTGCGACGCACCGACAACGGGTGCGAGTTCACCATGTCCGGTCAGATCGAAGCCCGGGTTCCCCTGATCGGCAGACTGATCGAGGCCGATATGGGCAAGACGTTCACCAGCACCGCGGCCGCCATCGACGAGTTCACGATGAAGTGGCTGGAGAACGCGGCATGAGCCTTCCCGTTCTCATCACCGGCGCGACCTCGGGGCTCGGCCTCGAGACCGCGAAAATTCTGGCCGCCAAGGGTGTTCCACTGATTCTCGGATGCCGTGACACCGAGCGGGCGGAGGCCGCTCGGCAGCGGATCCGGGAACACGCGCCCACGGCGCAGGTGGACCTGCTGGAACTGGAACTGGCGTCGCTGGAGTCGGTCGGGGCGGCGGTGGAAGCCCTGCACCGCCGCGAACAGCCGCGGCTCGGCGCGATCGTGTGCAATGCCGGTCTCCAGATCGTGGACCAGGTGCGCAGCTCCGAGGACGGCTACGAATTGACCTTCGCCGTCAATCATCTCGGGCATTTCGCGCTCGTCACCGGGTGCGCGGACCTGCTCGACGCAGGGTCACGGGTCCTGGTGGTGTCCAGCGACGTGCATCAGGGGCCGCGCAAATCGATGGGATTCCCCGCGCCGCAGTGGCGCGCGCCCCGCGAACTCGCCACTCCCGGTGAAGGTTCCGGCCGCGACGGGCGGGTCGCCTACGCCACCAGCAAACTCGCCAATGTGTATTTCGCCTACGAGCTGGCCAACCGGTGGGGCGATCACGGGATCACCGTCAACGCCTTCGACCCGGGCCTGATGCCGGAAACCGCGCTTTCCCGCGGCTATTCGGCGCCCGCCCGCATCGGATTCCGGCTGCTCGCACCGCTGCTCATCCGGGTCATGCCCATCGCCCGCACGGTCGCCCGCTCGGCCGCCGACCTGGCCTGGCTGATCACCGGACCCGACCTCGCCGACACCACCGGCAAGTACTTCACCGGCGCGACCGAAGTGCCCAGCGCGCCCGAGTCCTACGACCCCGAGCGGGCCGCGGAACTGTGGCAGGTCTCCGAAGACCTGGTCCGGACCGCGCGGCGGGTGCCGCCCGCCGAACGGCGGTGAGCGCGCGTGCTGCTCGCCATCGCCCACTTCGCCCAGCGCCGCGCGCGTGCCGTCCTGGTGCTCGCGGGGCTCGCCGCCATCCTGTGCTACGCCATCGGGTGGTCGGCGCCGATGCATCTGAAATCCGGCGGCTTCCAGGCGCCGGACTCCGAATCCACGTGGGTCGACCGGTATCTCGAAGACCACTTCCCCGGGGCGGCGCCGAATGTGGTGCTGGTGCTCACCGCGCCCGACGGGATCGACACGCCCGCCGCCACCACGGTGGGACAGCGGATCACCGATGAACTGAAAGCGAACCCGGATCTTCAAGGGGTGCAGTCGTATTGGAGCGTCCCGACCGAGATGCGCACCGCGCTGCGCAGCACCGACCGCCACAGCGCGGTCCTGGTGGCCTACGCGCGCGGCGACGACACCGCCGCACCGAAACTCGCGGGCACCCTGGCCGACAAGTACAACGGCAGCCAGGACGGAGTCCGGGTCCGGGCCGGCGGTGAAGCCGTAGCGCTCGCGCAGATGAGCAAGCAGATCACCCTCGACCTGGTGCTCATCGAATCCATCGCGATCCCGCTGGCCGGCATCGCGCTGGTGCTGGTGTTCGGCAGCCTCGTCGCATCCATGCTGCCGTTGCTGGTCGGCGTGGTCACCATCGGCGCGGCGCTGGCCGTGCTGCGGGTGCTGGCGGCGGTCGGCGACGTCTCCATCTTCGCGCTCAACATGACCACGGCGCTGGGGTTCGCGGTCGCGCTGGACTCCAGCCTGTTCATGGTGAGCCGGTTCCGGGAGGAGATCGCGGCGGGCTCCGACACCGTCGACGCGGTGGCCCGCACCGTCCGCACCGCCGGGCGCACCGTGCTGTATTCCGGTCTGACCGTGGCGCTTTCACTCGCGGCGCTGCTGGTGTTCCCGCTGTACTTCCTGCGGTCGTTCGCGTACGCGGGACTGGCGGTGCTCGCCGCCGCGGTGTTCACCACGCTGCTGGTGCTGCCCGCGGCGCTGGCGCTCATGGGCACCCGGGTCGAGGCGCTCGACGTGCGGCAGTGGCTGCGCCGACGACTCGGCCGGCCCGATCCCGTCCCCCAGCCGGTGGAGCGGGACCGGTGGTATCGCTTCGCCATGGGCGTTATGAAGCGGCCGGTCCTCGCCATCGTGGCCGTCGTCGCGGCCTTGCTGCTGCTCGGTGCGCCGTTCCTCGGCGTGCGCTTCGGGTGGGCCGATGATCGGGTACTGGCCTCCGGATCCAGCCGGGAGGTCGGCGACGCCTCCCGCACCGGCTTCTCCGAGAACCTCACCGCGGGCATCCTCGCCGTCCTGCCCGACACCCACGGGGACACCGCGCGCGTGGCCGACTACGCGCGCACCCTGTCCCAGGTCCCGGGCGTGAGCTCGGTGCTGTCCAGCGGCGGCGTCTACGCCGGGGGACTCCCGGTCGCCGGGCCGCAACCCGTCATGGCCGGGGACGCAGGAACCTACCTGCGCATCGGAACCCGCCTCGACCCCTACTCGGCCGCCTCGACCGAACAACTCGACCGCCTCCGGGCGCTTCCCGCCCCCGGACCGGTGCGGTTCGGCGGCCCCGCCGCCCGCAACGCCGACTCCGTCCACGCCCTCGGCGCACGAGTCCCGTTGGCACTGGCCCTGATCGCGATATCGATGTTCGTCGTCCTGCTGATCTTCACCCGCAGCGTCGTGCTCCCGATCAAGGCCCTGGTCCTCACCGTGCTCTCCCTGGCAGCCACCTTCGGAGCCATGGTCTGGATCTTCCAGGACGGCCACCTCTCCGGCGCCCTGGGCTTCACCCCCACCGGATACCTCGTCCCCACCATGCCGATCCTCATGTTCTGCCTGGCCTTCGGCGTATCCATGGACTACGAGGTCTTCCTCCTGTCCCGAATCCGAGAGGAATACCTCGAATCCGGCGAGACCGGGCGTTCGGTCGCCGTGGGCATCGCCCGCACCGCACGAATCTTCACCGCGGCAGCGGCGCTGCTGGCCATCGCCTTCGTGGGCATGGTCTTCGCCCACGTCTCCTTCGTCCAGCTCTTCGGTCTCGGCCTCACCCTGGCCGTCCTGGTCGACGCCACCGTCATCCGCACCATCCTGGTCCCGGCCCTGATGCAAACCATGGGCCGCCTCAACTGGTGGGTGCCCGGACGCACGAAAACCGCTGCGCCCGAACCGGTATCCACCGACGCCCGCTGAGCCGGGCTGCCGGTCCCGCTCAGCGTGACCGGCAGCCCCCACAGGACGAGACCGTGGCCGCCCGGCCGTGAAATAGGGTTGATGGCCGTGGGTAAGCCGAATCGCAAGCACCGGGCCGCCAAGTTGCGTGCGCAACTGGGTGACGTTCGCTTCCTGACCAGCGAGGGAGAGCAGCCGACCACGCAGGAAGTCGGGAACGCGGTGCTGGCGGCCGCGATGGCCGCGGCGCGGGTGGGAGCGGGGAGTAAGACGGCTCGGGGGGATTCCGGAATCGCGGGGCGGTTCGCCGAGGAGGTCGCGGAGAGCGGGCTGTCGGATCACGTTGTCGGATCCGGAGCGCACCTGGCCGGGCGGCACGTCATTCGGCGGGTGTTTCAACACGGGTGGCTGCCGGGGGATGTACACGAGGCCGCGGTACGGCGGGTCGACGAGTTCGCCGCCGGGTTCCTCGTCGACGTGATGGCCGATCATGTGCGGCCCTTCGCGGCCGAGACCATGGACGAGACGTGGGTCGAGCAGCTCGACGCCATCGAGGCTCGGGTCTGGTGGTCGGACTCGGAACCTTTCTTCGGGCAGTGGGCGGCCAAGCACATGCTGACCTCACGCGAGGCCATCACCACCGTGGTCGAGGCGCTCGCCTTGCTCCTTCTGCTGCCGGAATTGGAGCCCATCAGGCCGTTGCCGGGCAGTGCGCGACCGCGGGCCGGGGCGCATCATCACGTCGACGAGAAGGTGCTCGGGCGGGTGCGCGGGTTGCTCGCGAAGGCCGAATCGACCTCGTTTCCCGAGGAGGCCGAGACCTTGTCGGCCAAGGCGCAGGAGTTGATGACCAAATACGCGCTCGATCGGGTGCTGGTCGATGCCGACACCGCGGTGCCCGATCTGCCTGGGGCGCGGCGGATCTGGCTCGACACCCCTTACGTCGACGCGAAGGCACTGCTCGTGGACGTGGTCGCCAAGGCCAATCGCAGTCGCGCCATCGTGGCCTCGGAATGGGGGTTCGTCACCATCGTCGGGGACGACGCGGATCTGGAGGCCATCGAACTGCTCACCACCTCGCTGCTGGTGCAGGCCACCCGGGCGATGATCGCGAGCGGACAGGACACGCCCGACGACGGGGCGCGCAGCCGGACCTTCCGGAAATCGTTCCTGGTCGCCTACGCCACCCGCATCGGGGAACGGCTCGCGGCGGCCACCGCGGCCACCATCGCCGAGTCACCCGACTCCGAACGGCTGCTACCGGTGCTGGCCTCGCATCAGATCGCCGTCGACGCGGCCTTCGACGCACTGTTTCCGCAGGCCCGCAATCGCGGCATCACCATCCGCAGCGCCGAGGGCTGGGATGCGGGACGGGCCGCCGCGGACCGCGCGCAGCTCGACGCCCGGCGGCCGATCGGCCGGTAGTCCGCCGCACGATCCTGCCGGTCGGTCTCGAATCCATGACGGCGCGAGCAAACAACGCAAGAACACGTTACAGTCCGGCCGTGAAATATCTTGTGGGATGCGCAATGGCCCTGTCGTTCGCGGCGACGGGTTCACCGGTAGCGCAGGCGGATTCCGCACCGACGTGTACCGACACCCCGAACTCGTACACCGCCGGCTGGCAGACCGGATGGGCGTCGTACCAGGCCGCGGAGAAGAGCGGATCCTCCGGTTCCGCCTCGCGCACGGTCGACCTGCCGATCACCATCAACGCCCCGATCGACAAGGTGTGGACGGTCTACTCGAACCTGCGCAACGACATCGGCCGCCACCCGTTCCTCAAGGACATCATCACCCACCGCACCTGCAGCGACGGGGTGAGCACGACCATCGATTTCACCGCGCTGGAGAACGTCCCGATGGGCTCGGTCGACTACCCCGCGAAAACCCAGGCCGAACAGCGCCTCTTCCCGGCCGACCAGTACTACCTCACCGACAGCTACGACACCCCCGGTGTCATCACGCATCAGAAGGTGACCTTCACCGACAACGGCAACGGCACCACCGCGGTCAACGAACACATCACCTTCAGCTGCAACCCCCTGCTGCTCAACTTCACCGTCACCAACGGCGTCTCCTCCCACCAGGCGTACCAGGCTGCACTGAAGCGGGACATCGAGAACGGCACGCTCTGACCGCCACCAGGCGTAGCCACCGAAAAGGCCCGGTCCAGCAGGACCGGGCCTTTTCTCATACGACGCCGCGGGACGCCCTTATACGAGCCTCTTCCTCAGAGGCACCAAACCAAGTCTGCAGATCCCGGCAGCGGGAAGGTGAAACAGATGCCGACTGATCCATCCACGGGCGTAGCCTGCGGTTCGCTGGCCGACGCCACCGATGCTCCGGCGACGCCGAGCGACAACACGATCGCGGTCGCGGCTACGGTCCCGGCGATTCTTTCTTTCATTTGATCAACTCCTTGCACCATGTTCCGAGGAAGGACTTTCCCTTCAAAGGTAGCCAGCAGTTTCCTCAGCCGTAACTGGTGACACCGACCCTGAATGGTGGTGGACACTCCTCAGTACCCCCACTGAGGGTCCATCGCTAGTGCAGGGGACCCACGAAGGTCCCCGGATGCGTCGCGCCCTCGGGCCACACCGTGATCGCCCCCAGGTCCGCGGGCCAGGGGGCACGCAGCTGGGTGGTGGAGTCCGGCGGAGTGAGAATCACTTCGCCGGGAGTGCTGGTGCCGGTGACGTAGGTCAGCGTACTTGTCGCCCGGCCGCCGGGAGCGAGGGTCACACGGTGCGGCTGCTGGCCGGTTCGGGGCAGTGAGGCGGGACCGCCGTGGTCACCCACAGCGCCCAGGTCCACACCGGGAAAGCCCTGCAGGACGCAGGATTCGCCAGCTGTATTGACGAGCACGAGACTTGCGGTGCGCTGATTGGCCCCGGCCCGCGCGGGCTCGGCCTGGACCGTCAACCGCAACTGTGAAGCAACGCACCACGGTTCGTCCGCCTGTGCCTGCCCGTCCGCGATGAGAGGCATCAAGGTGCCCACCGTCGCCGCGAAGACTACCGAAGCCACTGCCCTGGAACGCATCTACCGACCCTCCGAATCATGTGATCGGCCATCACCTTTCTGGACCGAACTTATGGTCGGCTGAAGATCCGCTGAACACACCGACGGGTCCACCATGACGGTCGCGCACCACGTCCGCCCACACACCGCGGGCAACGCGAAGGATCCACAGGTGCGGTAGTCCTGGAGCAGGCTCACATCCGGGCGGCAGGGGCACCGCGCCGCCGTGGCTGCAGCTGGTGCAGCCGATACCAGGCCAGCGCGAGGAAGATCGCGGCGAGACCGGCGAGGACCCCCATATCGAGCAGCCATGTGCCGATGGTGTGTTTCCACAGCGGGTCGGGCCCGCCATCGTGCGGCGAGAGGGTATCGAGGTCGATGCTGGCCGCTGCGGCGCCGTAGCCCCACCGGGACGGCGACACCAAGGACAGCTGTTGCAGAACGGGCGTGCCGGGAAGCCGCACCAGCCCGCCGGTGAGCACCAGTTGCGCCATCGACAGCACGATCAGCAGGGGCAGTGTCTTTTCCGAGGTGCTCACCGAAGCCGACACCAGCAAGCCCAACGTCAGCGACGCGATGCCCAGCATCGCCATCGCCAAGACCAACTCCAGCTGGGCCGACGTGAATAGCCCGCTCGGCGGAAAACTCGTGCCGATAGAGCCGATCAAGAACAACACCGCCGCCTGAAGGATGGTGATCACACCCAAGACCAGCAGTTTCGACATCAAATAGACCCCGGCCGACAGTCCTGCCGCGCGTTCTCTGCGGTAGATCGTCTGTTCCTTGACGATCTCGCGAATCGCGTTGCCGGTGCCGACGAAGCAGGCGCCGAAAACCAGGATCATCAGCTTGGTGGAGGCATCGGTGTTGGTTCCCGGCGCCCCGGTGAAACCCGCGCCCGCGGGCACCGCGGCGATCAAACCGCCCAGCAGCAACGGCATCACGCCGAGCAACGCCAGATAACTGCGGTCCGAGGCGATCACCGCCAGATACCGCCGGCACAGTGTGCTGAGCTGGCTGAGCTTGGACTGCCGCGCGGGTGGCGGCGAAGCCGGTGCGTGTACTTCGCCCGGTCCGATGTCGTCGATCGGCCCGACATCGACGTAGTTCTCGAAGCGCGGGGACTTCCGGAACTCACCGGCCCAGTCGCGGTCCTCGTCCCGGTCGAATGCCTGGAACACCTCGGCCCAGGTGCGCTGCCCGAACTCCTGCAACCCCTCCGCGGGCGGTCCGTAGTAGGCCAGCTTGCCGCCGGGCACCAGCACCAGGAGGCGGTCACAGGAATCGAGATTCGCGACGCTGTGTGTAACGACGATGACGGTCCGCCCGTCGTGGGCGAGTTCGGACAGCATTTCCATGACCGTCTTGTCCAGGCCGGGGTCCAGGCCGGAGGTCGGTTCGTCAAGGAACAACAGGGACGGTTTGGTCAGCAGTTCCAATGCGACGCTGACCCTTTTGCGTTGCCCGCCGGAGAGCCGATCGATGCGGGTGTCGGCATGGCGCGTCAGGCCGAGTTCGTCGAGGACTTCGTCGACTCGCTGCTCGCGCTCCTCGCGGCGGGTGTCACCAGGGAACCGCAGCTCGGCCGCGTAGAGCAGGGCGCGTCGCGTCGGGAGCTCTTTGTGCAGGATGTCCTCCTGCGGAACCAATCCGATCCGGTGTCTCAGCTCGTCGTAATCGGTGTACAGGTCGCGTCCGTCGTAGCGGACGGTCCCCTCGGTCGCGGGCCGCATCCCCGTGACCGCGCCCAACAGCGTCGACTTGCCCGCACCGCTGGGTCCGATGACCCCGACGAGTGAGCGCTGCGCGATGGGGAAGGTCACGTCGTCGAGCAGCACTTTCCCTTCCGGTGTCCGCACGATCAGGTTCTGGACACAGACCGAGATGTCACCGGTGTCGACGGACTCGCGCAGTTCGTTGCCGACGAGCCGATAGGTGGTGTGTCCCATGCCGATCAAGTCGGATTCGGACAGGTCCGCGGTCTCGATCCGGTGGCCGTTGACATAGGTGCCGTTGTGGCTGTCGAGGTCGACGACTCGATATTTGCCTTCGTCGATCACCTGTAGTTCGGCGTGATGGCGAGACACCATGAGGTCGGGCACGACGATGTCGTTGTCTGCGGCGCGTCCGATCCGGAGCGTGCCCGAGACGATCCGTACTACCGCGCTGGGCTGGGTAGCCGGAGGCGACGACCGCGACACTCGCCGCGGCAGGCCCGGCTCGAACAGGGTGACCGTGGCTTCATCGTCCAGGTCATAGCCAGGATTCGGGACGACCATCGTGTCCCCGCCGAAATCGTCATCGGGCTCGGAGACGGGGGCGGGGTTGGGTGATTCCAGCGAGCAGGACAGCCGCGCACCGTCTTTGGCATGCCCCAGCTGGAAGGTCTCGTCGTGGTCGATCAGCATCCGCTCGACGCGCTGACCGTCGAAAAAGGTGCCGTTCAGACTGTGCGCGTCCTCGATTTCCCAACCGTGCGATCCTCGCTCCAGCACGGCGTGCACGGCCGAGACACGCGGATCGGTGACAACAACGTCGGCGGTCGGATCGCGGCCGATGTTGTACACACCCCCGGCGCGTAGCCGATAAACGTGTTCTCGCGTCTGCACCACGAGAACCGGCGACTCGGGGAATTCTGTGGAGGACCGCTCATCCGCCATAAGGGGAGTATACGACCCTGCCGAACTGCGGGCCGAGTGCCGATGGGATCGGAAATACGGTGCCCGATGATCGCGACCGGCCACCGCGTCGTCCGGATGCAGAACCGCCTCACCGCCCGACAGCCGGTATTACCCATCGCTACCGCGGTGTCTGTCCCCGGCCGTACCGGCTGGGAACAGACACCGCGGTAGCTTTTGTTCAGTGGCTGGAACCGAGGCTGCCGGGCAGGGAGCTGCCGGTGCCGGTGCCGGTGCCTCCGGTGGGTGCGACGGTGATCGTGACGGTGGTGGTGGACGCGTTGACGGTGCCATTGCCGGAGTAGTCGGCGGTGATGATGTGGCTGCCGGCGGCGGTGGGGGTCCACGTGATGGTGGCGGTGCCGTCAGCGCCGACCTGGGCGGCGGTGCCGATGACGGCGCCACCGTCGGTGAAGGTGATGGTGCCGCCCGCGTTTGCAGGGTTGACCTTCGCCGTCAGGGTGATCGCGGTACCGACGGTGGCTCCTGTGACCGGGTTGACGGTCACGGTGGAATTGCTGTCGGCCGCAGCGACGTTCACCTGTGCGGTGGTGTTGGATCCGGTGACACCGTCACGCCCCGAGAACGTCGCGGTCAGCGTGTGCGCACCAGCAGCCGAGGGCGTCCACTGGAAGGTCGCGGTGCCGGTCGCGTCG
>NZ_JBEXYE010000004.1:397190-451794 GCF_040630785.1 Nocardia sp. NPDC005746
TCAGCGAATTCGATGGTGCCTCCGGCCGCGGCAGGGGTCACCGTCGCGGTCAAAGTGGTCGCGGTGCCCACCTTCGCGCCCATCACCGGGTTGAGAGTGGTGGTGGAAGCGACAGCGGCCGCGGCAACGTCCGCCTGTGCGGTGGTGTTGGACCCGGTGACACCGTCACGCCCCGAGAACGTCGCGGTCAGCGTGTGCGCACCAGCAGCCGAGGGCGTCCACTGGAAGGTGGCAGTGCCGGTCCCGTCGACCTGCCCGGTCCCCAGAACCGTAGTGCCGTCAGCGAACTGGACCGTGCCACCCGCCGCTGCCGGAGTCACCTTGGCCGTGAGGGTGGTCGCGGTACCGACCTTCGCACCCGTCACCGGATTGAGAGTGACGGTGGAAGCGACATCGGCCGCAGTAACGTTCACGGTCTGCGGTGCGGACTGCGATGCGTTGGCGTACGCGGTGCCTGGATACTGCGCGGTCAGGGTGCGGTTGCCGCTCACCGTCGGTGTCCACTGGTAGGTCGCGGTACCGGTGGCGTCCAGGGCGCCGGTTCCGATCTGGGTGCCGCCGTCGTAGAAACCGATCGTGTCACCGGCCGAGCCACCGGTCATCGTGGCCGTCAACGTGACCGGCTGGCCCGCGCGGGCGCCCGAGACCGGGGCCAGGGTGGTGGTCGTGGCGTTCTTGCCCACCGTGATCGACGGGCCCTGAGTACCATACAACCCCGAGCCGAGCGACCCGCCGTAATCCATGCCGGTGGTCAGAGCGGCCCCGCGGGCACAGCCGTGACCGACCTTGTACTGCACGCTGAAGGTCGGGGAGCTGTGGAAGCCCGGCCGGTTCTGGACCACCCAGGAGGTGCTGCCGAACGACGCTCGCACGTAGCCGCCGCCGTTGCCCTCGTCGGCGACTACTTCGGGATTCGACACCGCGCCACCACCCATGGTGGCCGAACCCGGTACATAGGTGATACAGGCCGGGTGCCGGTCCTTGATGTTGTAGATGTACTCGTCGGTCCAGCTGTTACGGCTGAACTGGGTGGAGACCGTGATGGTGTCACCCTCGGCCGGGGACACGTTGCTGATGGTCCGGGTGAACTGCGAGGAGCCGTCGGACCACGTGATGTTCCCGGGGTTCGCGTCCGCGGCGCCGGTGCCGAACAGCGCCAGAGCGCTCGCGGCCGTGGTGGTCGCGGCAAGTTTGCGGGCGACATGTCGATTTGTCATTGTTATTCCTGGAGAAGAGAATTCGGCGCTCGTTCGGAATTCGATCGCGGGCAGAGGGACGGAACGCACATCGCCCCACTCCCCCGCGACGCCGCTTATCCCGAGGCAGGCCCGCCGGTTACGAGCAACGCTGACGCCGCGAAACCGGCAGCGATCGAGGAATGACGCATTTTCTTTCCTTCTACTGATTTTCTTCTGAGCGCTGGTATCCGGACAGGGCAAATCCAGCGATCATCAACAACATTCGATCGCTGAATCACGCAACGCCGGCGATCACGCAGACTCAGGGGTTTCAGCGGAGGCTACGACCGAGAGTTTCGGAAGCTCTGCTCTCGGCATTTGTTCTGATCCGTACTGCTGTGATCTCCTGTGATCTCGTCTGGGGCAAGCGCGCTCACCATAGGTGGCCACATTCGGAAATGTCGGCGTTTCACAAAGTTACCGGCGAGTTCGACACCAATTTTGGACATCTGCCCAGTTCGGCCGAAGGTAACGATCCGGGCACGTCGGCAAATACTCCGCTCGATTGCCCAGCAAGACAGCGAATGCGCCGTTCCTCCGGCACCCGCTGGTCACTCCGCGCGCCAGATACGGACCGTAGCCAGGCGGTCGACACTCAGGTCTGACCAGATTGCGGCCGGGTGGCTCCGGGAGCCGGCGACTGGCCATACCACCCGACACGACGGAACGATGAAGATTGAATCGAAACCGTGGGCAAGCGCGGGGTAGGCGGAACAAAAACAGGTCAGGCCCGGTACGAAACCGGGCCTGACCTGTATCAACGGGTGGAGCTAAGGGGACTCGAACCCCTGACCCCCACACTGCCAGTGTGGTGCGCTACCAGCTGCGCCATAGCCCCGTATTCACTTCTCCGCCAGCCGGGCGTTGCCCCGCTTGCTTGAACGAAGTTACACGACCGATGCGGAACAAACCAAATCGCCTGGACAGAGGCTGGCGGTGACGATCACCGGGAGGTAGTCTCGAACGCATGTTCGATAGCCGAGAGGTGGAGGCGATGGGCGAGGACGAGCTGGTCGACGCGCTGCGGCGGGCACACGGGGCGGCGGCGTTCGCACAGGCGGCGGAAATCACAGCGGTGCGGGAGGTGTATCGCCGCCATCGGGCCGCGAACGCCGCACCGGGCGCCGGCGGGGTGCGGGCCGGGGAGTTCGCGGCGGCGGAGATCGCGGTCGCGGTGCAGGTGCCGGAGGGGGTGGCGGCGGCGCTCATCGACATCGGGCTCGCGCTGGACTCGCTACCCCAGACCAAACTGGCGTTCGCGGCGGGACGGATCGATCTGTCCCGGGTGCAGGTGATCACGGACTGCCTGCGGGGGAAGCCACGGGAAATACGGGAAGTCCTGGAGCCCAAGCTGATCGACGCCGCGTTGCGGTCCGATCCGGTCCGGCTGCGGCAGACCGCGCAGCGCTGGGTGACGCGGCTCGATCCCGACGGCGAGACGCGGCGGCGCGAGGCCCGGGAACAGGACCGCGATGTCCGGATTCGCGCGGTTCAAGACGGGATGGCCGTGTTCGACGGGCTGCTGCCCGCCGCGGGAGCGCAGGCGCTCGCCATGCGGCTGCGGGAGATGAGCCTGCAAGTGTGCGAGGACGATCCGCGCACCATGTCCCAGCGCCGGGCCGACGCGCTCATCGCCCTCGCCGACGGCTCGGGCCGCCTGCACTGCGAATGCGGCAAGGAACTCGACTGCCCCAAGGCCAGCACCCCCACCACGCCTCGCCGTCCACTCATCCAGGTCGGCGTGTCCGCCGAAACCCTCCTCGGCCTGCGCGACGATCCCGCCTTCCTGTCCGGCTACGGACCCATCGACGCCGCGCTGGCCCGCTCGCTCGCCGAACACGCCCGGTTCCAGGTCATCCCCGAGTACTTCCCGGAGGACGCCACTCCGGGCCCGAGCGAAGACGACGCCCCTTCGCCCCCTGAGGAAAGCGCTTCGCAGACAAAGGAATCCGTCCTCGCCGACGGCATTCCGAGCCCGCGCCGGACCCGGCGGACGCGAATCGCCGCCGAAGCTCCCTGGGAGCGCGCGGCCGCCGCCCACCTCCGCGAGCGTCGCGTGCGCGACGACACCCCGGCCACCCCCCGGGTGGATCGCGGCCGCCTCACCACCGATGGTCCCGCCACCGCCGACAGCCCTGCCACCCAGGAACGGCCCGCCCGGCCCACCGAACCGGCTCCCCCGTCCGCACCACTGCGCAAACACGCCAAAGTCACTGCGGTGCGCCCCTTCTCGAACGCCCCGGCCCGCGAGGTGCGCGCCCTCGACGGATTCTGCCGTTTCCCCGGCTGCACCATGCCCGCCGCCGAAACCTCACTCATCCAGTTCGGCCCGCTCCCCCGCCTCCCCGCACAACCGAACTCCGGCTACCGCGCCGTGCTCTGCACCCATCACAACCGCCTGAAGTCCCTGGCGGACAAGGGAAAACACCCGTGGCGCGTCTACCTGGCCGACACCGACCGCATGCGCTGGATCGACCCGAGCGGTGAGACCCACGAAACCATCCGCGAGGGCGCCCGCTACCTCTTCCCCCACACCGACATAGACGCCCCCGCCGAGCCGCCCCGCCTCCGCCCGGTCCCCACCGACCCCGCCACGGCCGGAAGCTACTTCACCACCGACCTGGCCTACCCCCTCGAATCCCACGTCCTGATCCACCCCCAGCTGTCCCGCACCACCGCCGACAACGACATCCCCGAATCCCCCACCCACCCGGTCCCCCACTGACCGTTCACCACCCCGAACCAAGGGACCGAGCCCCCGGCTCGGCCCCCTGCCCGGGGTGCGGCTCAAATTCACCGTTCCCCCGATGGGCCGCACCCCACCCAATCGCAGCGGATGCCACCGCATGAGACAGGCCGGGCAGCCGACTCGCAGGAGTCGCTGCCCGGCCTGAACCGGCTATCCGAAGACCGCTGTTCCGCAGCCTATTTCGCGGCGCTGAGGACCCAGTCCGCGTTGCCGCGGTCGACCTTCTTGCCGTCGAGGAAGACCGACGGGGTGGCGGCCGGGCCGTTCAGAGCGTCACCAAGGGCCTTGAGAGCGGCGGCGGCGTGGGCTCGGGCGGTGTCGGCGCGGTCTCCGGAGGTGATGCACTTGGCGACGGAGTCGCTCGCGCCCGCTTCCTTGGCGAATGCGGCGAGTTCCTTGTTGTCGTGGTCGGAGCCGCCTTCGGAAGGCTGCTTCGTGGTGAAGAGCAGCTCATGGAACTTGGCGTACACCGGGCCGTTCCCGTCCTGCGCCACGCATTCGTTGGCGGCGACGGCGCGGGTGGAGTAGTCCTTGCTGCCCGAGCGGGAGTCGAGGAAGTTCACCAGCCGGTACCGCACCGCGAGCTTGCCCTCGTCGACCTGCTGGGCGATCTCCTGGCCGTTGACCTTCTCCATCTGGCCGCACGCCGGGCACAGCGGATCCTCGTAGATGTCAAGGGTTTTCGCCACCTTGGGCTTCCCCAGCACGATGGCCCCGTCGGAGTCCAGCGCCACCTCCACGGCCGGATCGTGCGCCGACCCGTACCCGTCGTTGCGCACCGCGTCCCCGCCACCGCGGTTCCACTGGAACACCGCGAACACGATCAGCACGATCACCACCACCGCCACCCCGGCCAGCGCATAGGTGGTCTTGCTCGACACCGGCCGCGGCGTGTGCTTCGAAGTCGGATTGCTCACCCGCACCACTCTGCCCGACACCCCCACCCCACCGACACCCGCCCCTAACGGTCGACGGCGAGCGCGGCTTCCTTGCGGCGCAGGGTCTCGGGCACGACCAGCCAGACCGCGGAGGCGGAGGCGAGCAGGATGCCGGTGACGCCGAGCGCGACACCGTAGGAGACGCGGTCGGCGAGCAGGCCGATGGCGTAGGGGCCGAGGAAGGTGCCGAGGTCTGCGGACATCTGGTAGCCGGCGAGGACCGGGCCGCCGCGGCGGCCGGGGCCGATGATGTCGGCGACCGCCGCCTGCAAGGCGGGGGTGAACATGCCGGATCCGATGCCGGCGAGGGCGGAGGCGGCAAGGAGCCAGGGCAGGGTCGAGGCGAAGCCGATGCCTGCGGTGCCTACGGCGCAGACCAGGGTGCCCGCGGTGAGGAAGGGTTTGCGGCCCAGGGTGTCCGACCAGCGGCCGGAGAGGAACAGGACCGAGGCGTTGCCGAGGGCGAAGGCGGTGAGGGCTACGCCCGCCAGGGCGGCGTCTTGTTTGAGGACCTCTACGACGATCAGGGGCACGAGCGCCATACGGACGCCGAATACCGCTGCGCCGTTGCCGAAGTTGGCCCAGAGGGCGGCTCGGTAGGCGGGGCGGGCGGCGGCTTCGCGGAAGGACATGGTGGGGGCGCCGTCGGATTTCTCCGGAAGAGCCAAGGGGGAATCTCGGAGGGCCACATAGACGATGAGGCTGGCGATCAGCAGAGCTACGCAGTAGATCAGGAAGGGGGCGCGCAGGCCCAGGAATGACAGGGCGCCGCCGACCAGCGGGCCGCTGATGGAGCCGATGAGGAAGCTGGTGGAGTAGACGCCGGAAACGCGGCCGCGTTCGGCGGGCGGGGACATGCGGATGACCAGGCCCAGGGAGGACACCGTGAACATGGTGGATCCGATGCCGCCCAGCGAACGCAGCACCAGGAGCTGCCAATAGCTTTGCGCGAGGGCGCACGCGCCGGTGGAGACCGCGACGATGAGCAGACCGGTCAGGTAGACCGGGCGCTCGCCCAGTTTCTGCAACAGCCGCCCGGCCATGGGGGCGAAGATCAAGCGCATCAACGCGAACGCGCTCACGATGAACGAGGCCGCCGCCACGCCGACATCGAAGCTCCGCGCGAACTGCGGCAGAGCCGGTGCGACCAAACCGAACCCGATGGCGATGGTGAAGGCCGAGCCCACCAGCACCCAGATCTCCACGGGCAGCCGCCGCGTCTCCAGCACTTCACTCACCGGCCGACACCTCGCGCTCACCTGGTCGCGCGACCCCGGCACACCGCGACAACTCCACCGCACACACCGATCCACTCATTTCCAACATCCGGCCGAACGCCGCACTAGCCACCGGACAACGCGTGTCCGACAATCTCCTCCGCGGCCGCCTGCACCTGTACGAGGTGCTCGGGGCCCTCGAAGGATTCGGCGTAGATCTTGTACTTGTCCTCGGTCCCGGAGGGCCGGGCCGCGAACCACGCGTTCTCGGTGGTGATCTTGAGCCCGCCCAGCGCCGCGCCATTGCCGCGGGCGCGGGTCTGGATACCGGTGATGGGTTCGCCGGCGATTTCGGTCGCGGTGATCATGTCCGGCGTCAACGCCGCGAGGCGGGTCTTCTGTTCCGCGGTGGCGGTGGCGTCGACGCGGGCGTAGGCGGGTGAGCCGTAGCGCTTCTCGAGTTCGGTGTAGCGGGTGGACGGGCTCTGCCCGGTGACGGCGGTGATCTCCGCGGCCAGCAGAGCCAGCAGGATGCCGTCCTTGTCGGTGGTCCAGACGGTGCCGTCCATGCGCAGGAACGAGGCGCCCGCGGACTCCTCGCCGCCGAAAGCGAGGCTGCCGCTGAACAATCCGGGCACGAACCATTTGAACCCGACCGGCACCTCGTACACGTCGCGGCCCAGCACGCCGACCACGCGGTCGATCATGGAGGACGTCACCACCGTCTTGCCGATCTTGGTCAGCGCGTCCCACCCCATCCGGTTGGCGATCATGTATTCGATCGCCACCGCCAGGAAGTGGTTCGGATTCATCAGTCCCGCATCGGGAGTCACGATCCCGTGCCGGTCCGCGTCCGCGTCATTGCCGGTCGAAATGTCGTAATCGTCGCGAATCGCCACGAGTGAGGCCATGGCGTAGCGCGAGGACGGATCCATCCGGATCCGCCCGTCGGAATCCAGCGTCATGAACCGCCACGTCGGGTCGACGAACGGGTTCACCACCTCGAGCTCGAGGTCGTAGCGCTGCCCGATCTCCTCCCAGTAATCCACGGAGGCCCCGCCCATGGGATCCGCGCCCAGCCGAATCCCAGCGCCGCGAATGGCGTCCAGATTCAGCACGTTGGGTAGGTCCGAGATGTAGCGGTCCAGGTAGTCGTAGCGCTCCACGTTGGTGGCCAGCGCGTGCGCCAGCGAGGTGCGCTTGACCTCGGAGAGCCCGGTACGCAGCAGCTCGTTGGCGCGGGCGGCGATGGCGTCGGTGGCGATGGTGTCGGCCGGGCCGCCGTGCGGCGGGTTGTACTTGAAGCCGCCGTCGCGGGGCGGATTGTGCGAGGGCGTCACCACGATGCCGTCGGCCTGATGCCGGGTGCCGCCCCGATTGTGGCGCAGCACGGCGTGACTCAAAGCCGGTGTGGGCGTGTACCTGTCGCGGGCGTCGATGATCGCGGTGACATCGTTGGCGGCGAGCACCTCCAGGGCGGTGGTCCAGGCGGGCTCGGACAGCGCGTGCGTGTCCCGCGCCAGGTACACCGGCCCGGTGATGCCGCGCGAGGCCCGGTATTCCACGATGGCCTGCGTGATGGCCAGGATGTGCGCCTCGTTGAACGCGCAGTCCAGGCTGGATCCACGATGCCCGGAGGTGCCGAAGGAGACCAGCTGCGCGGGATCGGCCGGATCCGGGATGCGGCTGTAGTACGCGGTCACCAGGTGCGCGATGTCCTCGAGGTCCGTGGCCCGCGCCGGTCGTCCGGCTCGATCGTGGGCCATGCCCGCACCTCCCTTCCGTATCGCCTGCGCCCGGCTGGTCATCAGGATCACGGCCGTACCCACTGCCCGAGTTGGACACCGAGGTAGGCCGCGGCAAGGCTCGCGCCGACGCCGATCACGACGTTCGCCACCGCATAGCTGTAAGCGCCCTCCTCGGCCAAACGAACCGTTTCGTATCCGAACGTACTGAACGTGGTCAGCGCGCCGCAGAAGCCCGTTCCCGCGGCCGCGAAGAGCCAATGGTTTGCTCCCGCACCGATCAACGCGCCCAGCAAGGCCGAACCGCCCATGTTCACCGTCAGTGTGCCCAGGGGGAGAACACTATCGAATCGAAGGGCCAACGCGCGATCCACCAGAAATCGGGCGGGCGCACCGAGCAGCGCGCCGAGGATCACCGCCAGCGCGGTCACCGCCGCACCCCGTCGAAGACGTCGACGGGCGAGAGCGCGACGGTCAGTGAATCCAGCAGGTCCGCATTGGTTTCCACGAAAGCACGCAACCGGTCGGTGTCGTCGATGATCATCACCATCACCGGCAGCCGTTCGGCCAGATCGAGCAGTCGGGTGGTGTGGATCTGGGAGGACACCCCGTACCCCTCGACGCCGCGCCACACACTCGCCCCGACCAATCCGGCATCCCGGGCACGCCGCACGATCTCGTGGTAGCGGGGCCGATGCCGATAGGTGTCGTCCTCGCCGAGCAGCACCGTCAGCCGCGACGCCGGTATCCACCGCCGGACCGCATCGGTGTCGGACTCCGTGTTCATCGTCCTGCCCCCAATCGTCGCGCCGTTCCCGATATCCATCGTGTCGCACCCACGCCCAGCACGACCGCGATCAGCCCGGTCACCACCGTCCCCCCGAGGTAGCCGAGCCCGTAGCCGATTCGGCCCGATTCGAGCAGTGTACGAACTTCCCCGGCGTATGTGGACATGGTGGTGAATCCGCCCAGTACACCGACCCCGAGGAACGGCCGCAGCAGTCGGTGCGCCGCCCAGATCTCGGTGATACAGACCATGAGTACCCCGATGAGCAAGCAACCGATCACGTTGACCGCCAAGGTGTGCCAGGGGATCACACCGCGCTGCGGCAGCAGCACACTCACCCCGTAGCGCGCCTCCGCCCCGATCGCGCCTCCCAGGGCGATGACGCCGAGCAGAGCGACGTCGACGCCCGCGGTGTTCGCCGCCATCACCCTCCCTTCGATTTGCCTGGCCCAATCGCCGCTGTCTGGCGTGTTGCTGAGCCCGAACAGCAGCCCGGAACTGCGAGGATAGTGCGGCTTGCCCGGCGTTGTCCCACCGGCCTCGAGGAGAGCCAAGTTGGCGGTGCGCCAGTCGATCAGAAAGATGCTGGTCCAGAGCTTCGGAATCGCCGCGGTCCTGGCGGCCGTCATGGCGGCCGCGCCCGCGGCGCACGCCGGGGCGATCTTCCCCCTCCCTGATCCGGACGGGTTCTACTACGCCGCAGGCAATCTCGACGCCGCTCGGAACGGCGACGTGCTGAACTCCCGCCAGGTGCCCGCCCACCCGTTCCCCGGGGCGACGGTGTGGCGGATCCTGTTCCGCTCCACCAATTCCAACGGCGCGCCCATCGCCGCGGTGACCACGTTGATCTCCCCGGGCCCCGGGCCGCGACCGCTGCTGTCGTATCAGCCGTTCGTGAATTCCCTGGGCCTGCAATGCGCGCCGTCGCACAGCCTGCTCGACGGGAGTCTGAAGGAGTCGTCGGCGTTCCCGCTGCCGCCGGCCAAGGGCTGGGCGATCGCGGTGCCCGAGCTGATCCACCAGCCGCTCTGCGAATGGCACGGCGGCAACGACCAGGTGCCGCTGGATCTGGCCCAGTACACCGCGGGCCGCTACTGCGCCGCCGGGACGCCGGTCCAGTTCGACGTCATCCCGGGCGCGGACCACGGCACCGCCATCTTCTCCGGCACGCTCAACGCCATGAACTATCTGTCCGACCGGTTCGCGGGCCTGGCCCCGCCCTCCAACTGCCGCTGATCGCGGTAAGAAGGAAAACGAAGCGGCCCCGCTCGGATCGGCGAGCGGGGCCGCTTTCATGGTTGGACCACGGTGTCCAGGGGTTCGAATCTCAGTGCGCGAGAACGGGTTCACCCTCGGCCGGGACCGGTACCTTGTTCGGCATGATCAGCCCGGTGACCACCGCGCCGACCACGAAGATCGCGGCGGCCCACCAGAAGGTGGTGGTGTAGCTCTGCACCGCGGCCTCGGCCAGCACCCGCGGCGACGGCGGAACGTGCCCGGCCACATAGTCGTTGAACGAGGTCGCGGCCAGCGTGCTCAGCAGCGCGGTGCCGATCGAGCCGCCCACCTGCTGGCTGGTGTTCACCATGGCCGAGGCGACGCCGGCGTCGGCGTGCTCCACGCCCGCGGTCGCACCGCTGAACGCGGTGGACATCGCCATACCCAGACCCAGGCCCATCAGCAGCAGGCTCGGCAGGATGTGGCTCGCGTAGCCGGTGTCCACACCGATGCGGGTCAGCAGCGCCATTCCCAGTGTGGCGAGCAGGAATCCGGTCACCACGGTCACCTTCGGGCCCACCCGCGGGATGAGCAGTGCGGGCACGGTGGTGGAGGCGGCGACCATGCCCGCGACCATCGGCAGGAACGCGACGCCGGTGCGGATCGGCGAGTACCCCAGCTGCTGCTGCATGTAGTAGGTGAGGAACAGGAACATGGCGAACATGCCGATGCCGATGGTGAACACCGCGACGTAGGACGCGCCGCGGGTGCGGTCCAGCACCACGCGCAGCGGCAGCAGCGGGTGCGCGACGCGCTGTTCCAGCCACACGAACAGGCCCAGCAGCGCGACGCCGCCGATCAGGAAGGCCAGGGTGACGCCGTTGGTCCATCCGTCGGACTCGGCATGCGAGAAGCCGTAGACGATGCCGAACAGCGCGGCGGTCACGGTGACGGTGCCGGGCAGATCCAGCTTGGGGCGGGTGGTGGCGGTGTGCTTGGCCAGCAGCAGGATCGCGCCGACCAGCGCGACGGCCGCGAAGACCAGGTTCACGTACATCACCCAGCGCCACGAGGCCCACTCGGTGAGCGCGCCGCCCAGCAGCAGGCCGAGCGCGCCGCCCGCGCCGGCGATGGCGCCGAAGATGCCGAATGCCTTTGCGCGCTCGGCGGGTTCGGTGAAGGTGACGGTCAGCAGCGAGAGCGCGGCGGGCGCGAGCAGCGCGGCGAACACGCCCTGCGCGACGCGGGAGCCGACCAGCACCTCGAAGTTGCCGGCCGCGCCGCCGACCGCGGAGGCGACCGCGAAGCCGATCAGGCCGGTGATGAAGGTGGTGCGGCGGCCGAACAGGTCGGAGAGCCGTCCGCCGAGCAGCAGCAGCGAGCCGAAGGCCAGCGCGTAGCCGGTGATGACCCACTGCCGGTCGCCGTTGGAGAAGCCGAGATCGGCCTGCGCGTGCGGGAGCGCGATGTTCACGACGGTCGCGTCGAGCACGACCATCAGCTGGGCGACGCCGAGCACGGCGAGCACCCACCAGCGCAGGGCGTGCGATCCGCGCCGCCCTGCCGTGTCCTCGGTCGCAGCCGGGGCTGTGACGTCTTTCTCGAGCGCTGTAGTCATGGTTGGTGTCCTCGTCCCCTAGACTTAGTGGAGAAACCATCTCCGCTTACCGATCAAGCTATCAGCTAAACGGAGATAGCTCCTCCGGATAATCCCGATTGCTGATAGGATTAGCCTGTGAATCACGTCACCACCGCGCCCCCACCTCGGCGTCTGCGCGCGGACGCCGCCCGCAATCAGCAGCGCATCATCGCGGCCGCCCGCGAGCTGTTCGCCGATCGGGGGCTGGACGTCACCCTCGACGATGTGGCCGAGCGGGCGGGCGTCGGCGTCGGCACGGTCTACCGCCGCTTCGCCAACAAGCAGGAGCTCATCTCCGAGGTCTTCGACCAGATGGTCACCGAACTGGCCGAGGCCGTGAACGTGGCGCTGCACCACCCGGATCCCTGGGAGGGCCTGACCGACCTGTTCGAGTACTCGTGCCGCCACGTCGCCGCCAACCGGGGCTTCAGCGAGGTGATCCTCGAACTGCACGACAGCATGGAGCGCTTCGTGTGCATGAAGGATCAGATCCGGCCCGGGATGCAGGCGGTCATCGCGCGCGCCAAGGACGCGGGCGTGCTGCAGCCCGATATCGAACCGGCCGACTTCTTCGCCATGGTGAACATGGTCGACGGCATCGCAGGCTTCGCCCGGCCGGTCAATCCCGAAGTATGGGAGCGCTACATGGCGGTGATTCTCAATGGCGTGCGCGGCGACAGCGTGCCTCGCCTGCCGCTCACGCAGCGTCCACTGTCCGAAGACGAGGTCGAGCGAGCGAAGGCGGCCGCCTTCAACCCGCGCAAACGGTAGCGCGCATCACACTCGCGGTTTAAAGTTGGTCGCATGACCAACTCTTGGGTGAACTGGGCCGGGGATCAGAGCTGTACCCCGGCGTCCATCGCCGAACCGAGCTCGCCCGAGGACGTCGCGGCAGTACTCGCTCAGGCCGAAGCGAACGGCCACACCGTCCGGGTCGCCGGATCCGGGCACTCCTTCACCGAGACCGTGCTCACCGACGGCACGCTCATGCGGCTGAACCAGCTCGACAAGATCCTGCACGTGGACCGCGCGACCGGCCTGGTCCGCGCCGAGGCCGGCATCACCCTCAATGCCGCCAGCAACGCGTTGCACCCGCTGGGCCTGGCCTTCCCCAACCTCGGCGACATCGACGTGCAGTCGATCGCCGGCGCCACCGCGACCGGTACCCACGGGACCGGATCCAAGCTGCAGAACCTCTCCGCCGCACTGCATTCGGTGGAGCTCATGCTGGCCGACGGCAGCCGGATCGAACTCAACGAGCAGACCGATCCCGACGGCTGGCGCGCCGCGCGCGTGAATGTCGGCGCGCTGGGCGTCGTCACGGCCGTGACGCTGCAGATGGTGCCGTCGTTCGTGCTCGAGGGCATCGAGCGGCCGATCCCGGTCGAGGACGTGCTGGCCGATCTGGACAGCTACGTCGAGGACAACGAGCACTTCGAGTTCTACATGTTCGCCCACAGCCCGCTGGCCATGACCAAGCGCAACAACCGGGTCGAGCTCCCCGAACAGCCGCGCGGCAAAGCCATGGACTGGTTCTCCGACATCCTCATGACCAACTACACCTTCGACGCGCTGTGCAAGCTCACCCGGTGGCGCCCGAACCTGATCCCGATGGTCCAGCGCAGCGCCGCCTACGCCGGCAGCTACCGCCGCCAGGTCGAACGCTCCTACCGGGTCTTCGCCAGCCCCCGGCTGTTCCGCTTCACCGAGATGGAATACGCCATCCCGCGCGAGCATTCGGTCGACGCCATCCGCGAGATCAAGGAGGTGGCCAAGCATTTCGACACCCCGATGCCGATCGAGGTGCGCTGGGTCGCCCCCGATGACGCCTTCCTGTCACCCGCCGGCGGGCGCGAGACCTGCTACATCGCGGTCCACCAGTACGAGGGCATGAACTACGAGCCGTATTTCCGCGCCTGCGAACGCGTTTTCGACCGCTACAACGGCCGCCCACACTGGGGCAAGCGGCACTTCCAGACCGCCGAGACACTGCGTGAGCGCTACCCGGAGTGGGACCGCTTCGCCGAGGTGCGCCGTCGCTTCGACCCCAAGGGCCGGTTCACCAACGCCTACATCGAGCGCGTCCTGGGCCCGGTGAACTGAGTACGCCCGAGCGTAGGACAAACCGACTAGTATCGGTTGCTGAAAGATCGCTGCTCTTCCGGGCGTGACCACCCACGTAGGAGGTTCGATGACTTCTTTCAGCGACGGCAACGAGGCGGGCGAGATGGCTCCCGGCGCGGCCCAGAATCTGGGCGACACAGCGCAGGAGGCCTTCAAGGGCGGAGCCGAGGACGCCAGGGAATGGGTCGAGAAGGCGGGCGACGAGGTCAAGGAGTGGGCCGAGAAGGCCGGTGACGAAGTCAAGGAATGGGCGGGGGGCTTGACCGACAAGGTCAAGGGGATGTTCGACCGCGGATCGAAGTAGGAGTCCAACCATGCCGACCAACGACGACGATCTCGGCGACGGCGCTTCGAAGTTCGAGGACGCGACCGAACGCCTGGCAGACGACCTGCGCACCACCGCCGACGACCTGACCACCGATCTCGGGGTCACCGCCGCCGACCTGCGCGAGCGGGCCGGGGCGGCGACCGGACAGCTGGCCGAACGGGCCAGCGGCGCCGCCGCCGAACTGGCCGAACGGGCTCAGACCGCGGCCGCCGACCTCGCCGATATGGCGAAGTCCTTCGCCGACAAGATCACTCCCGAGGATTTCCAGGTCACCCTCGAACAGGTGCGGGCCAACCTCGACCACGCCGCACAGGACGTGCTGGCAGCGGTCAACGAGATCGTCACCGCGCTGAAGAACAGGGCCGGAAAGTAGTTCAGCCAACCCCGGTTCCGGGCCACACGGCCCGGAGCCGGGGTTGTTCGCATGTGTTCGGCAGGTAGATCGCAGCAGACGACGACCGCAGGGGGCACGCCACGTGGGCACGACCCGCCATACCTCGACCGAGACGGTTCCGGCCCATCATCGAGTGGCGGTGGCTCCCCGGGTGTTCTGGCCCTCGGCCATCGTGGTGACCGCCTTCACCGTGTACGCCATCGTCTTCCGCGATACCGCGGCCCGGCAGGCGAAAGCGCTGCAGGACAATGTGATCGGCGGCTTCGGCTGGTACTACATCCTGATCGTGAGCCTGTTCGTGGTGTTCGCGATCTGGCTGGGACTGGGCCGGTTCGGCGACATCACCCTGGGCGAGGACGGCGAGCAGGCCGAATACTCCATCGGCGCTTGGCTTTCCATGCTGTTCGCGGCGGGCATGGGGATCGGCCTGGTGTTCTGGGGTGTGGCCGAGCCGCTGTTCCACTACGAGGACCCGCGCCCCGGGGTCGGGTCCACCCCGGCGCAGCGCGCGGATTCGGCCATGGTGCAGACGTTCCTGCACTGGGGCATCCACCCGTGGGCCATCTACGTGGTGGTGGGGCTGGCGATCGCGTACTCGATCCACCGCAAGGGCAGGCCGGTGTCGATCCGCTGGTCGCTGGAATCGATCGCGGGCGACAAGGTCCGGGGCTGGCGCGGGGATCTCATCGACGTGGTGGCGGTGATCGGCACCGTGTTCGGCGTCGCGACCTCCCTCGGGCTGGGGGTGCTGCAGATCTCGGCAGGGCTGAATCATCAGGGCTGGCTGCACGAACCGGGCAAGGGCTTGCAGGTGACGCTGGTCGTGGCGGTCACCGCGCTGGCCACGGTGTCGGTGGTGACGGGCGTGGACAAGGGCATCAAACTGCTGTCCCAGCTCAATATGGGTGTGGCGGGCGCGCTGATGCTGTTCGTGCTGATCGTCGGGCCGACGCTGTTCATCGTCGACGATCTGGTGCAGAGCCTGGGCCAGTACCTGCAGTCGCTGCCCCGGATCAGCATGTACACCGGCGCGACCGAAGGCCCCACCGGGACGGCCTGGACCCAGCAGTGGACCGTCTTCTATTGGGGCTGGTGGATCTCCTGGGCCCCGTTCGTGGGCGTCTTCATCGCGCGCATCTCGCGCGGGCGCACGGTGCGGGAGTTCGTGGCCGGGGTGCTGCTGGTGCCGACGCTGCTGACCTTCGTGTGGTTCGCGGTGTTCGGCGGGGCGGGCCTGCACCGCGAGATGTTCGGTGGCGGCGGGCTGGTCGGTCCGGACGGACCCGATCGCGACAGCGCGCTGTTCGAGCTGCTGCGGACGCTGCCGGGCGGATCGATCACGGCGGGGCTGGCGATCCTGGTGATCGTGCTGTTCTTCGTCACCTCCGCGGATTCGGGGGCGCTGGTGGTGAACATGCTGTCCTCGGGCGGCAATCCGGAGCCGCCTACCTGGAGTCGCGCGTTCTGGACCACCGCGCAGGGTGCGGTGGCGGCGGCGCTGCTGGTGGCCAGCGGCACCGGCACGGCCGCGCTGACCACCCTGCAGACGGTGGCGATCTTGATCGCGTTGCCGTTCAGTGTGGTGTTGCTGGCCATGTGCATGGCGCTGGTGAAGACCTTCCGGGCCGATCACGCGCGCTCGGAGGCGGGCCGCGAGAGCTGATTCGGACCCTCCGGTTTGCCAAATGTGTGCCAGCACCCTTCCGGCGATCGGGGTGACACGCGTCAAGGGGGGTGTGCCGGGTGCGCACAAGGCCCCTACCAGCATTTAAACTCCCATCCGGAACATAACGAAAACGTCTCGGATTGGAACTGCGCGCATCATGCTCAAGGGCTTCAAAGACTTCCTGATGAGGGGCAATGTCATCGATCTCGCGGTGGCGGTGGTCATGGGCACCGCGTTCACCGCCATCGTCACCTCGGTGACGAAGGGCGTGATCGAGCCGCTGCTCGCCACCCTCGGCGGCAACAAGGAATTCGGCCTGGGCTTCCAGCTGCTGGCCGACAAGCCGTCCACCTTCGTCGCCCTCGGGCCGATCATCAGCGCGGGCATCAACTTCCTCTGCGTCGCGGCGGTGCTCTACTTCGTGCTCATCCTGCCGATGAACACCATCAAGAACCGTTTCGCGAAGGTCGAGGAGGAGAAGGTCGCGACCGAGCTGGAACTGCTCACCGAGATCCGCGACCTGCTCGCCAAGCAGAACGCGAGCCGGTAGTTCCCCACCGTCGGGCCACGGTTCCGCCGAGCGCCTCGACTAGGCTTAGCCAGGTTGTTGCCAACAGCCGGACAGAGATCTAGTCGAGGAGGCGGGAACCGTGGGCCGCATTCCACCCCGGGAACAGGCGAGAGATCTGGCGGACCCGGTGCGGCCCGCACCGGCGAGCCGGTGGGCCATGCTCGCCGTGCTCTGCGCGAGCCTGCTGCTGGTGGCGATGGACGCGACCATCCTCAATGTCGCACTGCCCTCGCTCATCGATCACATGGCGCCCACCCCCATGGAGCAGCTGTGGATCGTCGACCTCTACGGCCTGGTGCTGGGCGGTCTGCTGATCACCTGCGGCGCGATCGGCGACCGGTACGGCCGGAAACTGCTGTTCCTGCTCGGCTTCCTGCTCTTCGGCGTCGCCTCGGTGATCGCGGCGACCGCGCACTCCCCCGCCCAGCTCATCGCGGGCCGGGCGCTGCTCGGGGTCGGCGGAGCCATGGTGATGCCGTCCACGCTCTCGCTGATCCGCAATATCTTCACCGATGACCACGAACGAACCCTCGCCATCGGCATCTGGGCCTCGGTGGCCGGCGGTGGCGCGGCCATCGGCCCGCTGGTCGGCGGTCATCTGGTCGAGGCGTTCGGCTGGTCGGCGGCCTTCTGGCTCAATGTGCCCGTAGTGATCCTCACCGTGGCCGCGGGGCTGTGGCTGCTGCCGGAGTACCGGGCCCCGCAGCAGGGCCGCTTGGACTGGGCCGGCGCGGCGCTGTCGGTGCTGGGCATCGTGGCGCTGGCGTGGGGCATCAAGCATGTGGCGAAGGGCAATCCGGCCCCGGTCGATCTGATCATCTTGGTGTCGTCGGTACTCCTGCTGGGGTGGTTCGCCTACCGGCAGTCGAAGTCGCCCGACCCGCTGCTGGATGTGCGGCTGTTCCGCAATCGCGCCTTCACCGCCGCCGCGCTCGCCACCCTGCTCGCCATGCTGGCCATCGGAGCCGCGCTGTTCCTGATCTCCTTGTGGCTGCAATACATTCACGGCTACTCGCCGTCGGAGGCCGGTATGCGCACCCTGCCCGCGGCGCTGGCCACCCTGTTCGGTTCGCTGGCCACCCCCTGGCTCATGCGGCGCGTGGGCGTGCGCGCGCTGATGGGTTTCGGATTGGGCGCGCTGGCGACGGGTTTCGCGGTGCTGGCCGCGATTCCCGACACCACCTACCCGATCGTCGCCCTGGTGCTGCTGTGCCTGGGCATCGGTGACGGCATCGCGATCACCACGGCCGCCGCCGTCCTGGTCGCCTCGGTGCCCGCCGAGCGCGCCGGGCAGGCGGGGGCGGTCGAGGAGACCAACTACGAACTGGGCATCGGTCTGGGCGTGGCACTGCTGGGCAGCATCCACGGCCGTTTGTTCACCGGCCACATGACCGGATTGCCGCTGCACGGCGACGATCTGACCGAGGCGCAGGGCTCGGTGGGCGGCGCGGCCCACGTCGCCGAGCGGATCGGCGGACCCGCCGGCGACGAGGTGCTGCGCATCGCCCAGCACGCCTACGACGCGGCGCTCACCACCACCTCCTGGATCTCCACGGGACTGGTGGGCGCGGTCGCGGTGCTCACCGTGATCCTGGTTCCGCGCGGCTTCAAGGCGACCGCCGCGCACTGAGACCCCCTTCCCGGGGATGCATCCGGTTATGCCAGTGCGACTTTCAGCTGCGCCAGGCCGGAGCGGATGCGCGCCTTCACGGCGGGCAGGCCGATTCCCAGCCGGTCCGCGACCTGCGGGTAGGTGAGCCCGCCGTAGAAGGCCAGCACCAGCGACTCGCGTTGATTGGGGGTGAGGGTGGACAGGCCGTGGCGGATGGCGCGCTCCTCCTGGCGGCGCAGGATCTCCTCGGCCACCACATCGGTGGCGGGGCGGTAATCGCCGACGCCCCAGCGGTGTTCGTGTCCAGCCGCGCTGCACTCGCGCCGGACCCGGTCCACCGCCTGATGGTGGGCCAGGGTGGTGAGCCAGGTCAGCGCGTTGCCGCGGGCCGGGTCGAAGTTCGGGGCGCTGCGCCAGACCTGGAGGTAGACCTCGTGACAGGTTTCCTCGGCATATCCGGTGTCGCACACGATGTTCAGGACGCGGGAGTAGATGAGGCCGCGGGTGCGGCGGTAGAGCTCCTCGTAGGCGGCGCGGTCGCGCTCGGCGATGCGGCGGACGAGGCTGTCGAACTCGCTGCCGCGCCGGGTGCGGCGGGCAGGGACGGTCGAAGGTCGGACGGGGTGGGCCGATTGCGGACGGACTGCCGGGTGGGCAGCGGAACGGTGTGGTGCACGTGAGGAATTCACGATTGCCCCCAGGTCGACGAAGCGAGCGGATCGACGGTGTCCGGATACGGATATGTCGAAACGAGCCGTCGAGGACTGGGACGGCCACTGCGGAAACCGGCCGGGGACAGGGGCTTTCGGTTCCGCCAAGAATCCAGGCTACGCCCCGGGGCCCGATGCCTGCACCGATCCGATTAACCGGACATCATCCCGGCAAACCCGGCCGAACCGGGCGTGGATCAGATCCGTAGCCCCAGTGCGACGATGCCGTGCGCGACCGCGTGCACCGTCACCCGGTTGCGGCGGGCGTGCGCCCGGATCAACTCGAACGCCGCGTCGGGGGTGGTGTGGTGGGCGTGGGCGAGCACGCCCTTGGCCTGTTCCACCACGATGCGGGTGGTCAGCGCGTGCTGGAGCTGTTCGGTCACCCGCTGGTGGCGGCGCATCAGATCGGCGGTGACGATGTGCCCGGCGGCCATGCCCGCCAGCAGCGTCGCCACCGACAGGTCCTGGCCGGTCCAGTGCCGGGCCTCGCGCGAATACAGGCTCAGCACACCGGCTTCGGTGGCGTCCAGGCGCATGGGGACGGCGGCGACCGAGGCGATCCGGTGCTGCCCGGCCACGGTCGTGTACTCCGGCCACAGGTCGCCGTGGCTGCCGATATCGGTGACGGTCACCGGCGCTCCGCAAGCGTGCGCGACCACGCCGGGTCCGCGGTCGTGGTCGCGCTGGCAGACCTCGAGATCCAGGAGGTCCTCGGGGATACCGGTGAAGAGTTCGGACCGGTCGCCTCGTAGTCGGGCGGACAGCGCCACCGTCACCCCGCCCGGTTCCAGCACATCGATGGCGCTGCGCATCAACTCGTCCAGAATCTGAGGCAGTTCACTCGCCGCCGGTAGCAGCCGCGCGAATCTGGCCAGCACCGTCACCAGCAACTCACTGTCGGACACCGCATTCACCCCGCATCGGCGAACGCCGGGCGCCCGCCACGAAAGTATTCCTGTGCCGCTCTTGCCGTCAGCCCATGGTATTTGCCGGGCGGGTGTCACGGAACAGTTGCGCTCATTCGGCCTCGATCCGAATGCTGCGCTCCACCACCCGCCGTGCCACCTCCACCAGCGAGAGTCCATGGGTGAAGGCGTATCCGCGCAGGCGCGCGTAGGCGTCGGGGATCTCGATGCCGAGTTGGGCGCTGGTCATGCCGGCCGCCTGGTGAATCCATCTGCTGGACAACGGCTGTGCCCACTGGCGGGCGTCGTGGCCGGTGGCCAGCACCAGGCTGGCGGTCACCAGATCGGCGATGTGCAGCGACGCCGACAGCAGCCGCGGCCCGGGCCGCCCGATGGATTCGCGATACAGGTCCAACCCGCCGAGCCGAATCGCGCCCAGCCGCAAGGGCACCGCGAACAGCGAGCCCGACACCGGGGTACCGGAGAGGGCTTCGGCGAAACCTGGCCAGTGCTCGCAGTCGGCGCTCAGATCGGTGACCACCACCGGCACCCCGTCGGCCACCGCGGTGACCGCGGGGCCCTCCCCCGCCGTCGCCTGCGCCCGCTCCACCCGTTCGGCGAATTCGTCACTGGCGCACCAGGGTTGCATGCCCGCGTCGCGTTCCTCGAGCACGATGGCGGCGCGGCGCACCGGTAATACCCGCACGCACGCGATGCACACCGCGTTCAATCCGCCGCCCGCGTCGCGCACGGCGCGCAGGAACTGTCCTGTCAGCTGATCGAACTGCGACGAAGCCATCACCATCGAACCGCCCCACAATCATCGCCCGGCGATGAGTTATTCGGTGCCCGAGGCCAGTATCTCCGTCACAGCTCGACAACGAACAGGGCCGAAAGTCACTGTGGGTCAGCGCCAACGGCGACCGCGACCGGACGGTGCGGCACGCCGAGCCGGTACAGGCCGCGCAGATCGTACAGATGCGTCGCGACCGCGCCGAGCACCGCTCCGAAGGCCAGCCCGAACAGCGTCATCCAGATGCCCGTACCGAGTCCGGCCTCGAGGTGGCCGTCGAAGAACAGGATGGCGCGCACCGACAGATAGATCTGGTGCATCGGTTCGAAGCTCGACAGCGAGGCGATCCAGCGCGGAATCGCTTCCACCGGAATCGAGCCCGAGGACGAGGGCAGGCCCAGCACCACGAACACGATCATATTGATCAGCAGGCCCGCGGTGCCGAAGGCCGCCAGCACCGACAGCCCGGTGACCGACACCGCGATGATGGCCAGCGTGCCGTAGAGGAACAGCGGCAGCGGTTCGTCGATGGGCATACCGAAAATCCGCGCGATGCCCATGAACATGCCGGAGAGGAAAGGCGCGGTGATCGCGGCGATGGCCCACTTCACCAGCAGCGTGCGCCAGCGGCTGATCGAGGCGGGCTCGGGGGCGCGGAACCACGGGCCGTATTCGGCCGGGACGTAACCGAGCACGTTGTCGATCATGGAGTGGATGATCATCGCACCGCTGAAGCCCGCGAACAGCAGGACCAGGGTGTAGAAGAACGCGGACAGGCCCTGCCCGGTGCCTGCCGGGAGCGGACGGTACGGGCTGGTGACCACGTCGATGGGCTGGGCCAGCTGCAACCGTGCCGCGCCGGACAATTCGGTGGCGGGCGCACCCGCCTGCGGCGCGAGCTTGGCCTTCACCTGGTCGGTGAGCTGCGCGCCGACCGTCGAATTCACCTGCGCCATGGCCCGATCGGCGATGCGCTGGGTGATCGAGGAGGCGTAGGTGCCGGCACGCGGATTGGTCTGCACGGTGATGACCGGCCGTTCCACGTCGCCGGGCACCACCGAGGCCGCGGCGAGGATCGAGAGTCGCTTGGTGAAGTCGCCGGGAATGATGATGGCGCCGTAGACCTGGCCGTCGCTCAACTGCCGGCGGGCCTCGCCGATGCCGACCACGCGCAGGTCGATCTTGTCGGCGGGGATGCGCTCGGTGAGCGCGTCGGCGATCTGGTCGCCGATATTGACGGTGCGGCCGTCCATCACGTCACCCACGTCCTGATTGACCAGGGCGACCGGGAAGTCGTGCAGGTTCTTCTCCGGGTCGGAGGTGTAGCCGAGGTACATGGTGCCGATCAGGGCCGCGAGCAGGCCGAGCACCACCATCGGGCCGATCCAGCCGCGCAGCGGCACGGCGCGCTGGACCGAGTTCTCATTCGCCATGGGCACGAATGTAGGCAGCGACAACAAAGTAGTCAACGTCAACATCCCCGAGTGTGTCCGATATCCTGCTCTCACCATGAGCATCACCAAGCGCAAGGCCCGGGAGGTGGTCGAGCGCGCCCGTTCCTACCACCACGGGGACCTGCGCGCCGAACTCCTCCGCCGCGCCGAGGAGACCCTGCGCGGCGGCGGAATCGAACGCCTGTCGCTGCGGCAGCTGGCCCGCGACACCGGGGTCAGCCACGCCGCGCCCGCCCGGCACTTCCGCGACAAGCAGGCGCTGCTGGACGCGCTGACCGTAGCCGGATTCGACCGGCTCGGCGCGGGATTCGAGAAGGCGGCGGCCGCGGGCACCTTCCTGGAACGCCTGCGCGCCATGGCCCACACCTATCTGCGGTTCGCCATCGACAATCCGGAACTGCTGGCGCTCATGTTCGCCCGCAAGAACAGTCCCACCCCGGCCATCGAGGAGGCGGCCGCCCGCGCGTTCACCGTGCCGATCGAGATGGTCACCGACGCGCAGGCGAGCGGGGAGGTGGTGCCGGGCGAGCCACGGCGGATCTGCCTGTCCGCGGTGGCGGCGCTGCAGGGGCTGGCCGCGATCCTCGGGTCGGGGCTGGTCGACGCGGCGGAGGCGGACGGACTCTTCGACGAGATGGTCACCCACATGCTGAATGGTTTGCGTCCCCGACGCTGACGCTCGGTTCACAAAACTCGGCACCGCGCCGCCGCCCCCGAAATCGGTGGCCTCCGCACCCGTAACCTTTCAGGCGTGACGATCGAGAAACGACAGTGACGATCGAAGGCAGGCAGTACGGCGGACGCGCCGTGACCGAACGAAAAGCCGAGCGCCGGCAGCGTTTCCTCGACGCGGCCATCCGAATCTTCGGCGAGCGCGGCTACGCCAACTGTTCGCTGGCCGATGTGTGCGCCGCGGCCGGACTGTCCAAACGCCAGTTCTACGAGGAATTCCAGACCCGCGAGGACGTGCTGGTCGCGGCCTACGACCAGATCCAGGACCAGTCGGCCGCCGCCCTCGCCACCGCGCTGAGTTCCATGGGTCCCGACCCGGACCCGACCGAGACCGTGACGCAGGCACTCTCGGCCTTCCTCGACTCCATCGGCACCGACCCGTTCCGCGCCAAGGTGGCCTTCGTCGAGGTCGTCGGCGTCAGCGAACGCATGGAACAGCATCGCCGCGCCCGCCGCCACCTGTGGGGCGACACCCTGCGCCTGGCCGTGCAGCCCCTGGCCGGTGACTCCGCCTCCCTCCGCGGCGCCCCCGAACTCGCCACCAGCGCCCTCATCGGCGCGATCAACGGCCTCGCCCACGAGTGGCTGCTGTCGGACCCGCGACCGCCCGTGCGCTCCCTGGTGGAAGTCCTGGTCCCGATGACGGTCGCCCTGATCGCCCGCGACGCGGACTAGCCGCCGCGCGACCCCACGGGAGGTCGCCGACGCCCGGGGGCGCGGGCAACGCCTGTCGGTGCCGAGCGCGGGATCTTTCGGTGCCGGGCGCGGAGATCTGTCGGTACCGGGCGGCAAGATCGCGGGTATGACCGACGAGCAGCGGTGGGCCGATCCGCACGCGACCGAGGCTGTGCGCAAGCTGTTGCGGCGGCATCGGCGGGCAGTGGAGATGGTGCTGACGGCCGCGCGGGTGGATGGGCTGGATCAACTCGCCGATGCCGCAGCCGGATACGTGGCGGCGCCGGAGCGGGCGGGGACCGCGGTGGGGGCGGCGGTGGCGTTCGCCATCGCGCAGTACGCGGCGGTGGCCTATCGCACGGGGGTGCGGCGGGAGCAGGAATTCATCGATCGGTTCATCGACAGCTGGATGGTCGAATTCGGGCATGCGTTCGCGACCGAGGTCGCGGAGGCCCGGGTGGGGGTGCGGGTGGAGGAACCCGATCCGCGTGCGGGGCGAATGACGGCGTGGCTGTGGGTGATCGAGCCCGGGGAGGATGTCGAGCCCGCTGCCGAGGCGCTGCGAGCCCGGGTGCGGGAACGTCTGGGGAGCGCGTCCGAGGAGTCGGGACGGGTCGCGCTGGAGCCGAAGTCGGTGACGACCGACCAGATTCGGCGGCTCGAGGCGGCCATGGTGGACGGCAGGCGGTGGCGGGCCGCCGCGCATCGGCGATTGGTGCTCGAGGATCCCGCGCTCGGGCAGGCCGCACGGCTGCTGGTGTGGGCGGTCTTCGATGCCCGCGGCGAGGTGACGGGGGCGTTCCGGGTGGACGAGGAACGCGTGCTGCGCAATCTCGAGGGCGCGCCGGTCGAACTGGCGGGCCAAGCGTTGGTGGGTGTGGCTCACCCGATCCAGCTCGGTGAGACGCTCGCGGCCTGGCGGGACCTGTTCGACGACAATCGGTTACGGCAGCCGTTCGAGCAGCTGGAACGACCGGTCAACCTGCTCACGAGCGAAGACGCGGAGTCGAATCGCCTGTCCCGCTTCAGCGATCAGCCGATTCGCACGGATCGGGTGTTCGGTCTGCAACAGCTGGGCTGGCAGGTGTCGCGGGAGGTCCTCAGTCGCCGGTTCGGACCGGTCCGGGAGGTGATCGTCACGCTGGATCCCGGGCTCGAAGGCGGTTTCCGCGACGAGCCCGAGCTGCAGCGGGTGCTCTCGGTGGAGCTCCGGGGCGGCACGTTCGACTCACTCGACGCCGTGACCGCCTCGGAGCTGATCCGTCAGCTGGAGCGGCTGGCGGCGTGACGTCCGGCGCGGCGGCCGAAGAACGAGCCCGCGCCGAGCTGGGTACCGCTGGAATAGCCCTTGCCGTCCTGAGCCAGAGTGGAGGCCGTCGCGCCCGCCGCGTACAGACCGGGGATGGGTGATCCGTTGTCCCGCAGCACCTCCGAGTCGACCGAGGTGCGCAGCCCGCCGAGGGTGAAGCCCGCGTAGAGCGCCTTGCCGAGGGTCAGGTCGAAGGCCGCCCACGGGCCCTGGTCCTGCGGTTGCAGCCATTCGGCGGCCTTGTGGAAGTCCGGGTCCTCACCGCGGGCCGCGTTCTGGTTGTACCGGTCGAGTGTGGATCGCAGTGTCTCGGAGGGGATTCCGAGCGCGGCGGCCATCTCGTCCACGGTCTCCCAGCCGTCGATGAACGGCGCGAGCGGGAACATGGGCCGTTCCATGTGCTCGGAGTCCACGATCAGATAGGCGACCGCACCGGGCTGATCGAGCACGTACGCGGAGGTGCGCGCGTGGTAGGAGTCCTCGGCAACGAACCGTTCGCCCTTGTGGTTCACCACGATTCCGGTCAGCAGCTTCGACGGCGGATACACCGGCGCGGTGACGAACGCCTGATCCATCATGCGGGTCACGCCGCCCGCCGACACCCCGAGCCGGATACCCAGCCCGTCGTCGAACGGCGTCCCTAGCACGAACGGCTTCTCGGTCAGCCACGGCACGTGCTCGGCCACCATATCGGTGTTCATGACGAAGCCGCCGGCGGCCAGCACCACCGACTTGGCCTTCACCGCACCGGTTTTCCCGAGGTTCTTCCACTCCACTCCGACCACCGCGCCGTCCGCGTCGGTGATCAGGTTGGTCACGCCGGTCTCGTAGCGCACCTCGACACCGAGCGTGGCGGCCCGCTTCACCAGCAGGTCGATGATCATGGCCGCGCCCTGGGTGTCGCCGGGCACCGGAACCTTGTGCCCGCGGGGCGCGGGCACGGCCTGTTCCCGATAGGGCCACACCTTTTCGTTGCCCGTGTACATCAGCCCCTGTGTACCGGGCTGGATGACCGCCTTCTCCGGGTAGTAGCTGCGCTCGAACTCGAACCCGAGGCTCTCCAGCCAGTCGAAGTGCTCGACACTGCCCTCGCAGTAGGCGCGGATCTTCTCCGGTTCCGGATCACGCGCCACCGACAGCAGGTACTTGTACATCTCCTCGACGGAGTCGTCGTGCCCGGTCGCCTGTTGCACGGCGGTGCCGCCGCCCAGGTAGAAGTGCCCGCCCGCCAGGGCCGTGGTCCCGCCCGCGACCCCGGCGCGTTCCAGCACCAGCACGCGGGCCCCGCGCGCGGCCGCCTCGACCGCCGCGCACCCACCCGCGATGCCGAATCCGGCGACCACCACGTCGACTTCGTCGGACCAGTCGGTAACGGACTCCGCCGCAACGGTTTCCGGAATCTGCGTGCTCACTGCGCACCCTTCTTGATCTGCTCGAAGAACGCCCGCATGTTCGGCCCGATCTCCGCGAGTTCGATGAACGGCACGCCCGAGTCCGCGCCGTCGAGGTAGGCGAACCGCATCTGCCCGCCCACATCGCCCTGTTGTACCACCGGAATCCCCCGGGCCTCGGCGTCTTTCAGCGCGGCGTCGAAGTCCTGGGGCTCCAGGCAGATGTGGTGCAGCCCCGCTCCCCCGCGTTCGAGGAATTCGGTGTAGATGGAGCGCCCGGTCACCGGCTGGATGAGTTCGAGCTGCATATCCCCGCTGTACCCCAGCGAGATGTGCGCGGTGAAGTCCGCGGCCTCGCCGCGATACACGCACGTCTCGGGTCCGAAGTGCACGTCGGGCATCCGCATCCAGCCCTTCACGCCCATGGTCGTCGTCAGGAACCGTTCTCCGGCCTCGATGTCCTCGACCACCCACGCGATCTGGGTGACGGGCCCATCGGCCACGCTCGTGCTGTCCACCTCGGCAGTTAATCACAATCGCTTAATTTGGCAAGGGCTACTCGTCGTCCGGATCGGCCTCCGAGGGAGCGGTCCACCCCTTGTTGCTCAGCCCGTAGAAGGTCGCCACCAGCAGATACAGCACCAGCGCCGCGATCGGCGACAGGAATCCGACCCCGATGCACGCCGCGTAGACCAGAATCCCCGGCCAGGCCCGCCAGCTCTCCCGCCGCGCGTAATCCGCCCCCAACCCGGACTTCAGCATCTCCGGCCGCTTCGCCAGCCGCCACCACATGGGAGCCCACGGCACGGTCATCAGCACCCCCACGATGCCGTACAGGGCCACCGCCACCACCGCGTCCCGGTGCGTCCCGTGCACGACGTTCTCGGCCACCACCATGGTCGGAAACGGCACCAGCGAAATCCCCAGCAGTAATAGGAGATTCCACCACCGCAGCACATGGTCGATCCGCCGCAACCGCCCGAAGAAGGTGTGGTGGTTCATCCACACCACCCCGATCGTCATGAACGACGCCAGATACGCCACATACGACGGCCAGATGTGCCCGAGCGCCTGCAGCAAGCGCCCGGGCTCGTGCTCGGGCACCCGGATCTCCAAAATCAACAGGGTGATGGCAATCGCCATCACCCCGTCGCTGAACGCTTCCACCCGAGCGGTTCCCGCGAGCGTGCGTTCCGGAACCGATCCCTCACTCATGCATCGCAGCGTAACCCGGTTCGGTGATCGATTCGGATGCCTTGAGCCGCTTGATGGTTCGCACCGTGATCAACATCAGGATCGCGGTGGTGCCGATCATGAGGGCGCTCGACAGCCAGGCCATGGTGTGAACGGGCAGCCGGTAGGCGAGCACCACGCGCAGGACGGACTCGCCGAGCAAGCCCGCGCCCCACAGCACGGCGATCCGGTTGTGCAGCCGCCGCACCACCGGGTTGGTGCGGAACTTGTGCTCCATGTCGGCCAGTTTCGCCGGGGATCCCGCGAACGCCTTGCGGGCAGCGACGTAGGTCAGCGGCTTCCCCACCACGGCGCTGATGCCGAAGGCCACGCCGATCACCGCGGTGGTGATCGAGTCCCGCACGATGATCATCCGGACATCCCCGCTGATCAGCGAGCTCGCGATGCCGAAGACGAACCCCGCCAGGATCAGGGCGGCCAGGGCATCGACCCGCCGCGCCCTGATCGCCTCCACCAGAACCACCGCCCCCGAGCACAACGCCCCCGCCAGCAGGGCCACGAAATCGGAGTACCCGGCGGCGTGCAGGGCGAAGTAGACGGCCAGCGGCACCAGGATGTCGCGCACGGTCGGTGCGAGCATGCGCAGCACATTCGGCCGTTCCGGAGCCTGCGACGCGGGTGCGGCGAGCGTGTTGTCAGCCATGATGCGAACTCCTGTAATCGGTTTCTGCGCTACAGGAATGACGCTACGGAGACCGCCGCCGCGCCGAATCTGCCAACCATCACCTCCCGGCCGTGACAGTTGTCATGCCGCGACCGTGGCCGCCGATTCCAGGTTGCGCCCCTTGGTCTCGGGTGCGCCCCACAGGCAGATGAGGAAACCGACCGCGGTGACCACCGCGGCGAACAGGAACATCGGCCCCATCCCGAGATGGTCCAGCGACCACGGCAGCAGGTAGGTGCCCAGGGCCGCGCCGATCCGGCTGATGGAGGTGGCGAATCCGACGGCGGTGGCGCGAATGTGGGTGGGGAACAACTCGTTCGGATACGTCCAGTCCAGCACGTTGGGCCCGCCGCAGAAGAACGCGCACAGCACCGCCCCGCTGGCGAGCTGCCAGCGCCCGCTGCCGTTGCCGCCGAAGGTCAGCATCAGATAGCCGTAGGCGAGCACCGAGCCCAGATACCAGGTCCCGGCTGACACGCCGTTTCCCCGTCATCCCGGCCGCGCGCGGGAGCGGCGGCGATGATTTCCGGTGCCGAACGTCGTCTCCATTCGCAGCGGCCGAAATACCGAGCGAACACCGATTCGAGGAGTTGACCATGTCGTACCCCACGCAGCCCGGCGATCCGATCTGGACCGATATCTTCACCACCGACCCCGAGGGCGCGATCGCCTTCTACGGCGAATTGCTCGGCTGGACGGCCGAGATCGCGCCGGAGCACGGCGACTACATCACCTTCCGCAAGGACGGCAAGGCCGTGGCGGGCGGGATGGCCGGCGACGGCTCGGGCGGCCCCAGCCAGTGGATGGTGTACCTGGCCAGCACCGACGCCGAGAAGACGGCCGAGAAGGTGACCGCGGCGGGCGGCATGACGGTGGTGCCGGTGATGCCGGTGTCCGAGCTCGGCAAGTTCGGGGTGTTCGGCGACAACGGCGGCGTCGGCATCGGCGTGTGGGAGCCGGGCACCATGACCGGTTTCGAGCAGCGCGGCACCGTCGGCGACGGGCACTGGGAGGGGCACGTGGGTGCGCCGTCGTGGTTCGAACTGCACACCCGCAGCTATGACGACGCGCTGAAGTTCTACCGCGAGGCGTTTGGGTGGCAGGACCCGTTCACGATCGCCGACACCCCCGAATTCCGGTACACCACCATCCATTCCGTGAGCCCGATGCTGGGTGGCGTGATGGATTCCTCGGGCTTCCTGCCGCCGAGCGTGCCCGGCTACTGGACGGTCTACTTCGGTGTCGAGGATGTGGACGCGTCGGTGCGGAAGGTTCAGGAGCTGGGCGGCAGCGTGGTGCGCCCGCCGGAGGACACCCCGTACGGCCGGCTGGCGGCGGTGGCCGATCCGGCCGGTGTGCGATTCAGCCTGGGCGGCAACAAGTCCTGACCCGGAAAGGGGACGAACGGCCCGGTCTCCACAGCGACCGGGCCGTTCGAATCATCCCGTGGCGACGTGCTCCGCGCCCCAGCAGCGCGTCCGGCGTCGTCGCGGGAAGTCTGTTACCGCGTCGGGTTCAGCCGCGCACCCCGGTGGCGAGGGTCTGCTGCCTGCCCAATCCCGCCACCTCCACGACGACGACATCGCCGTCGCGCAGATAGGGTTTCGGCTCCGGGCGGCCGACCGCGACGCCCGCTGGCGTGCCGGTGAGCACCAGATCGCCGGGTTCCAGGGTCATCAGCGTGCTCAGGTAGCGCAGCACCTCGCCGACCCCGGCCACCATGTCGCCGGTCGAACCCGCCTGCCGCTGTTCCCCGTTCACCCACAGCTGGAGGCTCAGCGCCTGCGGTTCGGCGATCTCGTCGGGCGTGACCAGCCAGGGTCCGATGGGTGTGAAGGTGTCGAAGGACTTGCCCTTCACCCAGGTCGGTTCGCCCGCGATGCCGGCGCGTTCGGTGACGTCGTTGGCGGTGACGTAGCCGCCCACCGCCCCCAGCGCGGTGGCGGCGTCGGGGCAGTCGCGCAGGCGGCGGCCGATCACCACGCCCAGCTCCACCTCGTGGTCGGTGGTGGCGCTGTCGCGGGGCAGTTCGATGGCGTCGTAGGGACCGCTCACCGTGGTTCCGGGTTTGAGGAAGACGACGGGCCGTTCCGGAATGGCCGCGCCGATGGCGGCGGCATGGTCGGTGTAGTTGAGTCCGACGCCGATCACCTTGCCGGGCCGGGCGATCGGCGCCCCGATCCGGGCGGCGGGGTCCACCTCGGGCAGGGCGCCGGAAGCCAGCGCCCCGAGGATCGCGCCGAGCGCGACCGGATCGCCCAGCAGCGCGCCGTCGACGTCGGCGGTCACCGCGGACACGTCGCGCAGCACGCCGTGATCGTCGATGGCCGCGGGCCGTTCGGACCCCTTGGCCCCTACTCGCAAGAGTTTCACGCGTCGCCTCCGGACTGCTCGGATACCGTGGCGGCCACGCGGCGACCGCCCGGCAGGTACTCGTCCGCGATGCGAACGCCCGACTGCTGCAACAACATCAACCCGGCGCTCAGGCAGCGCTGCTCATCGGGCTCGATCTCCAGCAGCGAATACACCGCCGCGAAACCGGCCGCGTGAAAACGCTCCGGCGGCAAGGTGTTCCGGCCGCACACCGCGACCACGGGCACGCCCGCCGCCCGCGCGGCCGCGGCGACACCGGCCGGCGCCTTGCCGTGCAGGGTCTGCTCGTCGAGCTTGCCCTCACCGGTGACGACCAGGTCCGCCCCGGCCAGCCGTTCGCCGAAACCGACCAGTTCCAGCATCAATTCGATGCCGGGCCGCAGGGTCGCGCCCAGCACCGCGAGCGCGGCGAATCCGACGCCCCCCGCGGCGCCGGCCCCCGCCACGTCGCGCCGATCCGACCCGAGTTCGCCGGCCAGCCGCCGCGCCCACTGCCCGAGCGCGGCGTCCAACTCGGCGACCTGGGCCGGATCGGCGCCCTTCTGCGGTCCGTAGACCGCGGCGGCCCCGGAGGGCCCGGTGAGCGGATTGTCGACGTCGCAGGCCACGATGACCTCGACGTCGTCCATCCGCTCGCGCAGGGCGGTCAGGTCGATGGAGTGCACCCGGGTGAGCGCCGCCCCGCCGTCGCCGATGGGTCGCCCCTCGTCGTCCAGCAGCAGGGCGCCGAGCGCCTCCAACAGTCCTGCGCCGCCGTCGGTTCCGGCGCTGCCGCCGATCCCGAGCACGATGCGGCGGCAGCCGGCCGCCACCGCCGCCGCCATCACCTCACCGGTGCCCCGGCTGGTGGCGGTCATGGGGTGCGGACGCCCTTCGGGCAGCCGCACCAGTCCGGACACATCGGCCATTTCCACGACGGCGAGGTCGCCGCGGCGGGCGTAGGCCGTCAGCACCGGTTCTCCGGTCGGGCCCGACGCGGTCAGCGGGACCGCGTCGAACCCGGCCGCGAGGGCGGCGGCGACGGTGCCGTCACCGCCGTCGGCGACGGGCACCACCGATACCGCGGCGTCGGGTCGCCCGCGCCGGATTCCGGCTCGCACGGCGGCCCCGACCTGCGCCGCGGTCAGCGAGCCCTTGAACTTGTCGGAAGCGATCAGCACACGAGCCATGGGAATCCTCTAGTCCAGCGGAACGGTGGCGGTCGGGGCGTCCGCGAAGGCGGAGGCCAGTTCCTCGAACTCCGTGATCGCGTCGATCCCGGCCGCGCCCATGGACACATTGGTGACCCGCTCGAGAATGCACTCGACCACGACGGGCACCTTGTACTCGGCCATCAGCGATTTGGCCTTCTCGAACGCGGGCCCGATGTCCTGCGGCTCGAAGACGCGAATCGCCTTGCAGCCCAGCCCTTCCGCGACCTTGACGTGGTCCACGCCGTAGCCGTTGACTTCGGGCGAGTTGATGTTCTCGAAGTCCAGCTGGACGTAGTAGTCCATGTCGAACGCCCGCTGCGCCTGACGGATCAGGCCCAGGTACGAGTTGTTCACCAGCACATGGATGTACGGGATGTTGAACTGCGCGCCGACGGCCAATTCCTCGATCAGGAACTGGAAGTCGTAGTCACCCGAGAGCGCCACGACCGGCTCGTCCTTCACCGCGGTGGCCACACCCAGCGCGGCGGGCAGCGTCCAGCCCAGCGGCCCGGCCTGACCGGCGTTGATCCAGTGCCGCGGCTGGTACACGTGCAGCATCTGCGAGGCCTGGATCTGCGACAGACCGATCGTGGTCACGTAGCGGGTTTCCCGGCCGAAAGCCTTGTTCATCTCTTCGTACACGCGCGCCGGCTTCAGCGGCACGTTCTCGAAGTGCGTCTTGCGCTGACCGGTCGCGCGCTTGGCGCGCACCTGCTCGACCCACTCGCGGTGGTCGGCCAGACCGCCCACTTTGTCGAGGGATTCGGCGACCGCGATGAACTGCTCCAGCGCGGCGCCGGCATCGGAGACGACGCCGTAGTCGGGCGCGAAGACCCGGCCGATCTGGGTCGGCTCGATGTCGACGTGCACGAAGGTGCGGTCCTTGGTGTAGACGTCGAGCGCCCCGGTGTGGCGGTTGGCCCACCGGTTGCCGATGCCCAGCACGAAGTCGGCGGCCAGCAGCGACTCATTGCCGTAGATGTGGGAGGTCTGCAGACCCACCATGCCGGCGTTCAGCTCGTGGTCGTCGGCGATGGCGCCCCAGCCCATCAGGGTCGGGACGACCGGAACACCGGTCAGCTCCGCGAACTTCACCAGCAGCTCGGAGGCGTCGGCGTTGATGACGCCGCCGCCCGCGATGATCAGCGGACGCTGCGCGGCGTTGAGCATCGCCAGCACCTTGGCGGCCTGCGCCGGGGTGGCGGCGGGCCGCACGACCGGCAGCGGCTCGTAGGTCTCGATGTCGAACTCGATCTCGGCCAGCTGCACGTCGATCGGCAGGTCCAGCAGCACCGGGCCCGGACGGCCTTCGCGCATGAGCCAGAACGCCTTCTGGAACGCGCCCGGCACCTGCGCGGGCTCGAGCACCGTGTGCGCCCACTTGGCCAGCGGCTTGGCGATGGAGGCGATGTCGACGGCCTGGAAGTCCTCCTTGTGCAGCTTGGCCACCGGCGCCTGGCCCGTGATGCACAGGATCGGAATGGAATCCGCGGAGGCGGCGTACAGGCCGGTCACCATGTCGGTGCCCGCGGGGCCCGAGGTGCCGATGCAGACACCGATATTGCCGGGCCGGGCCCGGGTGTAGCCCTCGGCCATGTGCGAGGCGGCCTCGACGTGGCGGGCCAGCACGTGCTTGATGCCGCCGTGCGCCTTCATGGCGCTGTAGAAGGGGTTGATCGCGGCGCCGGGCAGGCCGAAAGCCTGTGTGGCCCCTTCCTTCTCCAGGATCAGGACCGCCGCGTCGACGGTGCGCATGCGCGCCATGCTCAGTTCTCCTTGTCCAGCGTGCCGCTCAGGCGCTCGACGCCGCGCAGCAGGGCAGAGTGGTCCAGGTGGCCGTCGCCGTTGGCGCGGGTCGAGGCGACCAACTGCGCGATCAGCGAGCCGGCCGGGGTCACCAGACCGGCCTCGCGGGCGGCGGTGGTGAAGATGCCCATGTCCTTGTGGTGCAGGTCGATGCGGAAGCCGGGCGCGAATTCGCGGTTGATCATCTTGTCGCGCTTCTGGTTCAGCACGGCCGAACCGGCCAGGCCGCCGCCGAGCACGTCGAGTGCCGGGCCCAGCTCGACGCCGTAGGCCTCGAGGAAGACCACGGCCTCGGCCACGGCCTGGATATTGGTGGCCACGATGAGCTGGTTGGCGGCCTTCACGGTCTGGCCCGCGCCATTGGCGCCCACGTGCACGACGGTCTTGCCGACCTTGTCGAACAGCGGCTGGGCGGAAGCGAAGTCCTCGGCCGAACCGCCGACCATGATGGACAGGGTGGCGTTGACCGCGCCCGGCTCACCGCCGGAGACGGGGGCGTCGAGCAGCCGGAAGCCGCGGTCGGCGGCCTGCTTGGCCAGCTCCTGGGTGACGTCCGGGCGGATGGACGAGAAGTCGATGATCAGCGCGCCGGGCTCGGCGGTCTCGAAAACGCCCTTCTCCCCGGACAATACCTCCTGCACGTGCGGGGAGTCCGGCACCATCACGGCGATGACGTCCGCGCCGCGCACGGCGTCGGCGATGGAGGTGACGGCCCGGCCGCCCGCGTCGACCAGCGGCTGCGCCTGGGCCGGGTTGCGGTCGAAGCCCTTGACCGAGTGGCCCGCGTTCTGCAGGTGGACGGCCATCGGGCTGCCCATGATGCCGAGGCCGATGAAAGCGATGTTGGTCATGATCTGTTCCCTGAGTGGTTGTCTGTCAAAAGTTTTCGGTCTACTTGGCGGCGCGGCGCTCGCGCGGCAGCCATTCGAAGGCGTCCTCGGAGCGGCCGGAGGGCTTGTACTCGAGGCCGACCCACCCGCGGTAGCCGCGCGAGGCGAGGTCGGTGAGCTGGAGTTCGAGCTGGAGTTCGCCGGTGCCGGGCTCGTTGCGGCCGGGGTTGTCGGCGATCTGCACGTGGGCGATGCGGCCGGTGTGCTCGGCGATCACCTTGTCCACGTCGTCGCCGTTGACGGCGAGGTGGTAGAGGTCGGCGAGCAGGCCGATGTTCGAGACCCCGGAGTGTGCCTGCACCTTGTCGATGACGGCGAGACCGTCGGTGGCGGTCAGCAGCGGGTAACGCGGTGCGCCGGAGGCGGGCTCGACGAGGACGGTGGCCCCGATGCGGGCGGCGGCCAGGGCCGCGGCGGAGAGGTTCTCGACCGCCAGCTCGTCCTGCTGCTCGGCGGTGGCGTCGTCGACGCGGTTGCCGTACAGGGCGTTGAAAGCCTTGGTGCCCAAACGCTCTCCGATGCCCACGGTGACGTCGATGTTGTCCTTGAACTCCGCGGCGCGAGCCGGCCAGGACACCAGGCCGCGGTCGCCGCCGGGCATGTCACCGGCGAAGAAGTTCAGGCCGATCAGCTGCACGCCGGCGTTCTGCACGGCGGCGACGAAGGCGTCCACATCCTGGTCCGACGGGACGGCCTCGGCGAAGGGCCACCAGAACTCGATGGCGTCGAATCCGGCCTGGCGCACGGCTTCCGGGCGCTCCAGGATCGGCAGTTCGGTGAACAGCAGCGAGCAGTTCACGGCGTAGTTCAGCGTGTGGGTCATCAGGAATCCCTCCAGTCGTTCCCGCAGGTTCTCCGCCGTTTTCCATAATGCGGAAATGTTTTTTCGGGATATGAAAATGCTAGAGCTCCCGGAACAAGCCCGTCAAGAGAGTTCCGGGAGCTACCGGCCGGTAGAGCGGGAAATATACGAAGTTGCGGAATCAGGTGCGGATCTCGCGCGACTCAGTCGCGGATATCGTCGTCCAGGCGTTCGCCCAGATCGTCCTTCCGATCCTCGACCGCGGCGAATACCGAAGCGCCCGCCTTGTTTCCGCGCGTGATCTCGTTGAACACCAGGTTCAACACGATCGCCACCACGGCGGTGGCACTGATCCCGGAGTGCATGATCACCCCGAGCCAGGTCGGGAACTTGTCCCAGAACGTCGGCGCCGCAATGGGAATCAGGCCGACCCCGAGCGCCACCGCGACGATCACCATGTTCAGGTTGTCGGTGAAATCCACCCGCGCCAGCGTGCGGATGCCGCTCGCCGCCACCGATCCGAACAGCACGATGCCCGCACCGCCCAGCACCGGATACGGAATCCCGGCCACCACCGCGCCCACCACCGGGAACAGGCCCAGCAGCACCAGCACCAAACCGCCCGCGGCGACCACGAATCGGCTCTTGATGCCGGTCAGCGCCACCAGCCCCACGTTCTGCGCGAAGGCGCTGCACGGGAAGCTGCCGAACACCGGCGCGACCGTGGTGGAGAGCATGTCGGCTCGCAGCCCGGCCGCCACCCGCGCCGAATCCACCTCGGTGCCGACGATCTCGCCGATGGCGAGGATGTCGGCGGTGGTCTCGGTCATGATCACCAGTACCACGATGGTCATGGACACGATCGCCCCGACCTCGAAGGTCGGACCGCCGAAGTGCAGGATCGGCGGCAGCGCGACGATTTTCGCCTTGCTCACCGCGCCGAAGTCGGCGTGATGGGTGAGCAGGGCGATGACCGTGCCGGCCGCCAGGCCCAGCAGGATCGACAGCCGCGAGATCGCGCCCTGGAACACCCGGCTGATCACCAGAATGATGAGCAGCGTGAGCCCGGCGAAACCGATATTGCCCACCGATCCGTAGTCGGCGGCCTTCGGATTGTTGCCCATCGCCCACCGGAACGCGGTGGGCAGCAACGAGAGTCCGATCACCGTGATGATCGTCCCGGTCACCACGGCCGGGAACAGGCGCACCAGCTTGGCGAAGAAGCTGGACAACACCAGGCCGATCAATCCGGCGACGATGATCGCCCCGAACACCGGCCGGAGTCCGCCGTCGCTCGCGATGGTCACCATCGTCGAGACGCTCGCGAACGAAATGCCCTGCACGATGGGCAATCTGGAGCCGATCGGCCCGACGCCCAGGGTCTGGAGCAGAGTCGCCAGGCCGGAGACGAACAGGCCCGCTGTCACCAGCAGTGCCATGTCCGACACCGAGAGCCCGGCCGCACCGCCGACGATCAGCGGCGGCGCGATCACTCCGCCGTACATCGTCAGGATGTGCTGAGTTCCGTAGATCGCCAACTGGCCCACCGAATGTCGCGCATCCTCGGGTCGGGTGACGGTCACTGACACGCGGCTCTGGTCATCACCCATCGCCGCACCTCCTAGATCAGGAAGAGGGGAATCAGGCTCTGCCTGGTCAGCAAAAGCCGGGGGTGGCGAGCCAGGCGTTGCCCGGCTCACGAGCGTCGTCGCGCTCGACGGTGGCCTCGATGAGGCCGTAGGGGCGATCCGCGGCGATGAAGACCTCACCCGGGTTCTCGACATTGAACGGGCTCAGGTCCACCAGGAAGTGGTGCTTGTTCGGTGCGGAGAAACGAATCTCGGCGACCTCGGTGAACTGCTCGAGCACGGCGCGGCCCATGGAGTACAGGGTCTGCTGCAGCGCGAGGGAGTGCACCACGGCGAACTGCCGCAGGATGGTCTTGAGGATGGCGTCGTAGGTCTTGTCCCAGTCGACGTCGGTGTGGTTGTAGCGCCACTTGGCCACCAGCGAGGTCGCCATGATGCGGTCGTCGGTCGGCTGCAGGGTGGTGTACTTGTCCTTGAAGAAGCCGTGGAACTCCGAGCCCGTGGTCTTGAGCAGGGTGAGGTCGCGGACGCCGGATACCACGTGCGCCACCCGATCCGGGCCGACGCCGTCGACGTTCACCACGGTGGTGCGGATGCCCTGACCGGACTTCACGAACGAGTGGTCGTGGCCGGAGCCGTCGACCTCGATGCGGTCCCAGGCGTATTCCTCGATCTCGACGCGCGCACCGGTGGCGGTGGGGGCTCGGGAGATGAAGTGGTCGGCGAGGGTCAGACCGAATTCCTCGATCGAGTGCACACCCTTCTCCTTGGCGAAGGAGAAGGCGGTGTTCTTCTGGGTGTCGGTGGGCAGCACGTCGCCCTGGTCGCCGGTGATGTGGGCGTCGGCGAAGTCGCCGCGCAGCGCCGAGGAGACGTTCAGGTCGCGGATCTGGTGGCGCGGGGTGTCGCGGTAGACCCGCACGACCCGGTTCTCGGCCTTGCCGTACTGGTTCTGTCCCAGCTTGATTGCCATGTGAGTTCAGCTTCCTCGGTAGGTGGAATAGGCGAAGGGGCTCATCAGCAGGGGCACGTGGTAGTGCTCGCCCGGCTCGCCCGCCACGGTGAACGTGATCGACACCGTGGGATAGAAGTAGGTCTGTCGCGTTGCGGCGGAATAGGACTCGATGTCGAAGGTGAGCCGGTAGTGCCCCGCCTCCAGCCCCTCGGGGCCGAGGTCGCGGATGCGGCCGTCGTCATCGGTCTTGCCCTCGGCCAGCACCCGGGTCTCGGGGCCGAGGTGTTCCAGCCGGACCGGGACGCCCGCGGCGGGCTTGCCGAGCGCGGAATCCAGGATGTGCGTCGTAATGGTGCTCATTGTTCGAAGACCTTTCGCAGGCGCAGGACGGCGATCTTGCGCAATTCTCCGGCCACCACGGCCGCCTCGGCGGCATCGTCGTTGGCGAGGCGCTCGTGCAGGTTCGCGAGGATCTGCTCGGCCGACAGGCCGGTGGCGCAGATCAGGAAGACCCGGCCGAATCGCTTCTCGTAGGCGCGGTTTCCGTCCAGCAGCTGGGCGGCGATGGCCACGTCCTGCCCGACCCCGGCCTGTTCCTGGCGCGACCACGCCGATCCGGTGCCGGTACCGCTGACCCGCTCGCCGATCCGGGGGTGCGCGGCCAGGGCGCGGTCCACGTCGGCGCCGGACAGTCCGGTGGCCAGTTCGTCGGCTCGGGCGAGCACGCCGTCGATATCGGCGTAGGGCCGGTCCGCCAGCAGGGCGTCGGCCCATTCGGGCACGTCGCAGCAGGTCAGCAGATCCGGCCGGAGTCGTTCACCGGCTGTCGAATTGAATTCGCTCAACGTCACCATCGGCGCTACCTCTCTCGGATGACGGAAGGGTGATTCCGCCACTCGAGAAGAGTGTCACGGGCCACAACAAATCGTCAACAGTTTGTTGAATATATACACCGGCCGCAGGTCAGAGCACTGGTTCGACTCAGGCCGAGGGGGCCAGGGCGGGGGTCGTGCGCGAGCGGAACAGCTGATGCAGCACCAGGGCCGTCAGGCAGCCCGCGCTGATTCCGGACGCCATGATGATCGACACCGGGCCCGGCAGACCGGCATAGAACGAGGGAGCCACCGTCGGAGTCATACCGACGAACAACGAGACGCCCACGATCAGCGAATTGATCGGGTCGCCGAGATCGGCCTTGGCGAGGGTGCGGATGCCACTGGCGGCCACGGTCCCGAACAACACCAGACCCGTCCCGCCCAGCGCCGGTTCGGGCACCAGCTCGACCACCGCGCTCGCCACCGGGAACAACCCGAGCAGCACCAGCAGCGCACCGCCGGCGGCTACCACGTAACGACTGTACATCCTGGTCAGGGCGACCAGTCCGACGTTCTGCGCGAAGGCGCCACAAGCGAATCCGCCCATGACCGAGGCCAGCATGGTGCCCAGACCGGCGGCCCGCAGACCGCCCGCTATGTGATGCTCCTCCGCGGGCCGATCCACGATCTCGCCGAGCGCGAGCATCGTGGCCGTACTTTCCGTCATCACCACCAGCATGACGATGCACAGCGAGACGATCGCGCCGATCTGGAATTGGGGCACGCCGAAGTGCAGCGGCGGAATGAAGCCGACCAGCGCGCTGGAGCGCACCGGGCCCGTATCCAGCAGTCCCAGTGGCCATCCCGCCAGAGACCCGGCGACCAGGCCGATCAACAGGGCGAGCTGCCGCCCGAATCCCTTCAGGAAGCGATGACACAACAGCACGACGACCAGGGCGATCGCGGCGTCGAGGAGGTTCTTCAACGGCACGTGCGCCTCCCCCATCGCGCCCTCCCCCGCACCGCTGATCCAGCCGAGCGCGACCGGCAGCAGCGACAAACCGATCAGCGAGATGACGGTGCCGCCCACGATCGGCGGGAAGAACCGGTGCAGCCGTGAGAAATACGGTGCGGCGAACACCGCCAGCATGCCCGCCACCAGGGTCGCGCCGAAGATCACCGGCAGCGCCTCCCCCGGCGCGGCATCCTTGGCGATGGCCAGGATCGGGCCGACCGCGGCGAAGGAGCCGCCATTGATCAGCGGCAGCCGCGCGCCGAACTTCCACCAGCCCAGTGATTGCAGCAGGGTGGCCAGGCCCGCGGTGAACAGGCTCGCGGTGATGAGCAGGACCGTGTCACTCGTGCCCAACCCGACGGCCGCGCCGACGATCAGCGGGGGCGCCACGACTCCGGCGACCATGGCCGCGATGTGCTGCAGGCCGCCGGCGACCAGCTGCCAGGGCGGTGGGATGACGTCGACCGGATGTCGTTCTGGCGCTTCTGTTTCCATGGGAACGCAGCCTCTCTCGGATCACGGAAGGGTCATTCCGCTAGCCGAGAAGAGTGGCATGGGCCACACTGGTCGTCAACAGTTCGTTGAAGATATACAGAGTTCCCCGGTCAGCGCCATGGCCCGAGCCGCGGGACCGATCAGGCGCGCTCGCGGTTGAGGTAGTTGTAGACGGTGAAGCGGGTGACGCCCAGCGCCGCCGCCACGGTCTCCGCGGACTTGCGGAAGGTGAACGCACCGCGCTCCTCCAGCAATCGCACGGCACGCTGCTTCTCGGCGCGCGGCAGTTCGGCGAGCGGGCCGCCCAATTCGCCGGCCACCTCGTCGAGCAGCCGTTCCAGGCCACCCAGGGTGTCGGCCTCCGGCTGACCGAAACGCACGCAGGCCAGCGTCTCACCCTCCCAGACCAGCGGGACGTCGTCGGCGGCGGCCTCACCGGCGGACACCAGGCGGCCGCCGGTCTTCTCCAGCAGGGGCGCGAGGGTCACCAGAACCGGGTGCGACGCGTCCACGGGCGAATGTTCAGTCATCCTGCTCGACCTGCATGGTCACCCGGGTGGCGCCGTGCGCGAAGGCGGTCACCATGATCTCGCCCAGCACCGGCAGCAGCCGCTCGTCCGACCCGGCCACCGAGGTGCCGAGCGGTCCGAAATCGCATTCCAGCCCGGCCGATTCGGCGAGCTCGAGCGCCGCCAGGGCATGCGGCGGCGCCTCCCCTTCCCCATGGAACGGTTCGGTCGTGAACTCCGCGCGTAGCCGCATGCGCCCCAGGCTACTATTCCGGCATTCGGAAAAACTAAGGAGGACCGGGGTGCCCGCAGCGAAGGAGCCGAAGGGCAGTTCCGGGGGTGTGCAATCCATCGAGCGCGCGTTCGGGCTGCTGGAACTCATGGCCGACGAGGGCGGCATGATGGGCCTGTCCCAGCTGGCCACCGAGTCCGGGCTGCCACTGCCCACCATCCACCGCCTGGTCCGCACCCTGGTCGACCTCGGCTATCTGCACCAGGAGCCGTCCCGCAAGTACGTGCTCGGCCCCAAGCTGATCAAACTCGGCGAGAGCTCCTCCCAGATGCTGTCCGTCCTCGCGCGCCCGCACCTGGCGCGACTGGTCGACGAACTCGGGGAATCCGCGAACATGGCCATGCTCGACGGCGACCAGATCGTCTATGTGGCGCAGGTACAGTCGCGCCACTCCATGCGCATGTTCACCGAGGTGGGACGCCGCGTCCTCCCCCACTGCACCGCGGTCGGCAAGGCGATCCTCGCCGGATCCCCGCCGGACCTGACCCGGGAGCTGTTGCGGCGCACCGGCATGCCCCGCTACACCGACACCACCATCACCGACCCGGAGGAGTTCGCCCGCCAGCTCGACCAGGCCGCCCGAACCGGCTACGCCATGGACGAAGGCGAGCAGGAACTGGGAGTGCGGTGCGTGGCGGTCGCCGTCCCGAAAGCCCCCGCCCGACTCGCCATTTCGGTATCGGGCCCGGTCGGCCGAATGACCGAAGAACTCGTCGAGCGCGCCGCGCCGCTGCTGGCGGAGGTCGCCGCCGCCCTGTCGGACGATCTCCAGTAGGCGCGACGCCGCCGACCAACCACCCCTGGCAGTGCGAGCTGCGCGCAACCATCCAGCGGCCCATCCGCATTCGCCGAATCCGCGTGGGCCGGACCGGCGGCCGCACAGACCGCGACCAGTGCCGATCCGTCCCGCAGCAGGCGCCGGGCAATCTTCCCCCTCAACGGATCCTCATTCGCTCGTCACGCAGGTGATTCAGACCAACGAATTCAGGACCGTACTAGCCGGTTCGGTGCGGGCGCGTTATTGCACGGTGAATGTCGCGAATCCGGGGGTGTAGGTGCTGCCGGGCGCGAGCATCAGGGCCACCCGGCCGGGGCCGGTGTCGATCGTCGCGGCCGAGGGGATTCCGTTCAGGCCGTCGGACAGCATCGCCACCCCGGTCGCCCCCGTCGACAGGTTGATCCAGTTGACCGGCGTGGACACGAAGCAGCCCCAGCCACCGGACTTGGCGCCGGTGACCACCACGGACCCGGGCTGCCCGCCGAGCACCGCCGCGCAGCGGGCGGGGAAGGCGTCGAAACTGCCGTTCGGGTTTCCGTAAGGCGCGGCGTCGATCTGGAAGGGAATGGTGACGGTGTCGGCCGCGGCCGTCCCGGTGGCCGCCAATCCACAGGCGGCGAGCACCGTTCCAGCAACAGCCAACCGACGAGCGAATTTCATATCCGAATCTCCTACGCAGTAATCGACGACGTTCTGACCAGGCAAATTCGAATTCGATTCTGCCATGCCCATTCCCGGATTGCCGGGTTCACCCCGAAGCCCGCTGGCATATCTTCAGCAAATTGGGACAGAGACATATCCGAACCGGCTCCGGCTTCGAATCCTGATGCGACAGACATCGATGCATCGGAATGAGGTTTCTTATGGGCCTTCATCAGGCCAAAAGTCCGGTTCGTCCGGCATTTCGGCGCGCGGCCGCCTATGCCGTCGCCGGAGCACTTCCCCTGTCCCTGTCCCTGCTGAGTACCGCACCCGCTCTCGCCGAAGAGCCGGCCCCGGCCGTCCAACCCGCTGCCCCCATCCCGGATTCGTCGATCCGGATCGGCACCATGAAGCTCGACCAGCCCTTCTTCCTCACGCCCGAGCAGACCCAGCAGATCAACGACACCTCGGCGAGCGCGGAATCGGTGCTGGCGCAAGCCCTGGAAGCGGTCGGGGTCGACCATGCCCGGGCCACGTACACGGCGAAGACCGTGATCACCGACTCCCTCATCGGCGCGAGCGTCGGCGCCACCGCCGTGAGCCCGATCGCCGCGACCGGCGCGCTCATCGGGGTGGTCGCGGGTCTGGTCGCCGGCTTGCCGTTCGCACCGATCGGTCTGGTGATCGTTCCGGTGTTCGGCGCGGCGGTCGGCTACGCCATGGTCGCCGCACCGTTCGCGGCGCTGGGCGCCGGGGTCGGCGCCGCGGTCGGAGCGGCGGAGGGCCTGCTCACCGCACCTCCGGCGGCACCGGCGAGCTGAATGCGGCCGCGGTGCCGCCGATTCCGGCGGCACCGCCCGGCTGAAGCTCGGAACAGCCGGATCCTCTTGAGACGCTACAAGTTCCAGAAGCGCGTACAGCTCACGCCGCTGCCGGTCGTCCAGCACGGCGAGCGCGGGGACCGAGCCGAAGACCTCCTCGTCGAGCTGTGCGCGCCGCGTTTCCCCCGCGGGGGTCGGCGTGTGCTGCCGCCGGTCCGGGTGCCCGTGGGCGGCCAACTGAGCGCGCGACCGGGAACACCACTCGGTTTCCTCGAAACGGTGTGATCAGCGGATAGGCTGGCGGGGATCACCCGGGGCTCGACGCAGGTCGGCCGAGAGGAGTTCACGATGAGCGCCGAGGAAGCCGCCACCGTACCGGCCTGGGCCGGTGACCTGACGGGCATCGTCGGGCAGCACCTGATCTACACGTACGAGAACGGCTGGAAGTACGAGCTGTACGTCCGTAATCCCCAGACCGTCGCGTTCCGGTGCCTGATGGGTCCCATGTTCGGCCGCTGGTCCACCGCGCAACCGGCGAAGATCGTCCAACTCGGCGACGGCCTGTTCAAACTCGCCTGGGTCGAACCGACCGGCACGGTCACCGTGGTCATCGCCTGGCTCGCCGAACGCCGCGTCCACACCACCATCTGCTACCCGCAGTGGATGCTCGACTACCCCGAATTCACCCTGGGCCGCTACGAGGACAACATCCCCGAGATCACCGCCGCCCGTAATCGCGGCCCCGCCTACCCCCAGACCCTGGTCGCCGCCACCGGCCACATCACCTTCCTGGAAGCCCGCACCCCCGACGACGACACCGTCATCGACCGTCCCCCGGGCAAACTCCCCCGCGATTACGCCGACCGCGCCAACTGACTTCGGCCGCCACCGATGAATTCCGCGCGCTGATCCCGTCCTCACTGTCAGCACGCGAACCGTGAGCCGGTCAGGAGGACCTCCGTGAGCACCCAGCCCTTGCCACCGATCGTCGACGCCGCCACCTGGCGGAAAGAACTCGAAGCCCTGCGCATCCGCGAGAAGGCCGCCACCCGTGAGCTGGACGCCATCGCCGCCCAGCGCCGCCACCTCCCCATGGTCGAACTCCCGCCCTACACCCTCGAAGGCGCGGACGGCCCGATCACCCTCGCCGAGATCTTCGAGGGCAGGTCCCAGCTGATCGTCTACAACCACATGTGGTTCGAGGGCAAGGAATGGCAGTGCCCCGGCTGCACCGGATTCACCGCCCAGTTCACCCGCTTCAACTTCCTCGACAACTACGACGCCCGCTTCGTCATCATCACCCAGGGCCCGATCGACGAGGCGCTCGCCTACAAGCGCCGGGTCGGCAACCAGATGCCTTGGTACTCAACGGCGAACAGCACCTTCGGCAGCGACGTCGACGCCCCGCCCGGCGGCGGCTTCGGCGTGAATGTCTTTCTGCGCGACGGCGATACCGTCTACCGGACCTGGCACACCAACGGCCGAGGCGTGGAACAGATCGCTCACACGTTCCCGCTCATCGACCTGCTCCCCTACGGCCGCCAGGAAGAGTGGCAGGACTCCCCGGCCGGTTGGCCCCAGTCCCCGGCCTACTCCCGCTGGACCTCCTCCGAGGACATCGCCGCCGCCTACGGCGACCCGAATCCCTAGGACTCCACCGCGGCCGTGATCGAATGTGGTCATGTTGTTCCGGCAGCTCGAGTACTTCGTCGCCCTCGCCCGGGAGCGTCACTTCGCGCGAGCCGCCGCCGCCTGCTACGTGTCACAACCGGCGTTGTCGGAGGCGATCCGCAAGCTCGAGCACGAGCTGAAGGTGCCGCTGGTCAAGCGGGGCCGCACCTTCGAGGGGCTCACTCCCGAAGGGGAGCGGCTGGTGTTGTGGGCGCGCCGGATCCTGGCCGATCGCGACGCGCTCCAGCAGGAGGTCGTGGCGCTGCAGACCGGTCTGACGGGTGAGCTGCGGCTCGGGGTGATTCCCGCGGCCGCGGCCACGGTCGCGCTGCTCACCGATCCGTTCTGCGCGGAGAACCCGCTGGTGAAGGTGCGCGTCGACACCGGCTTGGAGTCGGCAGGCATCATCGACCGGCTGCGCCGGTTCGAACTCGACGCCGGTCTGGTGTACCCGGACGAACAGGACGCCCCGGATGTGACGGTGACGCCGTTGTACTCCGAGGAGCATCTCGTGCTGGCCGCGGAGGGACTGGTGACCGGTGCGGCCGGATCGGTCGACTGGGCCGAGGTGGTGGAACTGCCGCTGTGCCTGCTGCGTCCGGGGATGCGCGGGCGCAAGCTGATCGACGACGCGCTGTCCGGTCGCGGCCTGACGGCCGGGCCGCAGCTCGAGACCGACTCGGTGGCGACCCTCTTCGGGCAGGTGGCCACCGGCCGCTGGGCCACGATCGTGCCCGCGTCCTGGCTGCGCACCATACGACCGCCCGCCGGTGCGCGGGTACTGCGTCCCAACGATCCGGTGACCGCGACGATCGCGCTGGTCACCTTGGCGACCGAGCCGGTGCCGTTGATCGTCCGGGCTTTCACAAAGACCGCGCGGTCGGTCCGCGTCGAGGGCGACTCCGTCGGCGCGCAGGGGTAGCCCCGGAGTGAGCACGGCGATAGGCCTGGGCTGAGCACAGTGGTGGACCGGGTCTGATCGGCCGCGCCTATCAGGTGGTAGGAGCCACGTCTTGGACACCGGAGGCCGCTACACCGAACACTTGATCTCACCATCGGCCGGACTCGATCGCCGCGGGTATCGAGGCAGAGGCGGGTGTGAACGTGCGTGCGGTGCAGACGGCTCGCGAGGCGGCCGCGGGCCTGTTCACCGTCGGTCCCGCCGCCGGTCACACCCGGCACGCGCTGCGTGTGGCGGCGGGCCTGGCCATCCCCGGGTCGGCGCTGCTGGCGCTGGGCCGGACCGACCTGTTGATCTTCGCCATGTTCGGCTCCTTCGTCGGCATGTACGGGCGCGACGGTTCGCGCCGCGAGCGCGGGCGGCATCAGCGGTCGGCCGCGCTGCTCATCGGCGGCGGGGTCGGCGTGGGCGTGTGGCTGGCGGCTGCCGGGGTCGAACCCCTCGTGCTGATCGTGGTCGAGAGCGGATTCGCGGCGGCGGCCTCATTGCTGGCCGACCACCGCGGGATCCGGCCCGCGGGCCCGTTCTATGCGATCTTCGCGCTCGGGGCGATCGCATGGACACCGGCCGACGCGGCGAAACCGCTTCCGGCACTGGCGGTGTTCACAGTGACCGCCGCGCTGTGCATGGCGCTCGCGGCCCTCGATATCGAGAGTGCCGACGCGGCTGCCGCGCCCGCGTCACCCGGCCTGCACGTCGGCGCCCGGCACGCGACGCGCTACGCCGTCGCGGTGTCCGGCGCGGGCCTCGCCGGCCTCGGATTGGGTGTGGGTCACGCGAATTGGGCCATGGTCTCCGCGGCGGTCCCGCTGGCCGCGCTCGATGCCGGAGCGCACTTCTCGCGGGGACTGCACCGGGTGGCGGGGACCTTCCTGGGGCTGGGCCTGACGGCGATCCTGCTGGTCCCCGGACCACGCCCGGTCCTGACCGGCGCCTTGGTGCTGGCACTGCTGTTCCCGACCGAGTTGTACATGGCCCGCAACTACACGTTGGCGCTCGGATTCTTCACGCCGTTGATCATGCTGATGACCAGCTTGTCCGTCCCGGCCAGTCCTGAGCGGCTGTTGTTCGACCGTGGCATCGACACGGTGCTGGGCGTGGCCATCGGTGTGCTGGTGGCGACCGCCCATCGGCATCTACGCTGGCAAACACCGGGCATCGCACCACACCGACCGCAGACACGTTGTCGAAGGGATCCGTGATGGCCATCGATTTCACCAAACGGACCGAGTCCGACGGTGGGCCGAGTTTCCACCCGTACGACCATCCCGCTGCCGGGTGGGGTGCGGCCAAGTCCGTCACCGAATTCATGATCGCCCAGGAACGCGAGCCGATCATCGGCACGCGCGCGATCCTGAAGATGAATCACGAGAACGACGGATTCGACTGTCCCGGTTGCGCCTGGCCCGATTCTCTCAAGGGCATCCACCTCGACATCTGCGAGAACGGGATCAAGCACGTCACCTGGGAGATGACCCACAAGCGGGTCGACCGGGAGTTCTTCGCCGCCCACACGGTGACCGAGCTGTCCGGCTGGAGTGACCACGATCTGGAGAACCAGGGCCGGCTGACCGAGCCCATGAGCTACGACCCGGAAACCGACCGCTACCTCCCGATCTCGTGGGACGAGGCGTTCGAGCTGGTCGGCCGGACCCTGCGCGAGCTCGACGACCCCAACCGGGCCGCGTTCTACACCTCCGGCCGGCTCGGCAACGAAGCCACCTTCCTGTATCAGCTGATGGCCCGCGAACTGGGCACCAATAATCTGCCGGACTGCTCGAACATGTGTCACGAGGCCAGCGGCCGCGCCCTGCAGGCCTCCCTCGGCACCGGCAAGGGCACCTGCGATCTGGCGGACTGGGAGGCCACCGACGCGCTGTTCATCATGGGCGTCAACGCGGCCTCCAACGCGCCGCGCATGCTCACCGCGCTGGCCGAGGCCGATCGCCGGGGCGCGCAGATCGTGCACATCAACCCGTTGATCGAGGCCGGTTCGCGGCGCACCATCATCCCGCACGAGTTCCTGCAGATGGCGACGTTCCACGCCACCCCGACCGGCACCCTGAACCTACAGACCCGCATCGGCGGCGACTTCGCGGTGATCCGCGGTATCGCCAAAGCTGTTCTGGAGCAGTCGAAGACCGATCCCAAAGCCCTCGACCACCGGTTCATCGAGCTTCACACCACCGGTTTCGAGGCTTACCGCGCCAAGGTGGAGGCCACCTCGTGGGCCGAGATCGAGGAGCAGTCGGCGCTCACCGAGGCCGAATTGCGCCGCGCCGCAAAGATATACCGGGAGGCGGACCGCTCGATCATCAGCTGGTGCCTGGGCGTGACGCAGCACGAGCACGGCGTCGACACCATCCGCGAGATCGTGAATCTGCTGCTGCTGCGCGGCAATCTGGGCCGCGAGGGCGCGGGCCCGTCCCCGGTCCGCGGGCACAGCAATGTCCAGGGCAACCGCACCTGCGGCATCGACCATCGTCCGCGACCCCAGTTCCTGGATCGGCTGGCGGAGGTCTGCGGCATCGATCCGCCCCGCGCGCACGGCCTCGACACCGTCGCCACCATCGAGGCGATGCACGCGGGCAAGGTCACCGTATTCGTCGGCATGGGCGGCAATTTCGCCCTGGCCGCCCCCGACACCGTCTACACCTGCGAGGCGCTCCGCCGCTGCGCCCTGACCGTCCAGGTCAGCACCAAACTCAACCGCAGCCACCTGGTCCACGGCGCCCGCGCCGTCATCCTCCCCTGCCTGGGCCGCACCGAACGCGACGAACAACGCGCCGGCCTGCAGCAGACCTCCGTCGAGGACGCCATGGCCATGGTCCACCTGTCCAAGGGCATGAAGAAGCCCGCCTCCCCGCACCTGCTCTCCGAGCCGGCCATCATCGCCGGAGTAGCGAAAGCCGCTCTCCCCCAGACGAATACCCCCTGGGACAACTACGTCGACGACTACGACCGCATCCGCGACACCATGGCCGAGGTGATCGACGGCTTCGAGGACTTCAACCGCCGAGTCCGCCTCCCCCTGGGCTTCCGCATCAAACAGCCCGCCCGAGAACTGGTCTTCCTCACCCCCTCCGGCCGCGCCGAATTCTCCACCGCCGATCTCCCCGACCTCACCCCCGCCCCCGGCACCCTCACCCTGGCCACCATGCGCTCCCACGACCAGTGGAACACCACCATCTACTCCCACGACGACCGCTACCGAGGCATCAAGAACCTCCGCGCCTTGGTCCTCATGAACCCCGACGACATGCGCGACCGCAGCCTGAAGCTGTTCGACGAAGTCGACATCACCAGCATCGCCCGCAACGGCACCACCCGAACAGTCCACCGCTACAAGGCAATCCCCTACGACATCCCCCGAGGCTGCGCCGCCGGCTACATGCCCGAACTCAACGTCCTCTGCGCCATCGGCGACTACAGCACCCAAAGCGACCAGCCGATCATGAAGAACGTGAAGGTCACCATCGAACGCTCCGTCTGACAACGCGCCGACGGGTGCGGGTGGTCGTGCGCCAGACAGGAAGTCGCCTGACTCAGGCCGTCACCGCCGCTTTCACCCGCCCGGCAAGGTCAGCGAAATCGACTGCGCGCGCGGTATCAACCGCGATGACGGGCGACAGCCCGAGCGGCACCGCACCTGCCGCCCAATCGGCCCAATCCTCGACCAATCGTTGCTGATCCCGATGAACGGGGGCACGCTGCCGCGACGCGTACCGTGCCCGGGCAACCTCCACGGATACGTCGCACCAGACCTCCACAACTCGATGAATACCCGCCCGCCGGATCCCTGCCCGCGCAAATCCCAAATCCCGCGGCCTGAACCACCACGAATCGATCACCACATCGCCGCGCGACTCCCCCGCCAACGCCCACACCGCATCCATAGCCATCCCACCCAGCTCCGCCCCACCCACCCCATCCCCGACGCTTTCCGCCAACGCCTCCTTGACGGCGTCCTTGGACAAGAACAACCCCCTCAGTTCCTTGGCCAACCCACGCCCCAAGCTCGTCTTCCCCGCACCCGGAAGCCCATTGACCAGCACCAGAAGTCGGTCCACCCCCCTATAGTCACCCGTCACGATCACTCCAGATCGTCGTCCCATTCGATGATGAAACTCCAGGTCACGCTGTCCGCGTCACCTGGGTAGCCATACATTGTTCCGGCATTGAAGCAAGGCCACAGGCCGCCACTGGATCACAGCGTCCGTCCGGCCTTCGGCATGTGGTTCCCGATGATCGGTTCTGAGGAAGTCAACCGTCAGAAGTAGGGGATCGATGTGAATTCGTCTGCTGTCGAGGTGAATCGGTTGCCGGTTTGCTGCATCACCGGGTGCGGAGTTCCGCGCGGTGTGCCATCACATTCCAGATGATCCGGGTTGAACCAGACCTGTTCTACCTGGCCGATGACTATGCCGTGGTCACCGCCGAGGTCCAGGCGCGTGATGATGCGGCAGCACATCCATCCGATTCCAGACGAAAGGACCGGTCCATACTCCGACGTCTGGTAGTCAAGCGGTAAGCCGCTCTCGGTCAGCTTCTCCGCGGGCCCCACCGTGGGGAAGTGGGAATAGCGTGCGCCTAGCTTCCACACCGCTTCCAGCTGATCGAACACTGGCACCGACACAGTGAATCCCGCTGCAGTTTGCAAGGTTTCAAAAGTCGCCCACTGCTTGTACACAGCCAGCGCGATCTGCTGCGGCTGGGTGGACACCGAGGTCAGATTCGAGACCGGTATCAGATTCGGCGTCTTGTCAGCGTTCAAGGTTCCGATCAGGTACGCGATGCGCGGTGCGAGCAAGCGGTGTGCGCGTTCGATCGCATTGTCACTGCCCATCGAGATCCCTCCTCGGTGCGAACGTGCGTACTGCCTCGCCGAGCGTGCGTGTAGCTGGTGTGACAGCCGACGCTGCCAGGTCGGACCCGATCCCGTTCAACGCGGCCTTGACCTGCGGGATACGTTGTCCGACAGGTATCGCCAGCACTGGCTCCAAGTGCGCCAGCGCCGCATCGGGTCCGGTGAGGTGAAGGTCTGCACGGGCGAGGGTCACCCGCGCGAGGGTGAGTGTGGCCGACCAGGTTTGCGTCGAAGTCGGCGTGTACAGGCTGATCACGGTCTCGGCCTCGGACTTTGCCCGTTTCCACTCCCCGAGCCGGGCATAGGTGGTCGCGTCGTAGTAGTGCTGGCGGGCAGAAGAGAACCCGAATACCGGACCGAGGTCGGTCAGGCTCTCGTGCTCGGGCAGCCGGTCGCGTTCACGGCGCGCGGCATCCATGGCTGCCACCGCCTCGCGGCGGTTCCCGACCTGTGAATGGGCGCGAGCGACGAGACCAGACAGCCTCACTTGTGAAATTCCCCGTGGGGTAACGGCTTTGCCGGCTTCCTCGAGTACACGTGCGGGAGGTTCCCACCAGGACGCGATCATTGCGCGTGTGCAATACACCCAGTTCTCGAGGGAACGGTGACCTGCCAGCTTTGCGAACGTGGCCGCCGAATCTGTTTGGATCATTGCCGCGTGCGGCTCGGCCAAATCGTGCGACACCGATGCCAGCAGGGCGCAGGAGGCAGCGAGCAAGACGTAGAGTTCCTGAAGATCGGTGATCCTGCGGGCGCGCTGGATCACCGCGGCGAGTCGGTCGCGCAGAACGGTCAGCTCGACGAATATCCGATCAAGGTCAGGGCAGAGCACGTAATCCGTCGCGAGTCGGTGCAGCGTGTCAGTGCACTCGCTCATTGTCGTCGGTTCGACAGCGCGCCGATCGACGACGTTACTCAGCGACGCCGACTCCCGGGCTGCCCCTAGAACGGCATCACGCAGACCGGCGACGGCAATCCCCCCGATGCCCAAGGTACGCAGAGCGTCTCGGCGGTTCGTTGAGACACCTCCTAATCCTGTGGCGGATATGCCCTTGAACAGGCCCTGCGCCAGCGACCGGCCGAATCCTGGTGATTCTGGATGAGGAACAGTGGCCGTCCCCCACAATACGTCCGCTGTGCGGTCGGTGCCTGGGCTGGCGGGAGGTTGCGGCGCACGCGCGCTTGTTGTACAAGCCCAGTAGAGCCGGATCAGATGCGAAGATGGTTTGCAGCGCAACGCGGTAGTGCCGGGGCGGCCAGGTGACGTGGCCGGTCAGCAGCCGCCGGATCGACTCTTCGGTATAGAGCCCTGGGCGACCGGTAGCGGTGCCCACAGCGGCGTTGACAGCCTCGGCGATCTGAGGCTGAGACCATCCACGGGCGTCGATCAACGACTTCAGATGCGTGTTCCGGCGCGGTGAACCCATCGGTAGCCCCCATTTGCCTGCCCGAGACCTCTTGTCGTTGAGAGTAATCCGCACCCCACACAAATCAGCTTTGTTTCGATCGAAACTGAGGGGTTGACATCGAAATTGCGGGGGCATCTGCGGGGTGTTTCTGCACTTCACGATGCTCGGCGGACACGGCACGATCAACTAAGCCCCGGTGTCGGGATGGACCAGCCGCCCCTCCTCCATATCGATCGCACTGCAGCCGTGGGGATCTGGACCACAGTCGCGGCACGGGGTGCGCCTCATCGAAAACGAATGGAGGGCACCGGCAATGTCGTCGTTGACCGAACTCGAGGCACGGGTGCTGGGCGCGCTGTCTGGCCTGCAGCCAACTCGAGCGCTCACGGTGCAGGAGCTGTGCGGGGTGGTCGGGCTCACTCCAACGTCAGCGCGTCGAGGACTTCGGGCACTGTCCCACAGCGGTTTTGCCGCCACTACCTACCAGAACCCGCCGAGCTGGCGTGCCACAGATCGCGGCCGTGACGTCATGCGAGCGCCAGCGCTCCAGGAATACGTTCGGAAGGACGTCCCCAAGGGGCAAATACGAGCTGGGCACGGCTATGTCCGTCGATGACGTCCTTCCGCTGCTGGACGAGGACCGGCCCGTCGGATGGGTGCAGTACCGGGACGGGTCCTGGGCGCCGGTCGCGTCGGATGGCTGGGTCGGGCCGCCGATCACAGCGGTCGAACTGCTCCAAGCGACGCACCGCGACCTCGCCGCACTCGAGGCTGCCGGACTCATCACCACGGTTGTCGACACCGAACCGCTCTCAGTCGTCGATACCGACTACAGCCCGAGAGGAGGTCGTGACACTCGGCCCGCGCTCAAATGGGGGCCTGCGGACTGCCCTCAGCGACCGAACCAGCTTGAATAGGGGAAAACACATGTTGCGCAACAAATTCGGAATCTTGACCCTGGCTGCCGCCTCGATGGTCGGCAGCGTCGTGGCGGTCGCATCCCCAGCCGCCGAGGCATTGCCCGGGGTCAATTGGTGTTCGTGGGACTGGATGCCGTTCAGCTCACCTACGGTTCTGCCTCCGCAGATCATCGGCGAAGGTACCGTGAAGTGCACCGAACCGCCGGCCACGCACGTGGTGACCTTGTCGCTCGAATACAAGGACGGCGACAACTGGGTGGTCGGATCGATGACCGACCCGATTGCCACCATCCCGAATCCCGATGTCCATTACAGGGTGAGTGCCGCCTGCTACAACGGAACCTGGCGGATGACCGCTCGCATCTCGGGCACGGGCAAGCAGGGGGACTTCAACTACACCGAGCATTCGGACCCGCCGAAGACGGTCGCTACCTGTGAGAACCGGAAGTGAAGGAGCATCGCATGCCCGCCGAATCGACCACGCCCTCTGCGCTGGACCGGGCGAAGGCGCGCGAACTGAGTGACCGAATCCAGGCCATCATGGAGGAGGCGTGGCCGTACCTGCGTGGCACGGGCGAATACGACGATGAACCGTTCAACCATCCGGTGATGCGCGCTTTGCGCGCAGCAGCGCATGGGATCCACGCGGCGGTTACGGTGCCGGAACCGCGGACCTACGGCTGAGAGCTCAGCAGTGAACGGCCCCCGCCCATCTCGGGTTGGGGGCCGTTTTAATGGCCAGACCCGCACCCAGTGCTCACGACTATGAGGCCCGTCCCGGAGTTCCCCCGGTGTGAGGGGCAACCCGATCAGTGCACGACGTCGTAGATCAGTTTGGTGACACCATGGTTGGTAGACCAATTCGCGTGTCATGGTTCTCCTGATCTTCAACCAATCCTGGTCCGTGTGAGCGAGAAAATATCTGTCCTGCAACCACTTCCGACCGTATCCGGCCGGAAGTGGTCATCGGGTCACGCGGCGTCGAGGGCTGCGGTGATCTTGCGGGCCATGGCGGTCACCGCCGGGCTGGGATCGCCCTTGGCCTGGGCGGTGGCGTCGACCGCGACCAGTACGGTGTCGCGGAAGTTGGCGGCCTCGGCCGGATCCTGCGCATCGAGCAGAGTGATCGCCGCGGTCAGGGCAGGCAGTACCTGATCGGCCAGCTCGGCGACGTTCTTGCCGTCCAAGTGGATGTCACGTGCCCGGGTGGAGAGCACGTGCCCGACCACGCCGGTCGCGGAGGTGAGGGCGATTGAGCCCTGGCTGCTGCCCTTGTGGGGCGCCCCGGCGGCGGACAGCAGGGCGACCGCGCCGTAGGCGGCGGTGCGGATGGTGGCCTTGTCCTGGTCGGTCAGGGTGATGGTCATGGTTGTGTCTCCTTCGAATATCTGCTGATCCCAACCGGGTTCGGTCCCGGTCGTCTTTGTTCGATGGACACACAATGGCCGCGCGGACTGACAGCGCCCTGACACCAACCTGACACATCCGCTGACATGGATGACAGCGGCTCGCAACGACCGGCGCCGCTGGATATTCGGCGACAACGGAGACATGAAGAAGGCCCCTCACCTGGTGGTGAGGGGCCTTCGAGGTGGAGCTGCCGGGAATCGAACCCGGATAGCGGGCCTGGTCATGGACACAAGCCGCCGCCCACCTGCGGAAATACATGCCGGGCGATCACTCGA